>NZ_JAGDDW010000016.1:0-120934 GCF_040148665.1 Marinobacter sp. NFXS9 | reverse complement strand
GTTGAGGATGAGCGGAACCCATGAGGGCCCGGAAGCCAGAACGCTTCCACGAAGAGGCCGGATATGCGAATGCAACCGTTCTTCACTGACCTGGGGGAGTGACCAACAGGGAGGGGACCATATACGACGCTTCAGCTTCGGAGCAGCCCGCAGGGTTGCCTGAAGAGATGCAACGACGTTCGGGCCACTCACATCCGGCTCAATCAATCCCCACAATCTTGTGCATCTGCAACGTCAGCCGCCACTGGGGGTGCGCCAGGCAGTAGTCCGTGGCCCGGCGCGTGTTGCTCTGCTTGACCGGATCCGGCCCGTTTTCGGGCAGCGTCGGCGACGCCATCGGGGACAGGAAGAAATGATCCGCCTGGATGTGCTCGAAACGCTCGGGCATCGCCAGGGGCTGCGGGTACACCAGTTTCAGCTCATTACAACGCTCCAGAACAATCTTGGCGTCGGCCTTCGGACTCATGCACAGCCAGTCGATGCCGGCCGGCGCGGGCAAGGTGCCGTTGGTTTCCACGCCCACTTCAAAACCGCGGGCATGAAACGCCTCGATCAGCGGTTCATCCAGCTGCAGCAGCGGCTCCCCCCCGGTGCAAACCACATAGGGACGGCCGCTGGCGTGGGGCCAGAGCGCGGCGATGTGATCGGCCAGCGCGTCGGCATCGGCGAACTGGCCGCCATTCTGCCCGTCCGTGCCGACAAAATCCGTATCGCAGAAATTGCAGACCGCGTTGGCCCGGTCCTTCTCGCGGCCGGTCCACAGGTTGCACTTGCTAAAGCGACAGAACACCGCCGCGCGCCCGGCCTGGGCGCCTTCGCCCTGCAGGGTGTAAAAGGCTTCCTTGACCCGGTACATCAGACCTCAACCTCGTAGGGCAGCGGATCGCGCAGGCCACGGGCGGCAAACGCCTCCAGGCGCTCCACGCAGGAACCGCAGCGCCCGCAGGCGGCGTCACGGCCGTTGTAACAGGTCCAGGTCTGGCTGTAGTCCAGGTTCATGCCCAGGCCTTCGGCCAATATCTCGCCCTTATCGAGCGCCATGTAGGGCGCCTCGACGCGCACCGGCTCGTAGTTGGCGATCTGGCAGACAGCGTCCATTTTTTCCACAAACTCCGGGCGACAATCCGGATAGATCGCGTGATCCCCGCCGTGCGCGCCGAACCAGACCGCCTGGGCGCCGACCGACGCCGCGTAGCCCGTGGCCAGGGCGATCAGGATCATATTGCGGTTGGGCACCACGGTGGACTTCATGCTGTCCTCTTCGTAGTGGCCTTCCGGCACGTCGATGTCGTCGGTCAACGACGAGCCGCTGAGCAGGTCGCTCATAGGCGACATATCGACTACCTTGTGAGGAAGCCCCAGCTGTTCGCACACCGCCCTGGCGCATTCCAGTTCCCGCACATGTCGCTGACCATAATTGAACGACAGCGCATGCACCTCATAACCGGCGGCCCGGGCACGGTGCAGCAGCGTGAAGGAATCCATGCCACCGGAGTAGATGACGACGACTTTCTGGGACATAGGTGGGCAACCTCATAACAGCCAATAACGGGAATGGACGAATTGTAACAGGGACGCGGCAGGATGGGTTCGCGTCCGGTCGCAGGGCCGGTTAAACTCAATGGATCATCCGGATCCAACCTGCCGGACACAACCGCATTGGCAGGCTTAAAAGAACACAACCAGAACGACGCAGTATGAACGTTTCCGAGTCACCGGCATTTATCGATTTCGAGGCCTCCAGCCTGGACCTGATCGCCAGCTACCCGATCGAGGTGGGCGTCAGTCTGCCGGATGGAACCCTCCACAGCTGGCTGATCGCCCCCCACGTGCTCTGGCAGGACTGGTCGGACAGCGCCGAGGCCATCCACGGCATCAGCCGCGACACCCTGTGCCGGGAAGGTCACGAGGTGCGTGACGTCGCCCATGCCCTGAACGAATTGCTGGGCGATGCGGTGTACTGCGATGCCTGGACGTTCGACAGCTTCTGGCTGCACCGCCTGTTCCGCGCTGCCCGCATCACGCCGACGTTCGTACTGGAGTCGGTGTCCTCCATCCTCGACACCCACCAGGTGCAGTTGTGGGCGGAAGTCCGCCAGCAGGTGATCGAGTCACTCGGCCTGCCGGTACACCGGGCGGCCAACGATGCCCTGATTCTGCAGGAAACCTGGCGCCGGGTGATGGATCAAGGCGCACACCGCAAGGCGGAAGTCCGCGCGGCGCGCTCCTGAGTCCCGGAATTCAGTGCTTTTTCGCCTGCAGGCGCTGGGCGACGACCTCAATCACATCCCCGGCCGTATTCAGCGTCCAGAAGGTCACCAGCGCCATCAGCGCGGCGCCCAAGGCGGTAAACGTCACGTCCGTTCCGACGACCTGGCTCTTGGCCAGAACAAAATAAAGGGCCAGTGCCACGACCAGCACTACTTCAATGACGATGTGGGATTTCAGTTTGACGATGCGGCCTGTGTCGTCGGACATGATGTTCTCGGTTTACCTCGGTTTTGTGAGTTCAGGAATTGCCGGGCCAACACCCGGTAAGATAGCGTCCTAATTATCGCGCGCGAGCCTGAATAGGGCTGTACGAGGAACTCAGTACGCAACAACCGAGAGGAGGCGCACGGGAAATACCAAGGATAAAAACGGGGATAAAAAAAAGACGCAGCCAAGAGGCTGCGCCATTAAAGGAGAGATTCATCATACCAACCCATCGTAGGTGGATAAGGGCTGATGAAATGCACAACGTAAACACGTGACAATATGCAGTATGGCGCCGGGAGGCCCTGTTATCTGTACGAGATTGCCGCAAACGGCCTCCCGGGCGGGGCTGGCGGGACGCGGACACAAAATGCCCGCTTCGCCCTATTGCAAAGTCCCCATGAACGGATAGACTGGCAACAGGTGACAACGGACAACCGTTGGCCGGCACCAACAGCGCCGGTTCAGACAGAGACAGCGACGAGTGATTGCATTGAATCGAAGCAAAGCCGAATAACCGACGAATCCCCGCAACCGGGCGATTCGCGGTGCGAATCTTCCGGTGGCAGAAAGGCCCGGAAGCACAATCATTCCGGGCTTTTTTTATGGTTTCGATTCAGCAACCCAGTGGAGAGGTCAGCCTCAGATGTACGGACAACCGAAGCTTGCAGTCAACCGCGAAGGCGCGGATCAGGCCCTGTACCAGGCGGGCATCCACGCCATTGTCATGCGCATGTTCTAACGGCTTCCCCAAACCCGGAAGCCGTTGGGCGACCGGGCCGAGATTCTCTCGAACAACCCCGGTCGCCCTGATCGGGGTTTGTTTTTTTGCACGCGCGATAGAGCAAAAAGGAGAGAATGATGAGAAAGCACCACAACCGCCCCGGCCCGCAAACCAAAGCGAATCCTCAGGGCGCCCTGCGCCGTCCGGCCAAGCTGCCGCTGCTGGAGGCCATCTGCAAGAAGCTCAACCAGCGCGTCAACCTGGATAGCGAACAGAGCGTTCTGGGTCTTTACGAGCGCGGCTGGATCTTCAACGGCGTGATCGCCACGATGGACAGCCAGGAGGCCCGCTACGTCCGTGCCCTGGCCACCAAGTACAATTCCTGGATTGCCCGTCAGGTCGCCTGACCGCGGGTACGGGCACTCAGTAGGGTGTTGCAAAAGCGTCGCGAGCGATAGCCAGACAAGGCGAAAATCGACGAAAGAGCGCAGTTTACGGGCTGTAAATGAGCACCTTGAGGCGATTTTCAACGCCGTATGGTTGAGCGCAGTAGCTTTTGCAACACCCTCTCAGCCGTCAGTGATGGCGGCTGATGCCTCGCAGGGCGTCGCCTTCCCCGCCGTGTACCATGACGTAGTTGTTCACCACATCCTGAATCTTTTCCAGTGAATAGGGCTTGACCACATAGCCGTTGGCGCCGGCGCTGATCGCGCGCTGGATACTGTCGATGGAGTCGTCCGCAGTCACCAGGACGATGTGCTGCTGTTCGTTGGCCGCCTTGAATTCCTGCATCAGTTCATGACCGTCCATGTCCGGCAGGCCCAGGTCGAGCATCACGATATGAAAGCTGCTTTCGGCAAACTGCTTGCGGGCACTGGCGGCATCGACACAGTCCACCACCATGGTGGCGCCGGTCTGGTGCAGCATGTCCTTGAGCAGTTCGCGCATGGTCGGCTCGTCTTCGACCACGAGGACTCGCAGATTTTCCATTCTCAATTCCTCTCAATAGGCATCATTCGTTTCGGCACAGAGTTACTCGCCATTCGACGTCCGCCGCGGGATAACCAGGGGAGTGGGCGACGCGGATCGTTCGACTGAAGTGGATCGGGCCGCAGAGCCCGTAATGTCGTCCTCGCCACCACGCAGCAGCAGGTTGCTGATGGAAATGGCCGTGGTATACAGCGAAATTGCCACAATCAGCAGCACCGGCTGCAGGAACGCCACGAAACCGGGCACCTTGTCGCCACCGACAATACTCAGGATCAGGATGATCGCCGGCCCCATCACCAGGAACAGGGTCAGCGCAATGAAGAAGACGATGCGTTCCTTGTAGCGTCCCAGATCGCGATTCATGACCAGTCCCAGCACGAACTTGCCGATCGCCAGTCCGGCCAGGATCGCCGAGGCAATGCTCAGATCCGGGCGCAGCAGCACCTCGGTCAGATCGCCGTCCCACATCCGTTGCATGATGATCACCAGGAACGGGAACAGCACAAACAGGACGTCGGCGTAGGTCCCGAACATGGTGTTGAGAGACGGCGTTTCGTTGTTTTGCTTCTCGTCCACGACTAACGATCCTCAGTTGGCATCTCGGATGCGTAACGGCGGCTGGCGACCGCCTGGCGCATCAGGTTGATGAGTGTATCAGACTGTTCAGTGACCTGACCGGTGTCCCCCCGCTTGATGGCCCCTTCGACCACCCCGGCCTGCTCGGTCATCAGCGGATAGCCCATGGCGCCGGCGGTACCCTTGATCTGATGGGCCTGGTTCTGCAGGGTCGGCCAATCGGCATCCGCCACAGCGGTTTCGACGATACGGATCCGCTCCGGCAACCCGTCCAGGAACTGCGACACCAACGCCCGGATACCCTCACTCTCCTGACTGGCCGCTGCCGTCGCACCGCTGGCCGACAGGTAGCGGGCCAGCGTGGCACCCAGGTGCCCGTTGTCGATCGGCTTGTTCAGGACGCCATCGCAGCCGGCGTCCACCAGTTCCTCGATTTCCCGCTGATCCCCGGCGGTAAAGGCGATGATCGGGCGCCGGAAACCGGTCTGGCGCAGCATCCGGGTGGCGGCAGGCCCGTCCATATCCGGCATGTGGCGATCCATCAGAACGAGGTGCACCGTTTTCGCCAGGGCGATCTGGACCGCCTCCCGGCCTGACGTCACGGCGATCACGTCGAGTCCGAATCGGGCCAGCAGGCGTTCCACGAGCCGGCGGTTGTCGTCGTTGTCTTCGGCCACCAGCACCGTGCCCTCGTACTGCTGGTCTTCCGTCGGAGTGGGCCACTCGTCCAGGGTCAGGTAACGGGCCAGAATTTCGTAGAAGCGGCGTTTGTCGATGGGCTTGGCCAGATGATCGGTACAGCCGGCACGGCGATAGTCCTCGATGTCCTCGGCCATGACGTTGGCGGTCAGGGCGATGATCGGCGTGTTGATCCCCGCCTCACGCAGGGCCGCGGTGGCGTCGCGGCCGTTCATAACCGGCATCTGGATGTCCATCAGGATCAGGTCGAAGGACCCGTGAGTGGCCGCGTCCAGGGCTTCCGCGCCGTTGCTGACATGCATGATGTCCGCACCGGTCCGCTGCACCATGAGTTCCACCAGCTTGCGATTGACGTCGTTGTCCTCGGCGCAGAGGATTCGCCCGCGCAGGCGCGGCGCCGTGACCATGGGCAGCAGGCGCCGGCGCTGGGTCAGTTCGGAGGCATCGCGCAGCAGATGCACACCTTCCAGCGGCCCGGTGGCAATGGTGACTTCAAATTCGCTGCCCTCACCGTAGACACTGTGAACAGCGATCGAGCCCCCCAGCAGTTCCGCCAGTCGTTTGGAAATGCTCAGCCCCAGACCGGTGCCGCCGTACTGGCGGGCAATCGCGGCGCTGCCCTGGGCAAACGGATCGAACAGGCGCTGGAGCTGTTCCGGCTTCATGCCGATGCCGCTGTCCACCACCCGGGCGATCAGGGTCTCGGTGTCCCGCTGGCAGCGAATGGACAGCGAGATCGCCCCCTTTTCCGTGAATTTCAACGCATTACCGCACAGGTTGATGATGATCTGCCGGAATCGGGTCGGATCGGTCTGGATCTGTTCGGGCAGCGGGAAATCGCAGTGAATCCCGAATTCGACGCCTTTTTCCCGGGCCCTTGGCACAAAGAACGCACGCACTTCGTCCAGCAACTCGGGCAGGTCGACGGTCAGGATCTCGACGTTCAGCTTGTTGGCGTCGATCTTGGAGTGGTCGAGGATATCGTTGACCAGATCCAGCAGATGGCGGCCACTGCGCACGACGGTCTCGGCACTGTTGCGCTTCTCCTCGCCATCCAGCTCCGGATCCAGCAAGTTCTCGCCATAGCCGATGATCGCCGCCAGCGGCGTGCGGATCTCGTGACTCATGTTGGCCAGGAACTGGCTCTTGGCCTCGGCGGCGTTGCGGGCCAGTTCCTTTTCCATGCGTTCGTTTTCGCGCTCTTTCTCGATCACTTCACGCTGCATGCGCTCGGTGATGTCGATGCAGGTGCCTTCCAGGTGGATCGGCTCGCCGTCGGCGTCATAGACGGTGTTGAGCGAAACGTTGAGCCAGCGCTCCTCGCCCTGCGGGGTGAAGCAACGGGTCTCCATGCCCTTGGCGCCACCGCTCACCTCCAGCCGCTCGATCACCTGCTGGCGCTGGCCGGGATCGGCGAAGCAGGCGGACAGCACGTCCGGCACCTCGCTCATCAGGGTTTCGGCGTTGTCATAACCCAGCAGTTCGGCCATGGCCGGGTTGGCCGCCAGGAAGCGCCGTTCCAGGGACATCTGGAAAATGCCTTCCACGGCGTTGTTGAACAGCGACTGGTAGCGGGTCAGGTTGGACAGGGCGCGCCGGCTCCAGTCCAGCGCCTCCGCCTGGATCAGCTTGATGCGGTCGGCCAGGGCGAAGGAGAACAGGATGACCTGCGCGGTGAGGCCGATCTGCGGCGAATGGCCGGTGATGTAGTTGAGCGGGAAATAGCCCATCACGGTCAGCGCATAGAGCCCCACGCCCGCCAGGGTGCAGGTCCAGGCGAAGAAATAGGTGCGGGCCGCCGGATTGAAGTGCCGCCAGGCCCAGTAGCTGACCAGGATCATGATAATGGACAGACTGATCGAGCCGATGACCGTCCATTCCATCGCAATGTGGTAGGGCATGAACAGGCTGAGCAGGAACGTCAGCACCACGCCGCCCAGACAGACCCGCATGGTCTTGTCCAGCTCCGGGGCACGCTGGGGCAGTTCCAGCAGCTCCCGCGCCATCTGGATACCGAAGAACCAGGTGAGCAGGATCTGGTAGTGCAAGAAGTCCTTGTCCAGGAACCAGGGCCGGTGATCAAACAGCTGCAGGCCGTGGACCTGCTCGGTCGCGATGAACAGCGTGGCGAACACCAGGTACAGCACGTAATAGACGTTACTGCGCTCGCGGACCGACACCGCCACAAACAGGTTGTAGGCCAGGATGGCGAGGATGCTGCCCAGGAAAATCCCCTGAATGGTCTCGTCCACCGCCACCTTCTCCACGTAGGCGTCCGGTGACCAGAGCGTCAGCGGCAGGCGGAAGGTGTTGGCGGTCCGGACCCGCAGGTAGATGCGGACCTTTTCGTCCGGATGCAGGGTGAGCTTGAACACCGGGTTGGGCACCAGCAGCTCGCGGTCCGCCCAGTCGGCGGTGTAGCCCAGCTCCCGTTCGTCGGTCAGGGTGCCGTCGCGGTAGACGTGGACCGCCACGTGATCCACCAGCGGCAGGCTCAGCTCGAGGATGCGCTCGACCGGCATGTCGCCGGTGTAGTTGAGATCGAAGCGGGCCCAGTAGGCGGATTCGGTGTAACCGAAGTTGAGGATACCGCCGTCGTGCTTGCGGAAATCACCGGCCTGATCACGCTGGCGCACGTCCTCCAGGCTCAGCTCGGCGCTGGGGTCCTCCAGGTACCAGAGGCAGGACGCCAGATCCACCTGGTCCCGGCCCGGATCCACCCGGACAGGCACTTCATGGCAGGCCGGCTGGGCCGCCAGCGCCGGAAACGACGCCAGCAGGGCCAGGGCGACAATAATCATCCGGAAAAGCGTTGCGAAGTAACGCGCCGGATGCTGATTGGGATACCGCAAAATGTGATCTCCGAGCGGGCAGGCGCCCTGGAATTCCGCTATGGTGCGGGATCGTCGGGCCGGGCTTTGTGGTTTTGTTATGGAGTCTCTTTTGAACCCCTTCATTAAGCCCGCTTTCTAAACCAACTTTAGCGCGTTATCGGCGTCTTCGCACCCCTATATATGGGGCTCGCGACGAGGGATCAGGCAATGGCGACAGACAAGACGTTTTTGGCCCTGACGGCCAGCCTGCTGGTGCTGGCCGGTTGCGGCGGCGGGGACAGCAACGGGGATGGCGGCAGCACGGCGGACTGCGGTTCCCAGTACAACCCGGCCACCAACGTGCTGGCCAGTTTCAGCAGCTTTGACGTCAACGAACCGGAACGGCTGGACTATCACATGTTCCGCGACGTGATCGCCGGCGTGCAGCCGGCCAGCGACGGCGATGCCTACGGTCAGTCGGTCGCCGGGGACGTGTTCGCGGAAACCGCCCACTTCAACGGCGGCAGCCCTTCCAGTGGCGCCAGCGCCTACACCAGCGTGCGCAACCCCCTGGACCTGATCAACCTGGTCATCGGCGAAGGCACCATCGACAACTTCAACGTCGGCCGGCGCTACATCAGCAGCTGCATCGACGCCGGCAACGCCGCCCAATACAGCACCAAAGCCAACGACCGGATCATCCAGTTCCAGGAAAACCAGGACGACAAGGTGACCGACACCTACAGCTACCCGGTGCTGACCTGGGTCTACACCCCCGACGAAGCCAACAAGGTGATTCGCGTGGTGCGTTATCAGGGACAGCCCGGCGAAAGCCTGATCACGGCGGCCGTCGGCGTCCAGTACGACGACCTGGCCTTCACCGCCGTCGGTTTCAACCCACCGGAACTGCTCACCGCGTCGTTCACCGCCGACGACAGCGAGGAACGCCTGGGCCTGCAGCAGGATTTCCTGAATTCCGACCGGGACGAATGGATCCGCAGCAGCAGCAATACGTTCGACTTCGCTGACCAAACGGGCGTCGACTGCGCCCGCGTGGTGCTCGATTATGCCGAGCAGACCGCCGAGGTCTTTACCTCAACCTGCAACCTCAGTGGCTCGGACTGCGACGACCCGGCGAAACGGGAAGCGCAGTACACCAGGACGCAGGACTATTGCGGTAACTTCGATGACGGGACAGGGAACAGCTATGCGACGCAAGCGGTGTCCGGACGCCAGTAAGCACGTCCGGGGTGCCGACGATCCGGATCAGTTTGAGCGGTGACTTCTGCCGACCTGATTGCCCATCCCCCAGGTCGACATGAAGCCCTTCTTTCGATCGATCATCCTCTCGTAGGTGGCGATGATGATCGCAGTATGGGGCGCGCGGCTGCGGCGCAGGGATTCGATACGTTCTTCCAGGTCCGCCACTTCCCGGTTCAGGCGCTCCTGCAGGTGCTTGCGGACGCTCTCGTGGCGGTTCAGATTGGGCTGATGAGGGTGGCTTGGGCCACTCTGGTCAGGCAGGTCGGTTTCTTTCAACATGGGCTCTCTCATCCTTGAGTCGTTCAGCGACATTATCATAATGCTCCGCCTGCCCGGTGTCGGTTCCTCACATCCATGGAACCCGCATGCGGATGAGCATTATTGTGCACAACCCGATCAAGATCCGCAACAAAGTATGAACGTAGGTTCATTTTACGGTCATAAAGACAGTCCACAGATCCTTACGCTCATCCTCGCGCCTGCTATTCTGGAATGCAACCCTATGTCTGAACGGAGCCTGACATGACCGCACCGTCCGTCGCCGATACCCTGCGGGAATACCTGTCCCTGCTGGAACTGCTGGATGACGCCTACTGGGAAGCCAGCACCATCCAGCACAAGGACCTGCTCTACGACATCATCAGCATCTTCCATCAGGAAGTTTCGGAGCTGAACAAGCTGAGCGTCATGGACCACCACTATCCCTATGAGGTAATCACCGAAGGCATCCGGCGGGTGATTCCCAAGCTGCACCAGCTGGAAGAACGCCAGGACGAGGTCATCCAGCGCACCCAGACGGTCACGGATTTCAAGGAAGTGCAGTCGTCCGTGCTGGCTATCCTGGAAGCCCAGCTGGACGACGTCTGACGCTGAAAAGAGTCGGCAATCCGATCAGGCCACCACCCGACGGGCTTCTCCGGGGTGGCGCGGGAACTGGCGACCCACCGTCCACAGGAAGCGGGCCAGGGCCGGCAGGTGATGGGCGACGATCGGCAGGCCGGTGTTGACCAGGCTGACCGAGATGTCCCGGGACGGATCGGCCCAGCAGAATTTATTGATCAGCCCCACGTGACCGAAGGCTTCACGACTGTCCGGCCCCCACAACCCGACCGGGTTGCCCCCCAGCATGAAACCGGCGCTGAAGCGCATGGGAATCATCAGGGTCCGGTCGATCTGGGGGGAGCCGAACTGCTGCACTGCGCGCCGGATCGTCTCCGGCTGGCAGATCCGCTGACCGTTCCATTCGCCACCGTTGAGCATCATCTGGAAGAAGCGGCTCATCTCCTCGGCGGTGCCGCACAGATTCGCCGCCGGCACCACGGTGGCCTGGAACTGGGGATCATTGACCACGGTTTCGATGGTCGCCATGTCACCGCCCAGCGCCCGACGCAGCACCCAGGACACCGGAAACACCGGGTTCGGACCGGTGGCGTAGTTCGACGCCAGCTCCGACAGCTTTTCCCGGCGAATGCCGTAGGTAAACCATTGCATGCCCAGCGGCTGACGGATGTGGCGATCGAGGAAGGTCTCGATGGATTCCCCGGTCACCGTTTCCAACACCCGCTGCAAGACGAAGCCACCGGTGATGGCGTGATAGGCGAGCTTGGAGCCGTCCACTTCCACCGGCACCGCATCGCACAGGATTTTCCAGATGGCGTCCCGGTCCCACAGGGTCTCCAGCGGCGTATCCCGGGGAATGGCCGGAATGCCGCCGCGATGGGACAGGACCTGGTGAATGGTGATGGTGCCCTTGCCGTTGCGGGCGAATTCCGGACAGTAATGGCTGACCGGATCGAGCAGGTTGATCCGACCCTGTTCGGCGAGGATATGCATCAGCAGCGCCGTCACCGCCTTGGAGGCGGAGAAATAGCAGACCGGGGTGTCGGTGGTCATGGCCACCCGCGGCGCATTCCGGCGATCCCGGGGGCCGTTACCGTGGGCGTGGCCGATCGCCCGATGCAGCACGACGTCGCCCCGGTAGCGCAGGCACAGCTGCATGCCGGGGTGAACGCCGGTCCGGTACAACCGCTCCACCGAGTTCCAGATACCTCCAACCGCATCGGCGCTCAGACCCAGTGACGCCGGCGCCACTTCGGCCGCGTGATCGATGTGGGTGACAGCAGCCAGGTCCCGGGGAATGGCACTGGTGTTGAAAGCACGACGGGTGAGTTTGTTCATGGGCAGATATCCTCGTGGAGGGCGACAGCGGTATCCGCGTTCTTGTCGTTGTCAGGCACCGGTGCTGGACGGCCGTCCATCACCATCAGGAATGATGATACATTGCCCCGGACGCCCGCTGCGATGCCAACCGGCATGCAATGCGGGCCAACCCACAGAATGGAGTTCCCATGACGCCCCTGCTCTACGCGCTGTGTGTCGCCGTTGTGATCGCCCTGGCCGCCTGGCGCCTGTTCTTCTATCGCCGGGCCCGGAGGCAGCGGCTGGCCGCGAGCGCCTTTCCCGCCGAGTGGGCGCGCTGGCTGGAACGGGACATGGCACTCTACCGGCGACTGCCCGGGCCGGTCCGGGAGCGGGTCCACACCGGCACCCTGATCCTGATGGACGAGCTGGAATTCTACGGCTGCAACGGCCTGGAACTCACCGACGACATGCGCGTACTGGTGGCCGCCCACGGCGCGCTGCTGGTGTCCGGACTATCCATGGACTACTACGACAGCCTGCAGGCCGTACTGATCTACCCCGACGCCTACCGGGCGCCCACCCACCACCGCGAAGGGCCGGTGGTGGTCGAGGGAACGGACACGCGGCTGGGCGAGTCCTGGGGAGAAGGTCGGGTGATCCTGGTGTGGGCGACGCTGCAGGCCGAGGCGGCCGATGAGTGGGCCGCCAGCAATGTGGCGCTGCACGAATTCGCCCACCAGCTCGATCAACTGGACGGCAGCTCCGATGGAGCGCCGCCGCTGCATTCCGGGGAGCAGGCCCGCAACTGGCAGGCCGTGTTCAGTGACGCCTGGGAACGCCTCAAGCGCGAGGCCCGCCATGGCGATACGGTACTGGATCCCTATGGCGCCACCAATCCGGCGGAATTCTTTGCCGTGGCCACGGAAGCGTTCTTCTGCGATCCGGAGGCGCTGCGACACAGCGAGCCCCGGCTGTACGAATGCCTGAGCGGGTTCTATCAGCTGTCACCGGCGGAGTGGGCCACACAGACCTGATTGCGCCCGGCCCGCTTGGCCGCGTACATCGCCTGGTCCGCCGCTTCGCAGATGGCTTTGACCCCCTGGCCGTGTTCCGGGTAAATCGCCACACCTACACTGATCGACAGCGGCACGTCGACGTGATCGTTGATCCGGATGGGCTGGCTGGCCACCATCCGGCGCAGGCGCTCGGCCGTCTCGCGGGCTTCCGGCAGGTGATGCTCCGGCAGGATGACCACGAATTCCTCGCCGCCGTATCGCCCGACGATGTCCACCGCACGCACGGAATCCAGCAACTGCTCGCTGACCCGGCGCAGCACCTCGTCGCCGCCGGCATGGCCGTGAGCGTCATTGACGTCCTTGAAGTGATCCAGGTCGATCCAGAGCACCGCCACCGGCCGCCTGTAGCGCTCGGCCCGGACCAGTTCCTCGCGCAGTCGCCGTTCCACCTCACGGCGATTGAACAGGCCGGTCAGGGCGTCGTGGGTGGCCAGCCGCGCCAGCTCCTCTTCCAGCGCCTTGCGGTCGCTGATGTCGAGGATGATGCCTTCCAGCATCAACTGGCCGTCCACTTCCACACTGCGGCCTTTCTCCCAGACCCAGATACGGCTTCCGTCGCGCCGGGTGAGGCCGTATTCAAGTGCATAGGGTTCGGCGTTGCCGATGGCCTGTTCCACTGCCCGGGTGCTGGTTTCGTTGTCCGCCGGATCGATGAGGTCGGCAAACGCGACCGTCCGGTTGTTGATCAGCTCGTCCGGCGAGTAGCCCGTCAGTGAACGGCAGCCATCGGACACGAATTTCATGGTCCAGGATTCGTCGAACAGGCAGCGATAGGTCATGCCCGGCAGGTTGTCCATCAGGGTCTTGAGCTGGCGTTCGCTGTCGTGGGCCAGATTCTCCATCTGGCGCTGTTCGGTGAGATCCTGGCCAATGGTGATGGCACCGGCCACTTCGCCGTCCGGCGTAAAGAAACGCCGGGAATTCCAGGACATGGCCCGCAGCAGGCCCTGCTTGGTCTGGATCCGGCTTTCAAAACCGCTCAGGTCGAGCCCGTCGCGGATAATGGATTCCGCCAGCTCCAGCACGTGAGCCCGGTACTCGTCATCCGGATACAGCAGACCCCACATGGAATCGGAGTGCAGCACCTCATCGCGGGTGTAGCCACTGATCCGCTCCGCCGCCTTGTTCCAGATCAGCACCCGGCCGGCGGGGTCGAGCACGTTGATCCAGATGCTGGCGTTGTCGATGATGCTTTCGCGGAACTGGCTCAGATCGTGGATGGCTTCCGCCTGTTCGTGGTTGACGGCGAGCATCCGCGCATAGCGGCGAAACTGGTGGTAAATGAGGGTGAACAGGAAGAGGGATGTCACCAGGACGAACCCACAGCCTTTCCAGGTCTGGATACTGGTCAGGGTGTCCGGGTTATGCACCATCATGCCCAGCATGCGGTCACTGGCGGCCACCCACAGGGCGCTGAGGATGGCGTAGGCCACGCAGATCAACAAGGCCCGGCGGAACGGCGAGCCGACTTCCCTGGACGCACTCATCTGATACGGAATCCCTCTCTATCAACGTCCCGTGGGGCATCGTCCAGGTGAAGCCGTCTTTGGCTCCGTGACACTCCCACCATGGAGCCTCTGATAACCACCTGAGACGCCTTCGGATCGCTCAAAGATACCCCGGGCATTTTAATCGGAGACTCCCTAAGCAACTTAGCCGCTCCAGCGCCGGGCGTCGAGCCGCAAGCCCGTCAAACACCCTGTTTTCACAGCTTTTTGCAGGACAGTCCGGTGCGCTACAGCTGTCGGGCCGACAGTTTGCGCAGCCGCCGGCTCCAGCGCTCCTTGGCGTAACGGCGCAGATTGGCGACGTTGTCGGTCTCATCCATGATCTCCAGCCCCAGGATGGTTTCCAGGATGTCTTCCATGGTGACCACCCCGACCCAGGTATCCATCTCGTCGTAAACCACCGCCATGTGCTGGCGTTCGCGCAGCATCAAACCGAACAGGCGCTCGATGTCGGTGCCGGCGCGGACGATCTCCATCTCCCGGGCCACGGTGTCCAGGCGCACGTCGCCGTCCACGTCCAGCACATCCGGCTTATGGACATAGCCCAGGCTCTTGCCGTCGGCATCGATCAGCGGGTAGCGGGTGAACGGCAGGTCCTGGAAGCGTTCACGGAATTCCGCCACCGTGGCATCCGGGCGCACCGTCTGGCAGACGGTGCGCGGGGTCATGATCGAGCCCACGGTGATTTCATGCAGGCGCAGGATGTTCTGGATGACCCGGCGCTCGTCCTCGTCCAGCGCCCGCTGGTCCCGACCGATTTCGGTCAGGGCGCTGATTTCGGCGCGCAGGTCCACATCCGCAGCGTCTTCGCCGATCCGCCGGGTGATGAGGTTCGACAGCCACACGAACGGTGCCAGCGCAACCATGATCACCCGCAGGACACTGGGCAGCCAGGGCGCGAGACTGCGCCAGAACTTGGCCCCGATGGTCTTGGGGATGATCTCGGAAAAAATCAGGATGGCCAGGGTCATGATGCCCGATGCCAGCCCCACCCAGGTGCTGCCGAACAGGCCCGCCACCTGGGCACCCACGCCGGTCGCCCCGACGGTATGGGCCACGGTATTGAGGGTGAGTATCGCCGCCAGGGGGTCGTCCACGTTGTCCTTGAGATGACGCAGGCGTCTGAACAGTTCAGGCCGGTCCTGTTTGAGGGAGGCAATGTAGCTGGGCGTCACCGACAGCAGGGCGGCCTCCAGGACCGAACACAGGAACGAGAAACCGATGGAAAGAGCGGCAAACAGTACAAGCAGCAGCATCCGGGGTATCCGTTGGCAGCGGAAACGTCATTCTACCCACGGAGCTGGCGACGATTAAACCGCAAAAACGGGGCGCGTCCCTGCGCCCTATGAGATCCCCGAAGACGCCTTTCAGGGAGTAAGCGCGCTCTGACCGTCCGCCGCGAGCAGGGGTAGGCGAACACTCCCTTCGACCACAAGGGAGTAACTGGTCAGATCGCGGGAAAACGCACCGAGGTACGTGCTGGCATACTGGCCGTAGACCATCAGCGCCAGCTTGTCGCCGGGCTGCAGGCGCTCGGCAATGCCGGTCAGCTCGATGTCGTGCTCGCCCAGACCGCGCACCGGCTGCACCTGTCCGTCGATCAATTCCGGCACGCCATTACGGATCCGGCCGATACCGACGAACACGATGGCATCGCAGGTGCCCAGGCCGAGAATCGGGTCGCCCTGGTCGAGGCAGGCGTTATCCAGCGTCTCCGAGCCCAGGCTCAGGGACAGCTGCGCCGTCGGGATACCGGCAATCACGGCATTGTCGTCCACGCTGGTCAGCGGAATGAGGGTCGGAACCGGATTCGCACCGGCCAGGACGGTGACCGGCAGCAAGTCGGACACCGGGTTGTCAATCGGGAACTCGGTCCCGCCTACGGTCATGGACGGCGCGTTGACCGAATCCCCGGGCGCCAGCGAGAAACACACCTGATGACCGCTGGTGATCACGTTGTCGGCGTTACCCTGGCCGCGCAGCTTCTCGTTGAACCAGGCCAGGGTCGCCTGGGTGACGTCGATGTCGCCGCAGCTGGACAGTGGGCCGGTGCCTTCCGACGGGAATTCGGGCAGCGCCTGGGCGTAGAAATTACCGTTCTCCAGCGTTTCCTGCACCAGCCCGACGCTGGGCGCCAGGTAATGATGGCCGAAGGGATAGGTCAGCAGGCGCACGTCACCGCCGGCGGCCGCCATGGTCTTGTAGTTCTCGTAAGCCTCATTGAGCGGGAACAGATTGTCACGCACGCCCTGGAACATCAGCACATCCACCGGGTAGGGAGCGCGCGGCGGCGTCTTGACCACGTAATGGCCGTCGCCGGTGATGGGCAGCTGGCCGGTCAGCGGGTCGAGCAGGTAGTCGTCGGTGTCGCCGCTGTCGTACAGCGCCAGGTCCCGTTCGTTGTCGCTGAAATAGGCCGGGCTGTGGTAGTAGAAGAAATCCAGCGCGGTGTCGGGAATGCGGTTGGTGGCCACGCCTTCCAGCAGCGTGGACCGGATAAACGGGTCCATGCTGAAGCCGGTGCCCGCATCGCCCAGGGAGGCCAGCACCGCCGCCCAGTAGGTTTTCACCACACCGCCCGGATCGAGGCTGTCGGTCAGGTCGTGCCAGGTGATCTGCGGCACCATGGCGTCCATCCGCCGATCCGGATCCACGTTGTAGAGCATGTACTGGAAACCGCCGCCGTAACTGCCGCCGACAGCACCCAGCAGCAGGTTGTCGTCCCGGTAGGCCAGGTAATCCAGGTTGGCTTCGGCCCAATCGACGATCTGCACCAGGTCCTGGCCGGCGTAATCCGGATCCATGACACGCACGGTGCCACCGCTTTCCCCATGGCCCCGTTCATCGATGCTGATCACGGTATAGCCGGCATCCACCAGCGGCTGAACCGGGGCCAGCGGATCGCTGCCCGCTTCGGTCTCGCGGCTGCCGCTGAAACCATGACTCTGCAGGATCAGCGGATGGTGGTTGCGACAGTCAAACAGGCGCGGTTCGAACACCTGGAACACGATGGCAGCGCCGTCCACCCGGGACGGCATGTCCACCCAATAGCTGCGGTCGCCCTGCAGGTGTTCACCGGTTTCGCAGGAGGCGGCCTCCAGACCCACCTTGGCTTCCGGCAGGGCCCGCTGCTCGTCGGTGGCCGGTTGGGATGGCGTTGTGGGGGATTCGTTGTCCGATGTGTCGGCGACCTCCACGTCACCCAGGACGGCCGACTCGGAGCCCGAGTCCCCGGAACCACCACCGCCACAGCCGGACAGCAAAAGCATGAGAATACTGGCCGTTGCCAGGCCACTGACGTGCTTGTTCATTGGACTGTACCTGTTTGTTGTCTTTATTTTTCAGGTCCCGGCTCATCCTGCCGGATCCCGGAAAGTCCCAGACTAATTTGGTACAAATGTACAATTCATTAGCCTTTGTTACACGTTGTTACGTCAGGCGGGTCAACTTGTGTCCAATTTATCGATAGATCAGGGCGTTGCCCGATCACCAGGAGAGAAACGGCGCCACACTCAGCCCCAGGATCAGGGCGACAGCCAGTAAGGTGGCGAGGATGGTCACTGGCCGGCGCCACAATCGCTGGGCAAAGGACGGGACCTCACCGGCCGCGAGCCGGCGCGCATAGTCGGCTCGCTGGGTATCCTGGCGGGACTGCTGATACGTGGCCAACAGGTCGCGGGCACGCTCGGCCTCGTCGGCTTCCCTGACCCAGAAGCCGCCCATGCTGATGCCCCAGCGGCTGGGGGGCGTCTCGTAATAATCCACGCCGTGCTCCTCAAACAGGGCGCGGATCTCGTCCGCCTCGTCGTCCGGGACATGGCGCAGGTTCATCAGGAAGTGGGGCATCGGGCGTACTCGAATTCGGGGTGACTGTCCTGTCATTGTAACGGCTTCAGCCGAAAAGCGGACGACGCGACGGCGCAGATCCATGCCGGACACGCTATCATGGCGGATTGTCCGGAGACGCCCATGACCGATACCCAAAAGCCCGCCATCGCCGACACCCGCCGCTGGGTCGAAACCGCTGTGATCGGCCTCAACCTGTGCCCGTTTGCCCGGGCGCCTTACGTGCGCTCGCAGGTGCATTTCGCCGTTACCGAAGCGACGGATGACGAGGGCATCGCCGAGGCCCTGCTGGCCGAGATTCACCAGCTTCAGGCGCTGCCCGCCGAAGAACGGGAAACCACCCTGCTGATCCTCACCGAGGGCCTGGCCGACTTCGATGCCTTCAACGATTTCCTGGGCCTGGCTGACAACCTGCTGGAACACCTGGAACTGAACGGCATCTTCCAGATTGCCAGCTTCCACCCGGATTATCGCTTCGCCGATACGCCTGACGACGCCATCGACAACTACACCAACCGCTCACCGCGTCCGATCCTGCATATACTGAGGGAAGACAGCGTGGCCGAAGCCGCCGAGGCCATGGACGATCCCGACGCCATCTACCGCGCCAACATCGAGCGCCTGCGCGCGCTGGGACACGACGGCTGGCGGCGACTCTGGCCGTCAGACGCCTCGTCGGATCGCCGCTAGCCGCCCGCGTTATCAAGCGGTTACACTCAAAACAACACCCACACCGCCAGACCTGAGGACCCGCACCGGATGCGCCAACACCCCGTCACGCTGCTACTCGCCTTCGACGATCAGGTCCGGCGTGACCAGGCCCAGTCGGCCGCCTTCCTGCACCGGCGCGACCGGCGCTATGCCCTGGACTGCCAGCAGGCGAACCGCCGGCCTTCCGTCGCGGGCTGGCTGCAGCACATCCAGCCCCATCGCTCGCCCGGACCGGACGACGATCGCCGTCTGCGCACCTGGCGCCGCGTTTCACGCCTGTTGCTGCCGGTCGGGGCCGTGCTGGGCATCCTCACGATGTTGGGCCTGCTGTTCTACGACGGGTCCCAGCAGATCAACGTCACGGTCATTATCGGCTTCATTGCCCTGCAGGGGTTGCTGGCACTGGCCACCACGATTCAGGCCCTGGTGGGCTGGCGCCCCTGGGGACGCTTGCTGAGCCCGCGCCGGGACGCCGACGACCGCCCCACGGCGCTGGATGGACTGCAACCCCAACTGGCCGCCTGCACCGCTCAGCAGACGGCCCTGGTGTTTACCCTGTTCGCCTGGCTGACCCTGATGGGTCTGGTGGTGGTGCAGGATCTGGCGTTTGGCTGGAGCACCACGCTGCGCGCCTCGGCCGAGACCTATGCCGGCCTGGTCCAGTCGCTGGCCGCGCCCTGGCAGCACCTCTGGCCGGCGGCGTATCCGTCACTGGCCCTGGTAGAGCAGACCCAGTTCTACCGGCTGGGCGAAACCGCGATCAACGAACCGGCCCGTTACGGCGACTGGTGGCCGTTTGTCAGTATGCTGTGGCTGACCTACGCCGTGCTGCCACGTCTGTTGCTGGCCCTGTTCGCCCGCATCCACTTACGCTGGCAGGCCCGGCGACAGTTGCGCCGGCATCCCGGACGAAGCGCCCTGTGGCACCGTTTTGACACGCCCATCGTGGAATCGGTGGCGGAGGCGGACGACAGCCACCGGGAAGCGGTATCGCAGCCGGGCAACGCCCTGCACACCCTGCCTCCCGGCCACGCGCTGATCCGCTGGGCCGGCACCGCGACCCACAACGAACCGGCGATCCGGGGATTGCTCGCGCAGCCGGACGCCCCGATTGTCAGCGCCGGCGGCACTCTGTCTCTCGCCGAGGACCATGACGTGATCCGCCAGCTCGCCGCCGGTCGCGATCCGGTTATCCTGCTGACCCGTGCCTGGGAACCGCCCACCGGCGAGCTGGCGGACTTCCTCCACGATGCCCGCCGGGCCTGGCCCCGGGAGCGCCTGATCGCGCTGTTGCCAGTGGGCGGAGAAGCACCGCTGGAACCCGCCAGCACCGTGCAGCTGGCCCAGTGGCAGCGCTTCGCCGAACGCCAGCAGGACGCCAACCTCTGGGTCTGCCGCCTGCCGGATCAGACGGAAGGGGTCCGACGCCATGGCTGATGCTCCGGTCTTTGCCGTCGTCGGCCATCCCAATCGCGGCAAGTCCAGCGTGGTGGCCACCCTGTCCCAGAACGACAGCATCGCCATCGCCATGGAACCCGGCACCACCCGTGAAAGTCACGCCTACCCGCTGACGGTGGACGGCGAGGTGCTCTACACACTGATCGACACGCCGGGCTTCCAGCGACCGCGCAAGGTCATGGCCTGGCTGGAGGCCCACAGTGCCTCCGCCTCCGATCGACCGGACACCGTGCGGGCCTTCTACCTCCAGCACCGGGACGATCCCCAGTTCCATGACGAATGCGAACTGCTGCGTCCGATCCTGGAGGAGAACGCCGGCATCATCTACGTGGTGGATGGTTCGGTGCCCTACAGCCCGGCCAACGAAGCCGAGATGACCATCCTGCAGTGGACCGGACGACCCAGCCTGGCGCTGATCAACGCCATCGGCCCGGACGATCACAGCGACGACTGGGAAAAGGCCCTGGGCCAGTACTTCCGCATCGTACGCCGCTTTAACGCGGTCAACGCCCCATTTGACCAGCACCTGGGTTTGCTGCGGGGGTTTGGTCAGCTCGAACACCGCTGGGAAGACCGTCTGGCCCTGGCTACCGGGCACCTGCAGGCCCAGCGCCAGCAACGCCGTGACGATGCGGCCGACCTGATGGCCGCGGCCCTGGGCGACATGCTGCAGATGCGGGTCAGCGGGCGCGTAGGCGAACACGATGACCGGCGTGCGGTGCGTCAGCGTCTGCAGCAGAAGTGGCTGGACGCCCAGCGCCAACGGGAACGCCAGCTGCGCAAGTCCATTGAGGGACTGTATCGCCATCACCGGCTGCAGCGGCAGGAAGACGACCTCTACTGGCAGGACGAGGATCTGTTCAGCGAACACAGCCGGGCCCTTTGGGGCGTCAGCCGGACGTACCTGGCGACCATGGGTTTCGGCGCCGGAGCGCTCGGCGGCGTGGGCATCGACGCCCTGACCTTCGGGACGTCGCTGGGCGCCGGGGCGCTGGTCGGTGGGGTCCTCGGCGCCGCCGGCAGCTATTTCTACGCGGACCGTCTGGCACGCTGGTCACTGGGGCCGCTGCATTCAGGCGGGCGTGAGCTGCGCTACGGACCGGTGGCGGACCTGCAGTTCGGTTACGTCATCCTGGGCCGGGCCCTGAATCACTGGCACCAGATCAGCCACCGCAACCATGCCGGCCGTGGCCCGGTGCAGCTCGACCAGACCGGCGCGCGCTGGCTGGCCCACCTGTCCCGGGACGACCAGAAAGGCCTGCAGGCAATGTTGCAGCGACTGGCCAAAGGCAGTGGCGACGGCCGTGCCGCCAGCCGCTATCGACCGGTGATCCTGGCGGCCATGACGGCGTTCAGCGAATGGCAAGAGGCGTCCCTGCGCGCTACGATAAATCAGGAATACATTTGAACTGCCTGAATAGGCCATGTTTATACTAATGAGCTTATCCCCAAACTCCCCAGGGGTGATGCAGGCAGAGGCCGCGAGTCGCCTACAGTCACCCTGAAGGAGTACTCGCCACAAAACGAGGATAGCCTCCAATGAAAATTGTTGACCTGCAAGAAATCATCGGAAGTGACGCTGACGTCTTCGGCCCGGGCGAAAAGCCCTGGAACAGTCGTCGCCTGCTGCTCAAGAAGGATGGCATGGGCTTCTCCATGCACGAGACCATCATCCCGGCCAACAGCGAGTTTACCTTCTGGTACAAGAACCACCTGGAAGCCGTGTACTGTGTCTCCGGCAACGGCAGCATCGAAGACCTGGCGACCGGTGAAGTGCACCAGATCCGCGACGGCATCCTGTACGCGCTGGATAAGCACGACAAGCACATCCTGCGTGGCGGTACCGAGGACATGCGCCTGATCTGTACCTTCAACCCGCCGGTGAGCGGCCGCGAAACCCACGACGCGGACGGCTCCTATAACCTGCCGGACGACGAGTAAGTCGCCCTGACATCGCCCGCCCGTCCAACCGGACGGGCGGGCGGCACACCCGACGTTCCCACCTGAAAGACACGTCCTCGCTCTTCTCAAGGCTCACGGCTTAACACGCCCATCCCTGTTATTGATAATTATTTGCATTTGTTAAAGCGCATTAATATTATTCGCCTTATTCATCAGGCAATAAATTGCCTCCAGCACGTCCGTATGATTGAGGTGTTCATGAGTTTGCATTCCCCGTCCGCCCGCTGGCGGTCCTGCGTTGTTCCTCTGGCCGTGCCGGCCGCACTGTTAAGCGTGGCGCCCATGGCTACCGCCCAATCCGATGACAGCGACAGCTCGTCACTCAATACGCTGGTGGTTTCCGATACCGCGCTGAAGGTGGAAGCGCCGCTGGTGGAGACGCCCCGCCCCGCGTCGGTGGTGGAGCAGGAAGAGCTGAAGGAGCGCAATGTCCAGTCGCTGGACGAGACCTTCCGCTATCGCGCCGGCGTGCTGTCCGGCCAGTATGGTGACGACAACGATACGGACTGGTTCAAGGTGCGGGGCTACGACCAGTCCACCTATCAGGACGGTCTGCGCATCTACCGCGAGGGGTTCTACCAGTGGCTGCCGGAAACTTACGGACTGGAACGGGTGGAGCTGCTCAAGGGACCAGCCTCGATCCTCTACGGCGAGGCACCTCCGGGCGGGGTGATCAACGCCATCAGCAAGCGACCGACGGACACCACCCAGGGCGAAATCGTGGTGCAGAGCGGCACCAACAATCACCAGCAGTATGCCTTCGACACCAGCGGGCCGGTGGCCGGCCGCGATGATGTTCGCTATCGCCTGGTCGGCCTGTACCGCAATGAAGACGGCGATATCGATGGCACCGAGGACGAGCGCTATTACATCGCGCCCAGCGTCGAGTGGGACATTTCCGACGACACCCAACTGACGATTCTGGCCAGTTTCCAGAAGGACAATGCAGTGCCCTACAACGGCTTCAAGCTGGGCTATGGCACCGTCAACGATACGCCGTTTGGCAAGGTCGATCCGTCCACCAACTACAGCGAGCCGGATTTCGACACCAATGAGCGCGAGCAATCCGCCATCGGCTACCAACTGTCCCATCGCCTCAACGACACCTGGACCTTCGAACAGGACCTGCGCTATAGCCAGCTGGACTTGACCCTGCGCTCCAGCTACATCCTGTTCCAGACCGGCCCGCGGACCGGTCAACGTGGCCTGACCTATCGCGACGGCGATATCAAATCCTGGACGGTGGACAACCGGATGGTCGGCAAATGGTTCACCGACCGGACCGAGAACACCCTGCTGCTGGGCGTGGACTACCAGGACCTGGAAAACACCGGCGACGAATACGACGACTACGCGTTCGGCGAGATCGACCTGTTCAATCCGCAGTACGGCAGCTACAACCCGGTCGACACCTCGGCGATCGTCAATCGCAAGATCAGCAAGCAGCAAACGGGTTACTACCTTCAGGACCAGCTGCGTCTGGACGATCACTGGATCTTCCTGGCCGGCGCCCGCTACGACCAGGCGGATACCGATAACGTGAACCGCACCAGCGGCACCCGGGAAACCGCGGATGTCGACGAGGTCTCCCTGTCCGGCGGCATGATGTACCTGGCGGACAACGGCCTGTCGCCCTACGTCAGCTACAGCGAGTCGTTCCAGCCGATCGTGGGCACCGACAGCAATGGCGATCTCTACGATCCGCTGGAAGGCAAACAGATCGAAGGGGGTGTGAAGTACGCGCCAGACGGGTTGGACGGGTACGTGACCGCGTCCGTCTACCGCATCAACGAAAAGAACTCGCTGGTGACCACCGGCGGCATTCAGTCCCAGGCGGGTGAGCGCAACACCAACGGCTTCGAGCTGGAAGGCGTCGCCTACCTGACGCCGAACCTGCAGGCGACGGCCGCGTTCACGTTCAGCGACACCACCACCGAGAATACCGCCAGCAGCGATGACAAGGTTCAGGCGCCGCTGATCCCGCGGCAGATGGCCTCGGCCTGGCTGGACTACACACTGGCCCAATGGGTGCCGGGCATGAAAGTGGGCGGTGGTGTGCGTTATGTGGGCAGCACCGAAGACAAGGCCAACGGCTATGAGGTGCCGTCCTACACCGTGTTCGACATGATGGCTCAGTACGACGTTACCCGGCACTGGCGTGTGCAGGTCAACGCCGACAACGTGTTCAACCGCGAGTACGTCGCCAGCTGCGATTACTGGTGCTACTACGGCGCCGAACGCCGGGTGATCGGCAGCGTCAGCTACCGCTGGTAAGCTCGGTTACCGGCCGGAGTGTCACGCTCCGGCCGGCTTCAATTCCCGCCTACGACTCTTCGCCATCCTCCACCAGCTTGTGGTGCAACCGTACCTTCTCCGCCCGTTTCTTGCGCATGCGCAGGTTGAGCAGTTCCACGCCGAAGGAGAAGGCCATGGAGAAGTAGATGTAGCCCTTGGGAATGTGCATGTCGAAGCCTTCCCCCAGCAGGGCCACGCCCACCAGGATAAGGAAGCTCAACGCCAGCATCTTGATGGTCGGATGTTCGTCGACGAATTCGCCGATCGGCTTGGCAGCAAACATCATCACCCCCACCGCAAGAACCACCGCAATCACCATCACCGTCACGTGATCGGCCATGCCCACGGCGGTAATCACCGAGTCCAGGCTGAACACGATGTCGAGCACGGCGATCTGCGCCAGGGTCGCCGCGAGGCCAGCCGTGGCCGCAGAGGCCCCGCTCTCTTCCTCACCCTCCAGACTGTTATGGATCTCATGGGCACTCTTGGCCAACAGGAACAGGCCACCGACGATCAGGATCAGGTCCCGGCCGGAGATCTCTTCTTCCAGGATCGTGAACAGGGGTTGGGTCAGCGTCATCACCCAGGCCAGCGACAGCAGCAACAGGATGCGGGTAACCATCGCCAGCCCCAGGCCCATAATGCGGGCCCGGTTGCGCTGGTGTTCCGGCAGCCGGCCCACCAGGATCGAGATGAAGATGATGTTGTCGATGCCCAGCACGATTTCCAGCAGGGCCAGGGTGGCCAGGGCAATCCAGGCCTGGGGATCGCCGATCCAGCTGAACCATTCCACCATAGGGGATTCCTCAATAAGCGTATTAGAAGGTGATTGAATCCGTGCGGGCGCCCTGCAGCCAGAGCGCCCAGTTGTCCTGCAGCACGCGCATGCCGCCGATGTAGTTGTCGTCCACCAGACCCGCAGCCAGCGTGCGGTCGCCCCGCTGATACTGGTGGATCAGTCGCACGAGGAAGCTGCGGCCGGTGGGCGTGGACAGCAGGAAGTAGACGAACTCACCGGTCTGGGCCTGCAGTGAGTAGCCTTTATCAGCGTAATGATTACGCCAGTCCCGGCTCTGCATCGCCAGAAAATCGGCCACGTCCGGCAGCATCCTGTTGGCCCGCATGTAGTCCACGATCCGGGTATTCTCCGGATGGGCATCGATCACCAGATGACCGTCGCTGCGACGGAGCATTTCCATCTGTTCCGCCAGGCCTTCGTTAAGCCAGGCGGGCACGTAAGGCGTCAGGGTCGCGACGATGGCGTGCGCGGTTTCGTGGCTGATGGTGCGGAGGGTATCTTCGCGGTTCTCCCGCAAATAGACCGCAATCTGGTTGCCATCGTTGAGGAATATGCCGCGCGACGGGGGAACCGGCCCTTTCGTGTTGGCGGCCACGAACTGGTTATAGGTCGCCTTGTCCGGCAGCACCCGGATGTTCACCGGTACGGTGCGGTGAATATCGAAATAGAGAATATCGTCGAAGAACGCGTAAACATTGTTTACGTTCGCCGAAATTTCCGCCCTTTCGTCATCGGTCAGGGTGACACCGTCGGTGACGATGTCGATCTGGAAACGCTGGAATCGGGACGCGCTGCCACGCACTTCCACCCGTTCCTGCTGGCGATCCGGTTCCTTGCGATCACTGAAATGCACTACGCCGTTTTCGTCGGTGTAGCGATAGATGTCCGCGTGTCCCCACAGGGGCAACAGGCACAAGGCCAACAACAGCCCACGTGTCATACGTCTATCCGATCATCCTTGCCGTTACGGGCTGAGTGTATAGTGACCGGCGGGGAACAACCAGTACCCTGTCCGAGTCCCGGCCGAATGCGGATAATGCGGTCCATACGAAGCGAACTTTCTTTGCAAGGAGCCCCTGTGACACCGTGGCGCAGTCGTCTGAAACGCTGGTTTGGTGGCCAAAAGCCGCCGGCGAACCTGATCATTGTGGGTGTGGGCTATCCCGGTTTCAGTCTGGGACAGGCCGTTCAGGCCAGCGGCCGCTTCCACCTCGTCGCGTTTATTGACGATGAGCCCTGGAACAACCGGACCCGGCTCCTGGGGGCGACGGTGCAATATCCCGGGGAACTGGCGGCACTGATCCAGCGACATGAGGTTAAGGTGGTGGTTCGGATTGAGGGAGAGCCGCCGGTGATCGCGGATAATATCTGGGAGGAGGTTATGGCCACCGGTGTCCGGACGCTCACCTTGCGCGCGGATTCGGATACCGAGACACGCTTGTCGGAGTTGCGGTGCATTCAGGACTGACAACCAGCGCAATGGCGTAGGTTGGGCTGACGAAGGAAGCCCAACAAACCCGGTTGGCGGCCAATCTCATCCAATCCCATGGCCGCCAAGCCGGTTTTTGAATACCCATGCTCCAAGCGTGCCCGTGATAACGGGAACGTCTGGAGCCCGCTTATTGTTGGGCTTCCTTCGTCAGCCCAACCTACGATACGCGCTCCCCTGGGAACTCGCGATTAACACCATCCCTGTTCATCTACTTCAGATGTAGTAGTCCTGAAGCGGAGGAAAACCGTTGAAGTACACCGCGCTGTATGTGGTGGTGTAAGCCCCCGTGGTCAGCCAGTACAGCCGGTCGCCCATGGCCAGGTTCAGCGGCAGGCCGTACTTGTAGTGTTCGTACATGATGTCGGCGCTGTCGCAGGTCGGGCCGGCGATCACCACGTCCTCGCATTCCCCGGTTTTCTCGGTATGGATCGGGAACTTGATGGACTCGTCCAGCGTCTCGATCAGACCCGAGAACTTGCCCACGTCGGTGAACACCCAGCGGTGCAGACCGGTGCGGGATTTACGGGAAATCAGCACCACCTCACTCACCAGCACGCCGGCATTGGCAATCAGCGAACGGCCCGGCTCGATGATCACTTCCGGGAAGTCGTCGCCGAAATCCTCACGGATAAAGCGCTGGATTTCCTCGGCGTAGGTGCCCAGTTCGTTGGTCCGGGTCATGTAGTTGGCCGGGAAACCACCGCCCATGTTGATCATCTTCAGCTCAATGCCGTCTTCCTCGCGCAGGCGATCGAAGATCACCTTCACGTTGCCCAGCGCCGCGTCCCAGGCACCGATTTCACGCTGCTGGGAACCCACGTGGAACGACACGCCGTAAGGCACCAGACCCAGGTCGCGGGCCAGGATCAGCAGGTCCATGGCCATGTCGGTGTGGCAGCCGAACTTGCGGGACAGCGGCCAGTCGGCGGTCTGGGTGCCTTCGGTCAGGATGCGGACGTATACCTTCGAGCCCGGCGCGGCCTTGGCGATGTTGCGCAGGTCCGCTTCGGAATCCGTGGCGAACAGGCGCACGCCCCGCTCGTAGAACGCGCGCACGTCCTTCGCCTTCTTGATGGTGTTGCCGTAGCTGATGCGATCCGGCGAGACGTCCAGTGCCATCACCTTGTCCAGCTCATAGATGGAGGCGATGTCGAAATTCGAACCCCGATCCCGCAGCATGGTCAGAATTTCCGGCGCCGGGTTGGCTTTCACCGCGTAATAGACTTTGGCGTACGGGAAATTTTCCACCAGTTCGTTGTACTGACGGTTGATCGTGGCCGTATCGACCACCAGGAACGGGGTTTCTTTCGTGTCGGCAAAGGTCTTGATGCGCTGGAAGGTCGCATCGTCGTAGTAGTCGGAAACCTGGATCGGGGCTTGTTCGTTCATGGACGTCTATGGGTTCCTCATCTGGGACGACGCCAATAAAAATGGCCCGGACAATTGTCCGGGCCGGTATGGGCGCGAATGTAGGAACAAATCGGGGGCCCGGATAGTGCGCAAATCTACCCATAACCCGGCAACGCGTTATGGCACGAAAGTTTCCCGCTACGTACCATCACCCCCTCACCTGACGATCAAGGAGCGACCATGGCCGCACAACGCCTGCAGGATCTGATGAACACCCTCCCGCAACAGGGCACGCTTGAATGGATCGGCCTGCGGCCGGGCCGGGATGAACCCATGCTGGCGCCGGAATCCGCCACCATCGAGCGGGGCCAGGGGCTGGTCGGCGACCGTTTCCGGGGCCGTCCGGAGAGCAAGCGCCAGGTGACACTGATCCAGGCGGAGCACCTGCCGGTGATTGCCTCGCTCGTACACCTGGACGCCATCACCCCCGACCGGCTGCGCCGCAATCTGGTGGTCCGCGGCCTCAATCTTCTGGCGCTCAAGGGCAAACGCTTCCGGGTAGGAGAGGCGGTCCTGGAAATGACCGGGCTGTGCGATCCCTGCTCCAAGATGGAGGCCGAACTCGGGCCCGGGGGTTACAACGCCATGCGCGGGCATGGCGGGATCACCACGCGGGTGATCGAGGGTGGCGAGATCCGGCTGGGGGATGGGGTCGAGGTGCTGGCGTCAGACCGCGCGCCGGTGCAGACGTCGTTCGATGACCTGACAACCGGGTGAGGTCACACCATTGATCGCGGATAGCGCCGCTTTCAGGGTGGCCGCCGCGATAGCCTCGTGCTGCTGCGGCAGGGCATTGACCCGGATCGGCAGGAAATCCAGCAGGCGGTCGTCGCCGAAGGTGGCCAGGTGCAGGTCCGCAGGCAGGCCGTCCGGCCGCTCCAGCAACACGTCCAGCACCCCCTGGAGCAGGGAATAGGACGCCGTCACCAGCGCGTCCGGCTGGCCCCGCTCCGCCAGCAGCTCCCGGGCCAGGGCCGCGCCGGAGGCCCGGTCGAACCGGTCGCCGCTCATCACGGTGGCCTCGCCGTTCCAGTCCGCGACGGCCTCTTCGAAGCCCTGGCGCCGCTGGCGGGTCATGGCCAGCTCGGGCAGGGCATCCAGCCAGACCACCGAATGCACCCCCGGCCCCAGCACCGAACGGGTGAGAGCGGCCGCGCCGGCCTGGTTATCGCTGACGATGCAGGTCAATTGTGAGGGATCCTGGGCCCGATCCACGGCAATTACCGGCAGCCCCTCGACCTGCAGATCCCGGTAGAAGGTGCTGTCCGGCGGCAGGCAGCTCGCCACGATCAGGGCGTCGCAACGCCGTGCCCGGAACGACAGCGCCAGCGAGCGCTCGGTGTCGGCGTCATCGTCGGAGCCGGCGATCAGCAGCTGATAGCCTTCGGCGCGGGAACCCACTTCCAGCAACTTGGCCAGGCGGGCGTAACTGGCATTCTCCAGGTCCGGCAGGATGAAACCCAGGGTGCGTGACTGGCCGCCACGCAGCGCCGCGGCCTGGGCGTCGATGCGAAAGCCATGCTCCCGGGCCAGGGCCGATACCCGCTCTACGGTCTCGGGCTTGATGCGGTTGGCAGCGGCCCGGCCATTGAGTACGTAGCTCGCCGTGGTGCGCGAAACGCCCGCCAGTCGGGCCAGTTCTGCCAAGGTCATTGCCGTCTCCTGCTGTACCTGTTACCGGGTGACTGTCGATAAAGCCGACATTCTACGGGATCGCCGGGATCAACGTGACCCGACCGTCGCGATCTGCATTGCTTGAAATCTGACCAATGTTGTTCCATGATCCATTCTAGTCATTGCTGACACGATTCAGCAAATGCTTAAATACGATTTTAACCACGGCGCCTGACCGGCTGCCGTGAGACAACAACAAGGTCAAGAAAGGGGATTTCCCCATGCTTACGTTAACTGCCGACGACATCCGTCTGGGCTGCCGCGCCGCCGACTGGCGCGAGGCCCTCGCCCTGGCCGGCGAGGAGCTGGAAACTGCAGGCCGGACCACTCCTGAATACCTGCAAGGCCTGCTGGACCGCGAGGCCCAGTCGTCCACCGTCCTGGGCAACGGCATTGCCATCCCCCACGGCACGCCCGAGAGCCGCGAGCACGTCCGCTCCACCGGCATCCGGGTGCTGCAGTTTCCCGACGGCGTGACCTGGCACGACGACGCCCGGGTCCATGTGCTGGTCACCATCGCCGCCCAGTCCGACGAACACCTGGATATCCTGCGCCACCTCACCCGGGTGCTGGACAAGCCGGGGCTGGCCCAGCAGCTGGCTGAGGCGACCGACCGGGACACCCTGCTGGCCTGCCTGTCTCGCACACCCGCCACGCCCAAGTGCGATCGCGATACCCTGCTACTGAAGGTTCCGGCCAGCGACACCCGCGAACTGGCGCTGACCGCCGCCGCCCGCCTGCAGAGCCTGGGCTGCGTCGAGCCGCCGTTTATTGCCAGCCTGGTGGCCCAGGTGCCACAAGCGCTGGGCCGAGGTCTGTGGCTGGTCCACGCCACCGATGGCGTCACCCGACCGGCCCTGGCGGTGGCCACACCGGCCAAAGCCAATGACGCGCTGGACGGCGTGTTGTGTCTGGCCGGCCAGGGCGAGGACACCCAGCCGCTATTGGAGCAGATCGATCACCTGCTGACCCAGCCGGAATCCATCGCCAGCCTGTCCGCCGATGAACTACTGGCGCGCCTGGCCGGCGAACAGGCCAACGCCGTCACCCGCCAGGTGCGCCTGCTCAACGCCCACGGCCTGCACGCCCGCCCGGCCAAGCAGCTGGTGCAGGTGGCCCGCCAGCAGTCGCTGCCCCTGCAGCTGCGCCTGCTCGAAGGCGACGCCCAGGCGGTGTCGGCCACCAGCCTGACCCGAGTCATCGGCCTTGGCGCGCGTCGCGGTCAGACACTGGTGATCAGCGCCGCCGGTGACGGAGCCGAAGCGGCGGTGAAAGCCCTGGCCGAGGCCATCGAGTCCGGCCTGGGCGAGGCAGTGACCCCGCTGCGCGCCCACGATGAACGCAAGACAACCGACAGCGATCAGCCGTCCCAACCCGTGGAACCTTTAGAACCGGATACGCCACTCAAGGCGGTTGCGGCGTCCCCGGGACTGGCCGTGGCCCCGGCGTTCGTCATGCGCCTGCCGGAACTGACCTACGCGGCCACCGCCAACGATCCCGACCACCAGTGCGAGCGCCTGAACCAGGCCATCGACGACGCCTTCGGGCAACTGGAAGCCCTGATCCGACACGCCGAAGGCGGCGAGGCCGGTCCCATCCTCGCGGTCCACGCCGAGATGCTGCGTGACGACGACCTGCACCAGGCCGCGTTCGACATCATCCGCGAAGGCGCCTCGGCCGAGGCCGGTTGGTGGCAGGCGATCGACACCGCCGCCAAAGCCCAGGAAGCGCTCGCCGACCGTCTGCTGGCCGAACGCGCTGCGGACCTGCGCGACGTCGGTCGGCGTGTACTGGCCAACCTCTGCGGCGTGTCCATGCCGACACCACCGGACGAACCCTACATCCTGGTGGCCGACGACCTGGGCCCGTCCGATGTGGCCCGGCTGGACACCCAGCGTGTTCGGGGCCTGGTGACGGCCAAGGGCGGGGCCACCGCCCATAGCGCCATCCTCGCCCGCGCCCTCGGCCTGCCGGCCGTGGTGGGTGTGGGTGAGCGTTTGCTGACCCTGGAAAGCGGCACGGATGTCGTTGTGGATGGAGAGCGGGGCTGCATCGTCCCGGCACCCGGCAGCGAGCGTCGGCGCCGCCTGAACCAGCGCCTGGAGCAACTTGAGCAGCTGCAGGCCAAGGCCCACGAAGCCCGCCACGAGCCGGCCCGCACGGTGGACGGTCATCAGGTGGAAGTCTGCGCCAACCTCGGCAACACCGCCCACACGCCGGAAGCGGTGGAGCGCGGCGCCGACGGCGTAGGTCTGCTGCGCACCGAGTTCATTTTCATGGCCCATTCCGAAGCCCCGGACCTGGCGACCCAGCGCACCGAATACGCCAAGGCGTTCGACGCGCTCGACGGCCTGCCGTTGGTGGCGCGAACCCTGGACGTGGGCGGCGACAAGCCGCTGGACTACTGGCCGCTGCCGGAAGAGGACAACCCGTTCCTGGGCCTGCGTGGCATCCGCCTGTCCCTGACCCGGCCGGAAATACTGGAAACCCAGCTGCGGGCGCTGCTCACCGAAGCCGGCTCCCGCCCGCTGCGGATCATGTTCCCCATGGTCAAGGACCTGGCCGAGTTCCGAGCCGCCAAGGCCCTGGTGGACAAGCTGCGCGAGGAGATCGACGCCCCGGACGTGCAGGTGGGCGTGATGATCGAGATTCCATCCAGTGCGTTGCTGGCCCCGACCCTGGCGCCGGAGGTGGACTTCTTCTCCATCGGCACCAACGACCTGACCCAATACACCCTGGCCATCGACCGCGGCCATCCACAGCTGTCGGCCGAGTCCGACGGCCTGCATCCGGCCGTGCTGCGCCTGATCCAGATGACCGTCGAGGCGGCCCACGAACACGGCCGCTGGGTGGGCATCTGCGGCGAGCTGGGCTCCGATCCCCAGGCGATTCCGGTGCTGCTGGGGCTGGGCGTGGACGAATTTTCCGTCACCAGCCGCCGGGTGCCGCTGGTCAAGGCCTGCATCCGTAACCTGGCCCTGTCCGACGCGAAATCACTCGCGCAGCTGGCCCTGCAACAGGCCACGGCGAGTGATGTGCGGGACAAGCTGGAGGGCGCGTAATGGCCCGTGTACTGACCATCACCCTGAACCCGGCCCTGGACCTGTCGGTGGAAACGCCACCGATCCGCCTCGGCGAGGTCAACCGCACCGAGCGGACCCAGCTGGACGCCGCAGGCAAGGGCATCAACGTGGCTCGGGTGCTGCGCCGGCTGGGCCACGAGGTCATGGTGTCCGGCCTGATGGGCCTGGATAACGCGGCGCCGTTCGAGCAGCTGTTTGCCGACGAAGGCCTGGAAGATCACTTCCTGCGAGTGCCCGGCACCAGCCGCACCAACGTCAAACTGGCCGAAACCGGCGGACGGGTCACCGACCTCAATGGCACCGGCTTCGATACTCCGGCAGACGCCCTGAACCGGCTGCAGTTCCGCCTGAGCCCGTTGCTCGGCGACTGTGATGCGGTCGTCATCGCCGGCAGCTTGCCCCTGGGTTTCGCACCGGAAAAGCTGGCCGGGCTGATCCGGCGCTGTGCCGAGGCCGATCGACCGGTCTGGCTGGATACCAGCGGCGCCGCGCTGACGGCCGGCATCCGGGCCCGCCCCAGCGGCGTCAAACCCAACAACGAAGAACTGGCGGAATGGGCCGGCCGCCCCCTGCCCGACCTGACCGCCCAGGCCGACGCCGGCCGCCAGTTGCAGCAGTCGGGCATCGCCCACGTGGTGATTTCCCGCGGCCCGGAGGGCGTGCTCTGGCTCAACCCGCGCCGGGACCTGCTGGCCCGGGCCCCGCAGGTGCCGGTGGTCAGCACCGTCTGTGCCGGCGACACACTGCTGGCCGGCCTGCTCCATGGCGAACTCAGCGGCCTCAGTGACTTTGACACCCTGCAGCTGGCGACGGCCCTGTCCGCCGAATGCGTCCGCCATGTGGGCGTGGGCAATCCCGACGCCGACGACTTCCTACAACTCCAACAACACACCAGGGTCACACCCTGGCCGGATACAACCCTGTCCGGGGAGGCATCATCATGAACCTGATTCTCGTTACCGCCTGTCCGCAAGGACTGGCCACCTCGTTCCTGGCCGCCCGGGCCGTGTCCCGCGCTGCCGAAGCCCGCCATTGGCAGGTCACGGCCGAAGTCCACAGCCAGGCCAGCCCGGTCACACCGGTTGATGACAACGCCATCGCCGCGGCCGATCTGGTGATTGTCGCCGCCAGCGCACCGGTCGACCTGAACCGGTTTGCCGGCAAGGCGCTGTATCACGCGCCGGTCACGGCGCCACTGACCGATCCCGATCAGTTCCTGGACGAAGCGCAACAGGCGGCCACGCCCTATGTCCCGGATGACTCGGCGCCCGCCGCGCCCGCAACCGGTACGCAGGGGCTCTCCATCGTCGCGGTCACCGCCTGTCCCACCGGCGTGGCCCATACCTTTATGGCCGCTGAAGCGTTAAGCGAAGCCGCAAGGGCCGCCGGCCACCGCATCCGGGTCGAGACCCAGGGCTCAGTCGGCGCCCAGGATGCGCTGACGGAGGCCGAGATCGCCGAGGCGGACGTGGTTGTCCTCGCCTGCGACATCGAGATCGATCCGGAACGCTTTGCCGGCAAACGGGTCTGGCGCACCTCCACCGGCGCAGCCCTGAAGAAGCCCGCCGACACCCTGCGCGATGCACTGGACCAGGCGGAGACCGAAACCGGTGCCAGCACCAGCAAACCCGCCGGCAGCAAGAGCGGCGAACGCAAGGGCCCCTACAAGCACCTGCTGACGGGCGTGTCGTTCATGTTGCCGATGGTGGTCGCCGGGGGTCTGATGATCGCCCTGTCGTTCGTGTTCGGCATCCACGCGGCCGAGCAGAAAGGCACGCTGGCCGCGGCGCTGATGCAGATCGGCGGCGGCACGGCCTTCAAGCTGATGATCCCGCTGCTGGCCGGCTACATCGCTTATTCCATCGCCGATCGCCCGGGGATTGCACCGGGCATGATTGGCGGTTATCTGGCGGGCACTCTGGGCGCCGGTTTCCTCGGGGGCATCGCCGCCGGTTTCCTCGCCGGTTATGCCGCACGGCTGGTGAGTCAAAAGCTACCGCTGCCCGAAAGCATCGCCTCGCTCAAGCCGATCCTGATCATTCCCTTGCTGGCGAGTCTGTTCACCGGGCTGACCATGATCTACATCGTCGGCGAACCGATCGCGGCCATCATGGCGACGATGACCGACTTCCTGACCAACATGAACACGGGCAATGCGGTCCTGCTCGGTGCGCTGCTGGGCGCCATGATGTGCTTCGACCTGGGTGGGCCGGTGAACAAGGCCGCCTACACCTTCGGGGTCGGGTTACTGTCTGAGGGCGCCGGCGGCTCTGCCCCAATGGCAGCGATCATGGCCGCGGGCATGGTGCCGGCCATCGGCATGGGCATCGCCAGCCTGCTGGCCCGGAGCAAGTTCGCCGACGACGAGCGTCAGGCGGGCAAGGCCTCGTTTGTACTGGGGCTGTGCTTCATCTCGGAAGGGGCCATTCCGTTCATGGCCAAGGATCCGCTGCGGGTGATCCCCATCTGCATGGTGGGTGGGGCCATCACCGGCGCGCTGTCGATGCTGTTCCAGGTCTCGCTGATGGCACCGCACGGCGGCTTGTTTGTGCTGCTGATCCCGCACGCGGTGAGCGCGGTGCTGCCCTATCTGTTTGCCATCACGGTCGGCTCGCTGGTGATCGGCATCAGCTATGCCTTCGCCAAGACCGGGAAAACCGCCCTGGCCAACGCCACCTGAACGTAAAACGCCCGGCGATCAGGACGATCGTCGGGCGCTCTCATTTCTAGCGATGAATGCCGTGCTGGACGGGATCGAGACTATTTCCGGAAGAACAGCATGAACGCGCCGCCCACCGTCGCCGCGGCACCTGCAATCAGGAACCACATCGTATTCTCACTGAACCGTCCCGTCAGGCTCTGTGACAGCTGTTCACCCACGCTTTGCGTCGATTGCCAGCCGAAATAGAGCAACAGGACACCCACCACCAGCGCTACCAGTCCAATTAGCCGAGTCGCAGCCAAGTAACTTCTCCTTTGACTTGGTGAAACCTTCTTTACCGAAGGTATTATTTAACATTTTTTTACGAAGCTACACGCCGCACCCCCAAATTGAAAGTTACGGATGCAGCGCCGGCCCCGTGTGCCCCGTCAATGGTGGCGCCACAGCGGGTCGCAGGCCACTGGCAATCGCCTGTTCAATCAGCCAGCGGCGCACCGCACGCAGGGCGGGCTCGTTGCGCCGGCTGGTCTTGTGGGCGAAGTAGAAACTGTCGCCGGTGATCAGGCTGTGGCAGGGCAGGCGCACGAAATCCTCCGTGTCCGCCTCCTCGCTCAGCATGTAGTCGTTGGTCAGGGCGATGCCCTGGTGGAACCGGGCGCCTTCCAGCGCCATCAGCATGTGGCTGAAATGCTGGATCCGGGTCCGCGCCGGCCGGCTTTCCCCGGCGACCTGGAACCAGGTGTCCCAGTCGCCGGCTTCCCGGTCGTAGATGCTGTAGGTGGAGAGCAGCGGAAAGCGGGCGATGTCCGCCGGTGTCAGCGGCCGGCTGTCGGCGGGATCCTCCGGCAAGCCCAGCGTCTCGCGAATCTGGCGCCAGTAGGGGCGACTGCAGATCGGGAACAGGCGCTCCCGATACAACAGGTCGTAGCTGAAGGCGCGGGCACTGGTGTTGATGGTGATGAAGCAGTCCGCCACCCGGTCTGAAAGTTGCGGCGACGTGCTGGTCATCTCCAGCGCCAGGTCGATCTGGGAGTGGGCCCGCTGCAGGCTGGGCAAGCGGGGAATCAGCCAGCGCACGCAGAAGGAACTGAATACGGCAAGCCGCAGACGCGACGTTGGCGCGCCCAGCAGCGTCTCGCTGGCCCGTTCGATCTGCAGCAGGGCCGAGGTCACGCTTTCCTGGAACGTGCGACCTTCGTCGGTCAGCGTCAGATAACGGCCGCTGCGCTGGAACAGCGGTTCCCCCAGGTAGGTCTCCAGCGCCTTGATCTGGTGGCTGACGGCGCTCTGGCTCACCGCCAGCTCGTCCGCGGCTTTCGAGAAGCTGTTCAGCCGCGCCACCGCCTCGAACATGGGCAGGGCTCGCAAGGGGGGCAGTTTCATCATGGCGCGCTTACTCCATTATCGAAATTACTCATACCTGATCTCTAAATATCATTAAACAGCGGTGTTTGGCGACCGTACACTGTGGCTTCCATTCACTCGACGCAGGAGGCAGCCATGTCCGGACGGACCGTCAACAGCGCGATCCTGTTGCTCATCCTGGGCAACGCGATGGCGCTGGTTTCCGATGTGTTTATCAAGCTGCTGGATCCGGGCACGCCGGTGTTCCAGTTCGTATTCCTGCGTTGTGTGATCACGCTGCTGTTGCTGCTGCCGCTGTGGCGCCAGATCGATCGCGGCCATTTCTTCGAGGGACTGGGCATCCATACCGTGCGGGCGCACATCCACCTGGTGGGCATCGTCTGCATGGTGCTGGCGCTGGGCGCACTGCCGCTGGCGACGGCCAACGCCATTTTCTACGCCGCGCCGGTACTGGTGATGTTGTTTTCCGTCCTGTTCTTCCGGGGCCGTCTGGACGGACGAAGCCTGTTCGCGGTGGTCAGCGGCTTCCTCGGCATCGTGGTGATCCTGCGGCCGGTGGCGGTCAACTGGATGGCGCTGAGTGCCCTGGCGGTCGCCGCCACGCTGGCCGTCAATGCGCTGCTGGTGCCCAAGCTGCCCAGCGGCCAGTCGATGGTCCACAAGCTGTTCCTGAACTACCTGCTGGTACTGCCGGCCAGCGGCACGCTGATGCTCTACGAGGGCGCCGACTGGGATCCGGACCTGCTGTTCAGCGCGGTCGGTTCGGCCCTGTTCATCCTGGGCTACAACATGACCATCCTGCTGGCCTATCGCCAAGTGGAAGCCAGCCAGGTCACCAGCGCCGAATACACCGGTCTGATCTGGGCGGTGCTGTTCGGCTGGATCGGCTTCGGCGAGACCCCGGACCTGTGGTTTGCAGCGGGGTCGGCAATGATCGTGGTGCCGCTGTTGCTGATTGGCCTGCGCCAGCGGCGGGTTGGCCGGGCGAGAGGCTCGCTGGCCGGCGAATCCGGCTGAGTCACAGTCGCCTTGCCGAATGGTAAGGCGGCGGCCATCGAATCGTAGTCAATAACACTCCGCCGGACGGGCGCGCCGGCATACAATGGCGTTTTTGCCACAGGGAATGCGTTATGGCGGAGTCCTCCCAGCGTCTTCAGGCACTGGATGCCCTGCGTGGCCTCGCCGCGTGCGGGGTCATGCTGTTTCACTACATCCCCTACTACGACGAGCTCTACGGCCACGATTTCGAGCCGTGGAGCCCACTCTGGTACGGGCGCTACTGCGTCCACCTGTTCTATATCCTGAGTGGTTTCGTCATCTTCATGACCCTGGAGCGCACCCCCACCGCCGGCTGGTTCGGGCTGGCCCGGGCGTTCCGTCTGTTGCCCGCGCTCTGGGTGGGGATTCTCCTGACCAGCCTTTCCGTTTACTTTCTCGGCCCGATCGACCGCGGCGTCACACCCATCGAAACCCTGTGGAATTTCACCCTGCTGCACGAGTACCTGGGCATGCACCCGGTGGACGGCGCCTATTGGAGCCTGGTGGTGGAGGCCACGTTCTACGTGTGGATGGCGGTGCTGTTTTTCGGACTGGGAAAGGCGCGTCTGCGGAGTGTGTTCTGGATCTGGGTGGCCGTCAGCTATGCCGGCGTGCTGTTCTGGAAGCAGATCCCGGACGGCCTGGATTTCCTCGTCAAGGACCTGCTGTTCGTCAAATACGCGCCGCTGTTCATCAGTGGCATGTTGCTCTACCGCTGGCACCATCACGGCAAGCCGCCGGTCAGCGAACGGGTACTGCTGGTGCTGGCGATGGCCCACTGCCTGTTCGCCTATAAGGCCCCGTTCAACGGCTTTGTTCTGGGCTGCTACGGGGTCTTTATCCTGGCGATCACCGGCTACCTCAACGTCCTGGCCAACCGGGTCCTGCTGACGCTGGGCAGCCTGTCCTACGCGCTGTACCTGGTTCACCAGAACATTGGCTACGGCATCATGGACCTGGCTTACGACGCCGGGTTGCCCGGTCCGGTCGGCGTGGCGCTGGCCATCACCACCGCACTGGCCCTGGCGCTTGCGATCCATCATGGCGTGGAGAAGCCGGCCCTGCGCTGGTTCCGTAGCTACCGCCGGAATACGATGGCACAACCGGCGCGGACGCCGGTACCGGAGCAGGTGAGCAGCCGTTAACACCTAAAAGAAACTGGAGCCGACGAAGCCCAGGGTGCCCACGGTGACCAGCAGGGCAAACAGGGCCACGGCGCCGTCCCGGGCGATCATCGCCAGGCCGAACGCCACCAGGGCCGCGCCACCGCCATTGGCGCTGAAGGGCACGACTTCCATCGCCGGCATGGCCAGGGCCACCGCCACGCAGGCGAGGGAGAGGATAAACAGACCCGGACCTTCGACGAACAGCGTCAGCCGCGGCCGGGTCCAACGATCAATCCCACGCGCTGGCTTGCGGGACCAGGCCAGGCCCTTGCGCAACTTGTCGGTCGGCAGACGACGCTTGACGATCCATCCCGGCAACCAGATGTGCTGCCGACGGAACAGCAGTTGCCCGGCGGTGAGGACCACCAACAGCGCCAGCAGGGTGGGCACGCCGGGAATATCCCCGATCAGGGGCGCCAGGGTGATCAGCCCTGCCACCAGTACCACCGGTCCGAAGGAGCGGTAACCCACCGCCTCCAGGATATCGTCCACCGCCACACGCTCCCGCTTCTGGGCGACGCTGTCGATGCGGTCAATCAGGTCTTCCAGGTCGTTCAGGTCACCCCGAACATTCATGACTCGGTCATCCTTCTCCTTTCGGGCCACGTTTGGCCATGGTCTAGCGCAGCTGATGGGTCAGCCAGGAATGGATCTGGGCCGCCGATAGGGCGCCGCTCTGGCGCGCCACCTCTTTACCACTCCGGAACAGGATCATGGTCGGGATGCTGCGGATCCCGAAGCGGGCCGAGGCCTGCGGCGCCTGCTCGGTGTTCAGCTTGGCAAACAGGGCCTGACCCTTCCAGTTCCGGGCCGCCTCGGCAAACGCCGGGGCCATCACCTTACAGGGTCCACACCAGCTGGCCCAGAAATCCACCAGCACCGGCAGGCTGGAACGCGCCGTGACGTTGGCCAGACTGGCGTCGCTCAATTCGGCCACGGTGCCATCGAGCACGGGCTTGCCACAGGCGCCGCACTTAGGGCCGTCTTTCCGCCGCGCCTCCGGCACCCGGTTGGTCTTGAGGCAGTGGGGACAGGGGATATTCAGGATGTCGGTCATGGCCGCACCTCGTCGGTCGATATATCCCCGTCTTGGGGGTAGATGGCGGCAATATCAAGCACCCGCGCCATCGGTGAACTGGGGCCAAATGCTTGGCCGCCGCTGTTTAAAACTTGCACGACCCCGGTGACTCGGGTTGAAATAACTAAAGCACATGCTTTATTCAACAAGAATCCGCCGTAACGAGGTCCAACACGATGGCCAACACGCACTTCGACGTCCTGATTGTCGGCGCCGGCATTTCCGGCATCGGCGCCGCCTATCACCTGCAGACACACTGCCCCGACAAGCGCTACGCCATTCTGGAAGGTCGCGACAATATGGGCGGCACCTGGGACCTGTTCCGCTACCCGGGCATCCGCTCCGACTCGGACATGTACACCCTCGGCTTCAGCTTCCGGCCCTGGCGCCAGGGCAAAGCCATCGCCGACGGACCGTCAATCCTGGACTACCTCAAGAACACCGCCACGGAAAACGGCATCGATCAACAGATCCGTTACAACCACTGGGTGACCCACTACGACTGGTCCAGCGAGGACGCCACCTGGACGGTGACGGCGAAAGACCAGAAGACCGGACGCCCGGTCAAACTGACCTGCAACTTCCTGCTCAACTGCTCCGGCTATTACCGCTACGACCAGGGCTACATGCCGGACTTCCCGGGCATCAAGCAGTTCAAGGGTCAGGTGATCCATCCCCAGCACTGGCCGGAAGACCTGGATTACACCGGCAAGCGGGTAGTGGTGATCGGCAGTGGCGCCACAGCCGTGACCCTGGTGCCGTCGATGGCGGAAAAGGCCAGGCAGGTCACCATGCTGCAGCGCTCACCCACCTACATCCTGTCGCTACCGGATGTGGACCTGATCGCCCGCTGGCTGAACCGTATCCTCCCGGCCAAGGCGGCCTACCAGATCACCCGCTGGAAGAACGTGTCCATGCAGACGCTGTTCTACCAGGCCTGCCGGCGCTACCCGAAGCTGATGCGTCGCGTGTTGCGCCAGCACCTGAAATCCCAGCTGGGTAAAGACTTCGACATCGACACCCACTTCAACCCCAGCTACAACCCCTGGGACCAGCGCCTGTGCCTGGTGCCCAACGGCGACCTGTTCCGGGCCCTGCGCAAGGGCGCCGCGGACATCGTTACCGACCACATCGACACCTTCACCGAAAACGGCATTCGCCTGAAGTCCGGCCAGGAACTGGACGCGGACATCGTGATTTCCGCCACCGGCCTCAACCTGGTGACCCTCGGGGGCGCCGAGCTGCATGTGGACGGCCAGCTGATCCAGCCCAACGAGACCATGGGTTACAAAGGCATGATGCTCAGCAACGTGCCCAACCTGGCCATGGTGGTGGGGTACACCAACGCCTCCTGGACCCTCAAGGCGGACCTGACCAGCGAGTACGTCTGCCGGCTGCTGCAGTACATGGACCAGCAGGGTTATGACAAGGTGACGCCGGTGGTCAGTGGCGACGTCGAGGAAGAGCCCTTCCTGGATCTGGACTCCGGTTACGTCCTGCGGGCCCTGGAGCACCTGCCCAAACAGGGCGACCGCAAACCCTGGAAGCTCTACCAGAACTACCTGCTGGACCTGATCAACCTGCGCTATGGCAAGGTGGACGACGACGCCCTGGTCTTCTCCCTGGCTGGCCAAGCGGTCGGTCAGCCGGAACAATTGGCCAACGCCCAACAAGCCTGATCCCGACGCCGGCAACCACCTCCCGGTTGCCGGCTTTTCCCTTTTCCTTGATTCAGAACAAGGCGATCCCACCCGATTCTGCTAGGGTCTTTGATCGTTGTTTTATTGACCTTCTGCGTCTTTCCCACTGAAGATTCAGGCTCACCTGTCGATAACACCATAAGACCGACAGGACGGACCTGTGTCGGTGCTGTCACTGGAGAACCCCGGACGCCTATGATGAGCCTGCTTAAGAACGCCCGTCTCAAATACAAATTCTGGTTGCTCAACATCGTCGTATTGGCGGTGATGCTGTTGCTGGTGCTGTTTGCCATGTCGCGCATGGCCGATGCGACCGGGCAGCCCCTCAGCGTCATCGTCAGCGAACACGCAGCCGCCTTCGCCGGCGTCGTGGTGGTGCTGATGATCTTCGAAATGGCCTGCTCCCAGTTGTTGATCAGCTTTATTGAGCGCCATGTGCACCGACTCAAGGACACCATGGTGGAGGTCCAGGCCAGCGGTAATCTGAGCCTGCGGGCCCCGGTGGATTCCACCGACGAGATCGGCGCCATGGGCGAGGCGTTCAACGCCATGCAGGCCCGTACCGGTCGCGTGGTGAGCAGTATGAAGGCCGCCATCCAGCGACTCGAAAGTGAAGTCGCCGCTCTGACGGAAGCCGCCGAGCGTAGCCGGGACGAACTCAAACGCCAACAGACCGGCACCGACCGCTCTGCCCAGGCCATACAGGCCATGCTGGAAAGCTTCCGCGGCATCGCCGGGCAGGCGGATGCGGCCAAGGAGCTGTCCCATGAGGCGCGCCGTGCCGCGGTCGAGGGCAGCGAACGGGTGGCCCAGTCCTCCCGCTCCATCCAGCAACTGGCCGACGTCATCCAGAAATCAGCAGGCAGCGTGGAAGCGCTGGCCGAGAACAGCCGGGAAATCGGCAGCGCCGTGACCGAGATCCAGGGGATCGCCGAGCAGACCAACCTGTTGGCGTTGAATGCGGCGATCGAGGCCGCCCGGGCGGGCGATCAGGGCCGGGGCTTTGCGGTGGTCGCCGACGAGGTGCGGAAGCTGGCCCAGCGGGTGCAGGATTCCACCGAACAGATCCAGGGCACCATCGACCGGCTGCTGGGCACTATGGGCGAGGCGGTCCAGCAGATGAACACCAGCTCGGTGGATGCCAGCCGCTGTGTGGAGGAAGCCGACGCCGGTGCCGCTGCGCTGCAGGAAATCAGCGCCATGGTGTTGCGCATCGACGACACCAACCAGGACATCGCCGACGTGTCCGCCCAGCAGACCTCGGCCACCGACGAGGTGCAGCAGAACGTCCAGAGCATCCGCGAAACCACCCAGGCGATGGTCGATCAGCTGGTGGAAAGCGCCGACATGAGCCGGCGCCTGCGGGAACTCATCCGGGAACTGGAAGGCGCTGCGGCGCAGGTGTCGGTGGAGGACGCCTGAGCCGGATCAGCGGCCAGGCTTCCAGGAGCGCTGCATTTCCAGGAACAGGAACGAGGCGCTCCAGGTGATCAGCACCAGCCCGGTCAGTGCCTCGATCCCGCACAGGAAACGAATCGGTCCAAACGGCTCGATGTCACCAAAGCCCACGGTGGTGTAGGTGGTGAGCGAGAAGTAGACGCAGTCCAGTAGCGTGCCGGAGAAATTGCCTGCCAGGTGCCCCCAATACGGCGACGCGTTCATCCAGTAATACACAACGCCAAACAGCCAGACTTCCACCATGTGCGCCAGCATGGCACCGCCCACTCCGACCACGATGCGGAAATGATGGGGAATGCCCAGCCGCGGTATGTAGCGGTTGAGCAAAGACAGCCCCCGGAAATGTACCAGCACCGCGATAGCCGTAACGAGCGTGTTGAGCGCCACCATGAGCGCCAGGGACACATCCGGTAAGTCCAGGGATTCGGGCATCCGTTTTCACTCCTGCCTGTCACCGGCCCAGCTTAAAGGGGACGGCGACCGGAAGCGAGACACCCCTGCGGCGATCAACCACAGCCCTCGACACATTCGCCGCCGGCGTCAAACGTCATGGTGCGGCCGCTCAGCGGCACATGCACGGGCACGTCGGACGCCTGGATAAATGCGTCGGTCCGCGTCCCTGGTCGGACCTTGCCCTTTTCCGTCGCCGGCTCATTGGCGTGGGATGGAATCACACTGGCGGGCCGGACCATCTTGTTGATCACGTGTGCCGCTTCCGCAGGACCGGTGGTGTAGGTATCACCGATGTTCATGACCGCCAGTTTTGCCCCGTAGTAGTCGTGCACCACGGCTTCCTGATCCGCGGTGATGCCGGTATCGCCGGACAGGTAGACCACCAGGCCGTTCGTGAACGTCAGTACGTAACCGGTGGGCGGGCCGACATAGGCTGTCAGCCCCGCCGCCGACAGGATCTTGCCCATCTGTCCGTCGATAAAGGCCGGCGACAGGCCGTTGCTGTGCACCGCCGGCACCGTGGTGATACCGACGCCGCCTTCCTCCACATGGGCGCCGAAGCGGACCAGCACCGAAGCCTTCGGGTCGCCCCCGGCGGCCTCCAGGCGGCCAGCAAAGAAGCTGGCCATTTCACTACCTGTCACGATCCGGGCGTTCTTCTTGACCGCAATCTTGACGCTGTTGGACAGCGGGGCGTCGTCTTCGGAGGCCGCCGGTGAGGCACAGCTGCCGGCGTTGGGTTCCGGAATGTGCCGGTCGCCCAGATGGTCGCCGTGAACGTGGCTGACCAGTACCACGTCGATCTTGCCCAGGCGCGGGTCATCGGGCCCGGCGACCGTGCGGCCGGCGTCATACAGAATGCGGGTGCCGTTGGGGTCTTCGAACACCAGGGCCCGGTCGAGGACGCAGAACTCCCCATCCTGCCCGCCCAGTGGGGTGACGCGGACGGTATCGGCAGCGCGCGCCATCGGTGTCATCAGTGCCAGCAAGCCAAGGGATACAAGGCTGTTTCGAATGAGGTGCATGAGCAGTCTCCCTGTAAATCAGAATCCATCGGTATGTTGCTAATGCTACGTGGGTCGAAGTGAAGCCGATGTTTCGCCAATCGATTGCGACTTTGAACTATGTCAGTATGGTCGCCGAAGACCCATTCCACACATTTTGTCGCCAGGGGAGTCCACCGCACGCCGGCGGGCTGAGAATACGACGGGAAGCCGTCCAAACCCTGGAACCTGATCCGGTTCATACCGGCGGAGGAAGTGCGACGTGATCATGACCGTAGCGGCCGTTGCCGCCGCATTGCTTGTCTTTACCTGGTTGGGCCTGCGCGCCCGTTTCGCGGACGGTGGCCTGGACGACTACGTCACCGCCCGCAATTCCCAGGGCGCCCAGGCCCTGGGGCTGTCCTTCCTGGCGTCCGGCATGGGCGGCTGGATCCTGTTTGCACCGCCCGAAGTGGGCGCCTTGGTAGGGCCCATCGCCCTGGCCGGCTACGCCGTCGGCGCGGCGCTGCCGTTCCTGGTGTTCGCGGCCTGCGGCCCGGCCATCCGGCGCCACCTGCCCGAAGGCCGCAGCATCGGCGAATTCGCCCAGGCCTGCTTCGGCACGGGCGTGCGCCGCTGGGTGGCCCTGATTTCCGTGCTCTACATGCTGTGTTTCCTGACCGCAGAGCTCACGGCGGTGGGCGCCATCACCGGCCTGCTCACGGACCTCAACGGCAACCTCGCCATTCTCGGCGTGGCGATCACCACGCTGGTCTACACCGCCTGGGGCGGCTTGCGGGCGAGTCTGGTGACCGATCGCTGGCAGGGGCTGTTGCTGATCGCGCTGATCCTGCTGGTCGGGGCGGTGGCGATCCCGGCGTTGCCGGACCCTTCGGCTGCGGCCAGTCTGCCCCAGGTGCCCGTGGTGGACGCCCTGGCCGTGGCCCTGACCCTGGTGATCGCGGTGACCGCCGCCAACCTGTTCCATCAGGGCTATTGGCAACGGCTCTGGGCTGCGAAAGACGGCGCCGCCCTGGGTCGCGGCGCGATTCTGGGCGGTGTAACCACCGTGCTGGTGGTGGCCCTGGTCGGCGGGCTTGGCATTGCCGCCGCGCTGAGTGGTGCCGACCTCGGCTCACCGCCGATTCCGTTCTTCGCCCTGCTGCACAGCGCGCCGGCCTGGCTGGCGACTGTCGCGCTGGTCCTGGCTCTCACGCTGGTCGCGTCGTCGGTCGACACGTTGCAGAATGGCCTGGCGTCGCTGGCGGTCACCGAAAAGCGCGGCCTGTCCCTGACCGGTGCCCGCTGGCTGACGGTGCTGTTGATGGTGCCGGTGATTCTCATCGCCCTGCAGGGCTACTCGGTGCTGCGGCTGTTCCTGATTGCCGACCTGCTGTGCGCCACCACGGTGATTCCGGTGCTGCTGGGCCTCTGGTCACGGATGACCACCGCGGCTGCCGTCGCCGGTGCCACGGCCGGCCTGATCGGTGCCGTGCTGCCGGACTGGATCGCCACGGGCAGCGTGATTGAAGGCCTGCACGCCGCCAGCTTCCCCGGTGGCGTGCCGACCCTGGCGCCGTTCCTCGGCGCGCTGGTAGCGTCGGCGACGGTCAGTATCCTCTTCGCACTTTCCAGTCGATCCCCTGCCTGAAGGAATGTCCGGCAGGTCCTGTATGGCCTGCCGGACACTGTCCGCTCTGGCAGACAGGTGGTCGCCTCTCGTTCCGCCTATTAATTCAGACCTTTAGGGTTCCCATGCCCTGACACTGTCCACGTTAACGGACACACCTGTCCGCCTGATCGACTGTCATTTTTACAACCCATTGTTTAGACACGCACTTTGCGAGCTGGCACAGGATGCGCAATGGCTTTCCGGTCGGGCACTTCGTGCCTCTCCGATACAAAAACAAAAGCGCAAGGAGCACTCAATGACGATTCGCCTTCCTGTTGTGGTGGCTGTGGCTGCTGTCAGCCTCGCCGCCTGCAAGACCGATGATCGGCCGATCACCGGCATCAACCAGAAACCGGACTTCCTGACCAGCGCCATCGTTCACCAACGCTATGACGGCCGGAGTAACGACGTGCTGACCGGTGGTCTCGGCGCCAGCGGTCTGGCCAGCAGCACCGCGCCGGCGCCGGCCGATCCACTGAATCCCACGGCGACCGAATTGCGCACGCTCGCGATCTACAACAACTACCGGGCGCTGGTGGATACCAGCGATGGCGGGGGCTACGGCACGCTGTTCGGCCCGCAGGTGGGAGCCGGCAGCAGCGAGGGCATGATCCCGGGAGACGAATACCTGGCCCTGATGACCCTCGACGACAGCGACGTGCCGGCCACCGTGATGCTGCAGGTGCCGGACAGCTTCGATCCCGACAACGCCTGCATGATCACGGCCCCGTCTTCCGGTTCCCGCGGGATTTATGGCGCCATCGGCACCGCCGGTGAATGGGGCCTGAAAAAAGGCTGCGCGGTGATCTATACCGACAAGGGTACGGGCACCGGCGCCTTTAACCTGATGACTGGGGCCGGCCAGACCCTGCAGGGCCAGACGACCACCGATGCGACGGCGTCGCTCCAGTTCCGGCCGGATCTGTCCGCGTCCGACATCGAAACCTTCAACACCAATTGGCCGGATCGCTTTGCCGTCAAGCACACCCATTCGCAGACCAACCCCGAGGCGGACTGGGGCCAGTATGTGCTCAAGTCGATCGAATTCGGGTTCTACGTGCTGAATGAGACCTACGGGGAGGCACTGCCCAACGGCAAGATCCGGGTGACACTGAAACCGGGCAACACGCTGGTGATTGCCTCGTCGGTGTCCAACGGGGGTGGCGCCTCGGTGCGGGCGGCGGAAGAGGATAGCCGAGGCCTGATCGACGGCGTCGCCGTGTCCGAACCCAACGTGAACCCGACGGTGGAGACGAGCTTCAGCATCCGCCAGGGCAGCGCCGCACCCATCACCGACCACAGCCGCAGTCTGCTGGATTACACCACCGCCCTGGCGGTCTACCAGGGCTGCGCCAACCTGGCACCGGGGGTGAAGGACACCGCGCCGTTCAACGGGATCCTCAATGACTTCACGGTGGATGACAACATCTGCAGCGCGCTGGCCGCCAAGGGGCTGGTGACGGGTGCGGACACCGACGCCCGGGCGACGGACGCCCAGCGGATCCTGAATGAGACCTTCGGCATCCAGCCGGAACAGAACCTCGTGGCCCCCAGTCACTTTGGTGCCGCGGTGGCCCAGAGCATCAGCATGACCTACGCCAACGCCTACGGCCGTTTCGGCGTAACCGACCGCCTGTGTGGGCTGAGCTATGCCGCGACCAACGCCAGCACCGGTGCTGTCGAGCCATTGACAGAGGCCGCCGAGGCCACGCTGTTTGCCACCAGCAACGGCATTCCGCCGTCGGCCGGTATCAATCAGGTCTACGACGCCGCCAGCGGCGGACCGACCAACCTCAAGCTGAGCACCTCGCCCTCCAGCGGCCTGCAGGACTATGGCCTGGACGCCCTGCTGTGCCTGCGCAGCCTGGCCCAGGGCAGCGATGCGGTCACCGGGGCTGTCCTGTTGGACGAACAGGCCAGCCAGGCGCAGCGGATTGCCGACGGCATCGACGCCATTCGGGCGAGCGGCGACCTGCACGGCATCCCGACGGTGATCGTGACCGGCCGCTCCGACGCCATCCTGCCCATCAACCACACGTCTCGGCCGTATTTCGGGTTGAACCGGACCGTTGAGGGCAAGAAAAGCCAACTGCATTACTACGAAGTGCTCAACGGCCATCACCTGGACGCGTTCAATGCCTTCGCCGGCTTTGACGAGCGCTACATCCCGCTGCACCGTTACTACCTGGAAGGACTGGACCGAATGTACGCGCACCTGACCGATGGCGCGGCCCTGCCACCCAGCCAGGTGGTCCGGACCACACCTCGCGGCGCTGGCGCGCCGGCGATCACCGAGGCCAACGTGCCGCCGATCGCGGATAGTCCGGACGAAGCAGACCGGATCGTGTTTGAGGACAATGAAGTGCGTATTCCGGACTAGGCCGTCAAGCCTCTACTCCAGGTCGATGCGGCGGATGGCCTGACGCAGGAAATCCGCCCGGACCTGGAGCCGTTGGCGCAGGGTGGGATTCCGGCTGGCCTCGTACTGGCTTTCGACGCCGTCCAGCTCCTGCGACAGCCAGCCGCGGATCATGATGTAGTAGCGGCTGTCGGTGCCGTAGCGGACGATGGTGTCCAGGGACTCGGGATCCGCCGGGTGATCGATGGCCGCATCCACCGCCTGCACCATATGGCCGATCCGTTCAGCCTCCCCGGTCTGCTGTGTCTGACAGCCGGCCAGTCCCATCATGAGAACGACAGCCAGCAACAGGGAAGAACGACGCATCCGTTCGGTCATGGCCAGAGTCCTGTCAGCGAGCACCATTCGGTGCGGATTACCTAAGCTGGTCCAGCACCGCCTGGCAGGCCTGCTCCTGGTTCAGGGCATCGCAGTCGACGATGAGGTCGGCATAACGCCGATACAGGGCGTTGCGCTCGGCGAACAGCTCGTCGATGGTCTGGTCGGGCCGTTTGGAGATGCCGCGCAGGCTGTAATCCCCGATACGATGCTGGACTGTGGCCAACGATACATCGAGGAACACCACGCGGCCATTTGTCTTCAGGTGCGACATGGCGGCGTCGCTGTAGACCGCACTGCCCCCGGTGGAGATCACCGCGCCGTGAGCATTCAGTTCACACAACACCCGCTCTTCGATGTGCCGCAGGGCCTGGTAGCCGGCGCCGTCGACGATCTCCTGCAGGGTCTGGCCCTCGGCCGACTGGATCAGCAGGTCGGTGTCGATAAAGTCCATGGCGGTACGCTTGGCCAGCAGGACACCGACCGTGCTCTTGCCCGAACCGGGCATACCGATCAGGACAATATTGGGGCGTTCGTTCATCACAGGGTCGTCCTTCATTCCGAAGATTTTGGGACGCCCATCATACCGAGACCGGTTGCAGCGAGCTTGCCTGCAAGCGCCCTAAAGCGGCGTCCCATTCCCAGAAGCGATCCGGCCGCAGGTGGACGCCACCGATCCAACGATCGCGCACCATCAGGTCCCCCGCCGAGACCTGGCCCGCCAACACGGCGCGACCTTTGGCGGTCAAGTTGAAGCGCTGCGTTGGATCGATCTGCCAGGCGGGCAGGGCGCTGTCCGTTTCCAGCAGCGGTTCGACGCCGGCACACAGGCTGTGCAGCAGCCAGCGGAACCCCAGATCTCCCATGAAACGGCGTTCTTCGGTGTTCTGGACTTCGCTGAACAGAGCGCTGAACGATTCTTCACCCTGACCAATCAGGCTCAGGGCATGGTAGGCCGTGCGCGATAAGCCGGTGTGGGGTTGCGGGTATTCTTCCAGCAGCCGGCGGACAGCCCCGTCGAGGAACGGCAGGGCCTGCGTATCCTGCTCGAGCAATCCGGCCCATGGCTCCGGCGTGTCCGCGCGAAACGCCGCCCACGCGGTTTGCGCCAGTTGCCTCTGGGAGTCACTGACCGGCTGTTCGGCCGCCACGTAACGCTCGACCAGCTCGGGCGAGGCCGTGCCCAGATAATCATCCAGCGACAGCAGGGTAACCGGCGTGGACGGCGGATGGTCCGCCAGCCAGTCCAGGATTTGCAGCAGCTGCAACTGATCGTAGAGATCGTGTTCGAACCAGAGGCGAATGCGGTCGTACTCGCCGCTTTGTGCCAACAGGGCATCCCGGGCTTCGAAATCCGCCTGCACGGGCTCCAGCGGCGCCCAGCCCCGCTCGCTGATGAAACGGGCCCGCAACACCGACAGTCCGGTGAGATCCAGTCCGGCCGGGACCGGACCGTCGTGCAGGATGTCCCGCCAGGGCAGCCAGTCCCCCGGCTGCCCGGCCCGGGTCAGGGCCGCGACGGCACAGTCCCCGTTGGTGATGTTGAGAATGCGCTCGCTCATCGCCGGTCAATCAGAGCTGGTCACCGGATACGAACTGCAGAACGACCTCGTTGTCGCTATCCAGCAGTTGCAGGATTGGCCCCTGGATCTGGTAATGGGTCGCGGCCTGCAGGGCCTTCTGGAACGCGTCTTCCTGCTCCATGCCCTTGAAACAGGCCATCATGGTGGAGGCCAGCGGACCGACCTGGAGCTGGTCGCCATTGAGGGTGTAGGTGCCGGTGAACTGGTTGCAGCCGGAGAAGCCGGAAATCCGCTGACCTTCCTCGGACAACACCATGTTCAGCTTGCGCTGGTCGCTTTCCTTGTTGAGGGCATCGCCACGGATCCGGGTCAGCTCCCAGAAGGTGCCCACCAGGCTGTTGGGCTCGCTGTTGGCCCGGGCCATATCGGCAACACTCCCGCTGGCGCGGCTCACCATAATATCGACTGGGCCGGTGTCGCCCAGCAGTTCAACGGGGTAAGCCTGGGTGCTCATGAACAGCAGCCGGTCATCCAGCGTGACTTTGGCGCGCAGATTATAACGACGACCTTCAATCACCTGTCCCGGATCGTAGGACAGGGTGAAGTCCCAGGGCGGCGCGCCCTTGGCCTTGAACTGTGTGTCAGCCACTGACTCGGCAGGCGCATCGGCCAGCGACACGTCTTCCAGCGCCACCGTGACCTGAGCCTCAGGCGGCACCATCATACGCTCCCGGTAGGTGACCGAGCCTTCGATCTGGCGCATTTTCGACGCCTGGAAACGTTCCATCATGGGCGCACACCCCGACAAGACACCGGCGGTGACCGCGGCCAGTGCGGCCATGGCCATACCCCGCAAGATCCCGCCAAACGCTTGTTTACCCTGCATCATCCTGATTCCTCCTTCCGAGTATGGATATAGGATAGTCGTGACAAACCGGTTAATCAGATTTTTACCTGACCTCTGAGTTGTTTGGTACGCCCACGCTGGGTTTTGCGATCCATGCGCTTGCGCTGGGAACTGCGGGTGGGGCGGGTCGCCCGGCGTGCCTTGCGCGGACGGGCGACGCTGCGGATCAACGCCTGCAGACGGGCCAGCGCATCCTCCCGGTTCAATTCCTGGGTACGGTATTGCTGGGCCTTGATGATGATCACGCCGTCCTTGCTGATGCGTTGATCCGCCAGCGCCAGGAGCTGCTCCTTGTAGAACTCGGGTAACGACGAGGCCCGCACGTCGAAGCGAAGATGGATCGCTGACGACGTCTTGTTCACGTTCTGACCGCCGGCGCCTTGCGCCCGGATCGCGCTCAGTTCGATTTCGGACTCCGGCAGTGTGACATTGCGGGAAATCTCGAGCATCCGCTCTCCTGTGTTGCGTTGGCTCCGATTCAGTCGGCCGCCACCAGCGGCTTGACCAGGGCCGGTCCGCCCAACTGGCGCATCTGGCGCATGATCCAATCCACACGCTGCCAGACATAGGCCGATGGGCGCGCGGCGCTCAGCGCCTTGGGATTGGGCAGCACCGCCGCCAACCGCGCCGCCTGGCTGGCACTGAGCTGACTGGCATGAATGCCATAGAAACGCAGGCTGGCCGCTTCCACACCGTACACGCCGTCGCCGAATTCAGCCACGTTGAGGTACACCTCCATAATGCGCTGCTTGTTCCAGAGCGCTTCCATGGCCAGCGTCAGGCCCGCTTCGAGCCCCTTGCGGATCAACTGGCGACCGTTCCACAGGAACAGGTTCTTGGCGGTCTGCTGGGAGATGGTGCTGGCCCCGCGCAGGCTGTCACCCTGCTGATAGTCTTCCACGGCGGTGGCGATGGCGTTCAGGTCCAGCCCCCAGTGCTGCAGGAAACGCTGGTCCTCGCTGGCCATCACCGCCAGCGGCATCCACGGCGACATCTTCTGGATCGGCACCCAGTTCTGCACCTGGCGACGCTCGGGATGGGCGATGTGGTCGGCGATCATGAACGCGGTGGTGGGTGGATTGACGAAACGCAGCACGCCAATCACCACCAGCATGAACAGCATCAGCCCGCACACCGTGTACAGCAGCCACCGGGCCGCGCGTTTCCAGCCTGATTGTCGCGCCACGCGTGAACCTCACTCTCTTCAGACGATGGCTCATCATGCCCTGCCAGACCGTCAGGTCAAGCGCGGTTGTTACCCGAGCGGCTGCAACCGGGTGCTCTCGAACCGGTCCAGCAGATGGTGCATCAGATAGACGGCGGACAGGGCGGCCGAGACACCCACCGCCAGCGAACTGAAGCGGTAGAGGTCGCTGTAGATCAGATCCTGCTGCGGCGACAGGTACTGGCCGAACAGGATCGCCATGGTGGTCAGCCCACTGAAACCGGACGCCGACACCCCGCCTTCCAGCGTGTGCAGCCGGGCAAAGATGAACAGGCTCAGCCAGAGGCCGAAGGCGGTCAGCGGGAGAATGTTGAAGTGGTTGAACAGCAGAAGTTGCAACAACAACCCGACGTTACAGCCCACCAGCGTGCCGATGGCACGGTTCCAGGCGGCCGGCCCAGCGCCTTTCCAATTCAGCGGGAACAGGATCAGGATGGTCGCCACCTGGGCCGACAGGGAGCCACGCAGATCCATCACCTGGAAGGCGACGAACGACAGGGTCGCGACGGTGGTGGCCAGGATGACTTCGTGGCGCTGGTTGCTCGCGGGCTTTTTCGGCATTTGCCGGGGCTGGCGAGGCTCTGCATCCGGAAAGACCGTGTGCATCAGGCAGGCAATAAAGACGGTCAATAGTGTGGCCGCCCCGTTGGACAGCACCAGGTTCACCACATCCGAACCGGGGTAGCTGGCGAAGTTGAACTGCATGGACAGGGCCACGATGGACTGGGCGCCGAACAGCAGGTTCGGCCCGCGCGCCATCTCCCGGAACAGCAAGGCAAAGAGGCCGGCCACCAGCAGCGTCATCGGCACCGGCTTGTCACCGAACAGGCCGTGCAGCACCAGCACCACTACGGTCACCAGACCGGCGCTGGCGGCAAACTGGCGCAGGATGTGGGCATTGATCACCGGCACCATCCCCAGCAGCAGCATCGGATACACCACGTAGAAGGCGCCGTAGCTGCTGTGGGTCAGCTTGCAGTACAGGAAGCCCAGGATGCCGCCAAAGGCAATGCGCAGGCACTGGCGCAGGTCATTGGCGTTCATCTCCCGCTTCTGCACCATCAGCAGGGGCTTGATACGGGGCATGGGCGAACCTCAGTAGATGTAGTGCATCAGGCTGACGGCGTGGATCTGGAGAGACCCCAGCCAGGCCGCCGGGCCGCCCACCGGAAACAGCTGCACCGTGGCCCGGGCGCCGGAAGGCAGCGTCTGCAGCAGCCCGGGGTTTTCGGTCAGGCTCAGGTGCAGGCGCTGGCGCTGGGCATCGCGCACCCAGCGGTCGGTGGACTGGGGCTCGGCCAGGGTCCCATCGGCGGCAAGCTGGCCCTGGCGGGTGCCCGCATCCACCGCATCCACGCGGGCGTCGAACACCTCGCCGGGCAGGGCATCGAACACCACCGCAGCACGATCGCCCGGCTTGACGTGGGAAAGGGACTTCTCGCGGAAATCGGCGATCACGTCCGCCCCGTCACCGACCAGCGCGGCCAGAGATGTGCCCGCCTTGGCGTAGGTGCCCGGCTCCACCTGGAGGTTGGAAATCACCCCGTCCTCCTCCGCGCGGATTTCGCTGTAGCTCAGGTTCAGCTTGGCCTGGGACAGGGCGTTGCGGGCCTGACGCAGGCGCAGGTTGGACTCGCCACTCAGTCCTCGTTGGACCTCCATCTGTTGCACCTGTGCCTCCGCGGCCTTGACCTTGGCCCGGGCCGCATCATGCTGGGACAACGTCTGGTCCGCCTGCTGGCGGGACACACCACCCTGCTTGATCAGGTGCTGCATGCGGGTGGCCTCGCGGGACAGTTCCGTCGCCTGGGCCCGGGCTGCGGCCAGGTTGGCTTCCGCCGAAGCGATCGAGGCGTCGTACTGGTCGTTCTGCACGCTGGCGTTTTCCAGCGCCAGCTGCGCCTGGTCCAGCGCCAGCTGGTACGGCCGCTGGTCGAGGGTGAACATCACCTCGCCGGCCTTCACGTGCTGGTTGTTGTGCACATGGACTTCAGCCACCTGGCCACTGACCCGGGGCGCCACCTGCACCACGGTGTGCATGACCCGCGACTGGGGCGTCAGCGGCAACCACAGATCCGCCACCAGGAAATAGATAAACAGGACAACAAACGCCACCAGGGACACATGGACCCACCGGGCAAACTTCTGATCCGGCGTCATGACGGGGACGACTCCTTCTGTTTGGCATCCGCAAGGTGTCCGCGGACATTGTTTTCCATGACGGTGATCACCTCGGCAAACTGATCCAGCTGCTCCGGCGTCAGGCCGTCGCAGATGTGGGCCCGCACCGTTTTGATCTGGGCCTCCATCTGCGTCACCCGCTCGCGACCGAGGCCGGTGAACCAGAGGGTGTGGGCCCGACGATCATGGGGATCGGGGCGGCGTTCGATCAGCGCCTGATCCTCCAGCTGGTTGAGGGTGCGGGTCAGCGACGGCATCTCGATTTCCAGGGCGCGGGCCAGGCATTGCTGGCTGATGCCTTCGCCCAGCTTGAACAGGTGCACCATCACCGACCAGCGGCTCTCCGTCAGCTCCATGGGCGCGACGGCGTTGGTGATGGCCCGGCGCCACAGGCGGTGTAGCCGACCCAGTGCGCCACCCAGCGACGGCTTGAGGCCGTCGTGGATTGATGATGTCAGCGGGCTGGCGGCAGCGTTGCCGCCGGATTCGGTATGCTTCATGGGGAGAACTCCTTGAGTCGCCGGTGGAGCGGGCCGCTGTCCGACTAATTCATTAGCAAGCTAATATCGGCCCATTCTACAACGGACCGCAATTGCTTAGCCAGCTACATATCGTAAGGGCATCCCCCTATGGCTGTGGGCGATATCCGCCATTCAACGAGCGGCAACGGGGTCTTCGGGAATCGGCGACGGCAGGCCAGGGGCAAAGGTGAGGCCGGTGCGCGGCCTGAAGATCTCGGGCCGCGCATCGGAGGAGGATCAAGGAGTGCGGGTTACCACATCAGATCGTCGGGAATCTGGTAGTCCTTGTAGGGATCGTCCTCGTCCGGCTGATCGGACTTGGGATCGTGCAGGATCACGGGCATCTCGGCGTCCCGTTCCAGGATCTTGCTGGCGGTATCCGCCGGGATCAGGTGGAAGCCCTCGCCCAGCACTGCAATGGCCAACCGGCCGCGGGCCAGCTTGTCCGCCTGCTCGGCGCTGACGTAGATCTTGTGGATTTTCGTGCCCACCACGAACTGGTAGGGCGTCTCGCCCTTGTCCCGGGCGACGCCGTGCTGATCGACCATCTGCCGGATCTGCGCCTGACGGGCCTGTTGCGCCTGCTGTTCCTGGCGCTGGCGATTGATCTCGCGGTCCCGCTCGACCTTTTCAGCGCGGGCTTTTTCGGCCTCCGCTTTACGAGCGGCCGCCTCGGCATCCGCCGGCTGTTTCTGTTTGCGGGCCTTGCGTTTTTCCTGCCGCACCTGGCGGGCTTTTTTCTCGTCCGCCAGGCCGGCCTGGAGAAGCTGTTCCTGCAGGGATTTCGCCATGATTCACTCTCTCTGCTTGCAATGGGCGCATTATCAACAATGCCCATGGGTAGAGGCAACGGTCAGAGCCGACCCTGTCGATGCAACCGACGCAGCACCCAGCGCCGATACAGCCAGGACAACAGTGGCTTCACCAGCGGCAGACCGATCAGCCAGGCCAAGGGTTTGAGGCGCGGCACCCGGGCCATCAGCAGGCGGTAGGCCTCAAGCTCCCGGTGGATCCGGCCCTCCGCATCCCGAACGTGCAGTTCCCGCAGGGCCGTCTCGGGATCGATGCCCAGGGACGCCAGCTCCGCCTCCCGCCCGGTAATGTCGTACCAGACCACCGACTCGGCGGCCGGCCCGGCCCACCGTTCATAGCGCCGCCGGTCCGCCCGGCAGCGTGGGCAGGCGCCGTCGTAGTAGACGGTGATCGGTGCCTTGTGGTCCGTCATGATTCCCCGTGTTTCATCCATCGGCACTCAAGGTGGTTATAATGGTCTGCGAAAAGCGACAGGACGAAGCCACCATGAAACGCCCGGCCTTCATTGTCCAACTGGAACAGGATCAGTCATCGGGTGCCTCTCAACTGACGCTTGAGGCACTGCACGGGCTGGACGACTTCCTCGCCCATGAAGACAACCCCACCGTCGATCTGCTGAACGAGCTGGCCGACACCCTCGCCGAGGCCCGTCCCAGCATGGTGCCGCTGGGCAATGCCATCCGCCGCTGGCTCGCGGCCATCGACCTGACGCTGACCGGCGACGATCTGCGGCGCCAGGCCCGCGACGCGGCCCAGGTGATCTACCGCGACCTGACCCACGCCGGCCGCGATACGGCCCGCCGCGCCGTCAATCTGATCCCACCCGGTGCCGTGATCATGACCCACAGCCGCAGCAGCACGGTCATGCAGCTCTTCCAGGCGTTGGTGGACCGGCAACGCCCGTTCAGCGTGGTCTGCACGCTCAGCGGCCCCGGCAACGAGGGGATTCAGGTGGCCAATGAACTGGCCGGTCTGGCAGTGCCGGTGACGCTCATCACCGACGCCGAGATGGGCCTGTTCATGCCCCACGTCGACCTTAACCTCACCGGCTGCGACTGCTGGCTGGCGGACAATCACTTTCTCAACAAGACGGGCACCTACCTGCAGGCGCTGGCGGCGCGGGACCGGGGCAAACCCTTCTGGGTACTGGCGGACGGCTTCCGCGACAGCCCGCTGACCCGGGCCTCGGTCACACTGGAGGAAATGGACCCGGCCGAGGTGGATCGCATCGACAACCACCACATCCGCGTCCGCAACGTCTATTTCGAGCCCATACCCGCAACCCTGATCAGTGGCCGGGTGACCGAAAACGGCTTACAACCGACCGCGGGTACAGTCACTGGAGCCAGTCAAAAGAATCGTTGAGGAACTGGTTGTCCTTTTCCCGGACCACTTCACCGTGGGCCATAATGATCCGCCGCGGCGTCCACGCCTTGATCTTCGCCAGGCCAGCCTGGGCCTGCGATTTGTGGAAGCTCAGCCTCCAATCCAGCGGCGTCTTGCCGTGCGGCGCAATGATCCCGGCCAGCCGGGCAATGGGTTTTTGCCACCAGTTGAAATGCCCGGCCGGGAAATTCTCGATCAGGTCCGCGACGATCAGCGTCTCGGACGGCCGATGAAAGAACACCGCCTCCTCCATCAGACGCGAGCCGGTGAAGAGGACTTCATCGATTTGCTGTCGCCAGGACTCCCGATGCTGGCCGTCAAGCATCTCGTCGAAGTGAAGGTCCGGTCGCTTCTCCATCACCTGGCGGGTGCCGTACACGGTCGCCTCAGGATAGGCCTCGATCCAGTCCGCCAGAAACAGGTGATGCAGATGGTTGGGGGCGATCAGGTGCGCAACCGGCCCCAGGCTGTCGACCCGGAAGCGCATGGCCGGCGTCAGGGTGACGGGGCTGTGCACCCAGAGCGTGCCGTCCGACAGCCGGACCACCGTCATGCGCGTGGTGTAGGGAAACCCGTGGAACGACACGGTTTCGCCATCCACCACCCAGAGATCTTTCGCCAGCTGTTCCATTGCGCTCTCCCCGGTCTCCCTTCAGACCGCCTCGTCCGTGTTCTGCAGCCATTGCCGGGCCTCGCCCACGGCGGCTGCGGGGAACGTCTTCACCTGCGCGGCCACCAGATGGCTGCCAAGGGTCTCGGCCGCATTGACGACCCCGGAATCCGTCACCAGCGCCACACGCCGGATATGGCGATGGTGGTCCCGGACAAAGCGCAGGTGATGCAGCAGGGACGCAAACGACGCCCAGCCGGGAAACGACGCCACCTGGATCAGGAGTCCATTAAGGTCGCCGTGCTCTTCGATGTAGGGATCGATCACTTGGGCGGCACGCTGGAAATCCTCCCGGGTGAGTGCCCGGTCCGGCTCCAATGTGGCTATGCCGTCGTCACGATCCAGTGTCACCTTCAACATGGTCACCTCCCTGCGAGAACCGCGCTGTCGGTTGGGGCCTCGGCCTGGCCCCGGGAACTATTCCTCCATGCCCCAGTCTAGCGCCACAATCCCCGTGTCGGATAGCCGTCTACCCGGGTGGTAATGAAGCGGCAAGGTTGCCCCCAATCGCGCTATACTCCCGTTAAACAAGAGCGCCTTGTGCAAGGCCCCATACAGCAAGAGCCAGCGTTGTCGATGACCGCCATTGAAGCCTACCGCCTGCGTCGAAAGCCGGCCCGGGTCCGCATCGAAAATTACCGCAAGTACGTGGTCCTGAACATCGCGGCCATCGCCGGGACTCTGGTCCACACCGGCTTCATTGCCCTGTTCGCCGCGATCGGCGCCGACACCCTGGCAAAGTTCAACGTCTTCAGCGTGCTGGTCTGGGCCGTTGCGCTGTGGAGCAACCGCAATGGCATGCACGCCACCGCCATCTACCTCATGTGCCTGGAAATCGCCGGCCATGCCTTTCTGGCCACCGCCACCCTGGGCACCGCCGCCGGCTTCCACTATTACCTGTGGCCGGTGGCCTGCGTGGCCACCATCAACCCCCGCATGCTGCCCAAGCAGGCCGCGGTGATCGGCTATACCCTGGTTGCCCTGTTCGCCTACCTGCAACTGCGCTATGCCGGTGTGCCCTACGCCTTCGATTATGCGGAATACCAGCCGTTGATGCTGTTTTTCAACGTCATGGCCTCGGCACTGCCATTGATTTTGGCGGTGGTGATCGTCCGGCACATCAACGAATCCCAGGAACGGCGCCTGACCGAGATCGCCAACCGGGACGAGCTGACCGGTCTCTACAATCGCCGTTTCGGCAACGATTTCCTGCACCAGACGTTGGCCGCCAGTGACCGTATGACCCGCAATTTCTGCATCGCCATGGGCGATATCGACCACTTCAAGCCGGTGAACGATCGCTACGGGCACGAAGCCGGGGATCAGGTGCTGGAAGACATTGCCATTGCGCTGCTGGGCGGATTCCGCCGTTCCGACTGCCTGTGCCGCTGGGGCGGCGAGGAATTCATGATCGCCTTCCCGGACACCACCCGGGAAACGGCGCAGGCGGCACTGGAACGCTTCCGGGACCGGCTCGCCCGGCATCACTCCAGGGTCGGGGACGACCGGATCAACGTCACCATGAGTTTCGGCCTGGTGAGCGTGCGGCCCGGCGAATCCGTCGAGGCGGCCATCAAACGGGCCGACCACTGGCTGTACGAGGCCAAGCGGCAGGGCCGCAACTGCATCGTCAGCGACGTTCACGACACCGGTGCGGATGTCCTCAGTCACACGGGCTAGTGTCCCGTTTGGTTAATTCGCTGATCTACTGAACGGGACACTAGCGCCCGCCGGCGACATCGATAAAGCTGCCGGTGACGTAGGACGCCTTGTCCGACGCCAGCCAGAGAATCGCTTCGGCCACTTCCTCAGGTTCGCCACCCCGCTGCATTGGCACCGCCGCCTTGACCCGCTCGACACGGTCCGGCTCGCCGCCACTGGCATGGATGTCGGTGCGTATCACCCCGGGGCGGACGGCGTTGACGCGAATCCCCTGGGCCGCCACTTCCTTTGACAGGCCGGTGGTGAGGGCATCCACGGCCGCTTTGGCCGCGGCATAATCCACGTACTCATTGGGCGCTCCCAGTCGCGCTGCCATGGAGGAGACATTAACAATGGCGCCGCCAGGGCCTTTGTGGGCAGTTGACATACGCCGCACAGCCTCCCGGGCGCAGAGGAAAGCACCCTGCACGTTGACCGCGAAAACGCGGGCCAGGCGGTCGCTGTCCATTTGTTCCACCGGCATTTGTCTCTCCAGAATGCCGGCGTTGTTGACCAGGACTGTGAGCCGGCCAAACGCCCGGTCCACGGTCTCGAACAGTTGCAGTACCTCCGCTTCCACGGAGATGTCCGCCGCCACGGCCAGCGCACGACCTCCGTCCGCTTCGATCGCCCGAACCACGGCCTCGGCCGCGGACTGGTCATGCCGGTAGTTCACCGCCACCGCGTAACCCTGACGTGCCGCCAGTTGCGCCGTAGCCGCACCGATGCCACGGCTCGCTCCGGTAATGATCATCACCTGATCCATACATGCTGTCCTCACGACTGATGACCTGCTGATAGTAGCCGACTTTGATCCGACCGGCGTCGGGCTGGATTCTTCGCGCCACCAGGTACTAACCTGTCGCCATGAGCGAATCACGGATGGTTGTCTTCGGCGGTACCGGCTTTCTGGGCGCCCGCATCGTGCGGGAAGCGCTGCTGGCCGGCTACCGCGTACGCATCGTGGCCCGGCACCCGGGCACGTTGCCGGTGTCGTCCCCCCGGGTGGAATACCAGACCGCCAACCTGCTGGAACCGGCCACCGTTGACGCCGCGCTGAACGGCGCCGATGCCGTGGTCAATGCCGTCAGCCTCTATGTGGAGAAGCCACCGACACTGACCTTCGAATCGGTGCATGTGGCCGGCGCCGCCCTGCTGGCCCGCCGCTGCCGGGACCGAGGCATCCCGCGGCTGATCCACCTGTCGGGACTCAATCCCGATCCCGCGTCCCGCTCACGCTACGTGAGCGCCCGGGGCAGGGGTGAGGAATCGGTGCGCGACGCTTGCCCGGATGCGACCATCCTGCGTCCGGGCGCCCTGTTCGGTGACGGCCAGGGGCTTCTGGCGACGCTCGCCGGCCTCACACGCCTGCCGGTGATCCCCCTGTTCGGTCATGGCGACACGCAACTGCAACCGGTTCATGTAGACGATGTGGCCCGGGCCGCCCGGAACGCTCTGGCTGATCCCGCCACCCGCGGCCGGGTGTATGAGCTGGGCGGTGCGGACACGCTCAGTTATCGTGGTCTTCTGGAAGCGGTGATGCGGAGTCAGAAGCGGCGGCGTCCGCTGTTGCCGGTGCCTTTCGGCCTGTGGTTTGTGGGTGCCGCGCTGCTGTCCATACTCGAATCCCCGCCGCTGACCCGGGACCAGCTGATCCTCATGGAAAGGGACAATGTGGTGGGGCAGGGGGCTGCCGGCTTCGCGGACCTGGGCATCGAACCGCGGGGGATTGATCACGGACGATGATGTGCGGGGCCTGTGATGGCAAAAAAAGGAGCAACCGAAGCTGCTCCAAGGGGGTTCGACAACCGCTGCCGCCTTGCTTGGCGGCCAGCGGCTCGGTTCAGATCGCCTCGGCTAAAAAGGCCCTGAGCTGGCCCAGTCCGGTGACGCCGTTCTGCTGGGCAGTCGCCTTGCCGCCATTGAACACGATCAACGCCGGCACGCCACGAATGCCCATGGCAGCGGTAATCTCCGGGTTCTGGTCCACATTCACCTTGACCACATCCAGTGTGTCGGCAAATTCATCCGCCAATTCCTCCAGAAGCGGCGACAGCGTGTGGCACGGACCACACCAGGGCGCCCAGAAATCAACCAGGACGGGCCGTTTGGCCTGGATCACCGCCTCGGTAAACTCGTTGTCGGATACCTCACGGATCACATCGCTCATGGGGTTGTCTCCGTTCTGTGGACTGACTTGAAGGTGCCATGTTGGCCGATCTGCCCCTGACGGACTAATTGGCCGTCGGTATAGTGGATATCACGGCTGATGATGGAAGCCGGTGCTTGGCATATTGGTCAGCCTCGCGTCATCCGATGGTCCCGACCGGCCGTTCGACAGGACGGGACGTGCCCACCTGCCCGGAGTCATGCCATGAAAAACCAGGAACTGACCCTGCTCTATGTCTTCGATGCGATCATGACCGAAGGCTCGATCACGCGGGCAGCCGAACGCCTGTCCATGACCCAGCCGGCGGTGTCCAACACCCTGTCGCGGATGCGTCAGGTCTGGAACGACCCGCTGTTCATCAAGAAGGGCCGCAATATCGAGCCCACCTCCTACGCGTTAAGCCTGTGGAACCAGGTGCGCGGGCCAATGTACGAGCTGTCCAATGCGGTCGAGGCCACCCATTTCGAGCCCGCCGAGTCCAAGCGCGAGTTCCGCATCGCCATCACCGACGCCATTCTCGAGCTGATCTGGCAGCCGTTGGTCTGTGAACTGGAAAAGCGGGCGCCGGGCATCGACCTGCATGCCGTGCCCTACACCGCAGAAACCGCATTCGGGCACCTGCGCGAGGCCCACGTGGATCTGGCCATCGGCCTGCTCACCGAACACGACCACAGCCTGCGCAGTATCTGGCTGTTCGACAGCGGCTACACCCTGGCGATGCGCGAAGATCACCCTCTGGCCGGCCACCCCATCTCGGTGGAGGACTTCATGGCGGCGCGCCACCTGTTGGTGTCCATGTCCGGTGAAGCCGCCGGATTCGTGGATATGGCGCTGATGCGCAAGGGGCTCAAGCGTCGGGTCGCGGTGACCGTCAACCACTTCCCGGCGGTCCCCAAGCTGTTGCGCACGTCGAACATGATTGCCGCCATCCCGGAAATCGCCACCAACGACGCCGGCTTCCACGACGGCATCTGGATGACCGACCTGCCGGTGGAGGTGGATCCCACCAGCCTGTACCTGATCTGGCACACCCGGCACGACCGGGATCCCGGCGTGGTGTGGATGCGGGAACTGGTGGAGCGGGTCACCAAGGAACGCTGGGCCACGTGCATGGGCCCATCCAAAACCGGCCACCGCAAACCCGCGCTACTGGCCGGCAACGGCTGATCGGTTCCGCGTCTTGCTGAACACCCGCCCGCCCCGGACCATGACGTGGTCTGCCTTGCCCCCTGTCACTTCCCGGGTGAGGGCAGCAGCGAGCAGCCAAGCACAAGCAATGGTCTCGTGAGGGCTTCTGCACGGTCTGCGACAGGTCTGTCGCGGTGTTGTCGACGCTCTTGACAGGGAAAACAGGTCATTCTAAAAATTAATTACTACTCGACAATCAATACATAAAAGGCATTGATATATTCAAGATATCATCCAATACAGCGCTGATTTGTATGAAAAAATACGTACATCACCAAACGTGATGTTGGAAATATCTCTATAGAATTATTCTATGTCGGCGGGAAGATTGATAATGATTGCATCTGGCGAGGAGACCCTTCTCCCCTGACCAGCCTTTTCATTATCACGTTGATGAAGGAGTTATCACGATGCGTACTTCAGCTCTCAAAACACTGCTCGCCGTTGCACTGACCGCCACTGCCCTGTCCGCGAACGCCAGCCTGGCCGACCGCGCTTCCGATGGCCCCGCCGAACCGATCGTGTCCTGCATTCCGCAAAGCACCGGTGATTTTGGCGATGTCAGCGGCTACAACAAGCCAACCGTCTGCGTTCCGCAGAGCACCGGCGACTATGGCGACGTCAGCGGCTACTAAGCCGTTCTGCGCACCGGACCCGGGAAGGGCCTGACGGCCCTCCTCTTTATCCTGCCACTCGCTACCGAAGCATCACGGCAGAAAACGGGGCAAGATCAGTAAGACCACGCCTACTCCCACCATCGGCCACACCGCACTGACCACGTATGGGTAGAGCATCAGCCCCAGCCCCGTATAGAAATACCGCTTGTCCTGCTGACGCCGCCCATAGATGAAATAGCCCAGTCCGATCGAACTGAACACCAGGGCCACCAACAGCGTTGTCGGATCCAGCATGTTCCCACTACCTCTCGTGTGTGTCACTTTCCCGGATAAAACTCTGCGGCGGCTTGCCAAAATGGCGTCGGAACGTCGCCACGAAAGCGCTGCTGCTGCGATAACCCAACGAATAGGCCACGGCGGCGCTGCTTTCCCCTTCGCCCAGTCGGTTGATCGCCTCCAGCAATCGCAGACGGGTGCGCCACTGCTGGAAGCTCATGCCGGTCTCGGCGCGAAACAGCCGCTCCATGGTGCGGGGACTGGCACCACAGGGTCGGGCCAGTTCATCCAGTCGACCGGTTTCCGCCGGATTTTCCGTCAGCACCTGCATCAGGGCCTGTAATCGTCGATCCTGACCGGCCGGCAGGTACAGCGGCGAGGGCGTCAGCCGACCAATTTCGTCCAGTGCCACTTGCAGCAGACGCCCCTCGGCGCCGGCCACCGGTTGTGACAGATCCATCCCCATGATGCGCCGGATCAGCGCCCGCAGCAGCGCGGTCATTTCCATGACCTGGCAATGCTCCGGCAAATCCCTGCAGGCGCTGGCATCCACGTAGAGGTAGCGGACCGACGCCGGTGTGTGGGTGGTGACCTGATGATTCAATTGCGGCGCAATCCAGACGGCGTGGGTCGGCGGCACCACCCAGGCGCCGCTGTCGGTGTGGATCCGCAGGACGCCGGATTCCGCCCACGCCAGTTGGGCCCGCGGATGGCGGTGAACACGCACGGTGCGATCGCTGCCGTAGACCGCCGCGTGGCAGAGCACCGGCCTATGGGGGTCTTCGACGAAGCCCTTGCCCTGGGGTTCATGCTGTGTCGTGTTTGCGATATCCATTGTCAGTCTGTCGTCTTTTCACATAATGAGCTTACACCCATGATGGGGCCACTTTCACGACAGGAGTCACGACGTGCTTGATAAGCGTCATCTCAGCCAAGGCCTGGTGATCGTCGCCGTGTTCCTGGCGATTCTGGTCCAGGTCCATCCCCCGGCCGCCCTGGACACCGAACAGACCCGAACGCTGGGCATTGTGCTGGTGACCCTGGTGCTCTGGGCCACCGGGGTATTGCCGGAATACCTGAGCGCGCTGATCTTCTTCCTGGCAGCGCTGCTTCTGGAGGTGGCCACACCGGCGCAGATCTTTTCCGGGTTTTCCTCTTCCGCCTGGTGGCTGATTTTCGCCGGCATGGTGATCGGCATGGCGATTCGCTCCACCGGCCTGGGCGATCGGGTGGCGGCTGTACTGGGTCGGCATCTGGCACACAGCTATCGCGGGTTGATCATCGGCCTGGTGGTGTTTTGCGCGCTATTGGGTTTCGTCATGCCGTCATCCATGGGCCGCATTCTGATGATGGTACCGGTGGGCCTGGCGCTGGCCGAGCGCTGCGGCTTCGGGACCGGCAGCCAGGGCCGCACCGGCATCGCCCTGGCGGTCACTTTCGGCTGCCACGTGCCGACCTTTACCATCCTGCCGGCCAACATTCCCAACATGGTGTTGGTGGGCGCCGCCAACACCATCTACGGCGTCGACTTCAGCTACACCCAGTACCTGCTGCTTCACTTTCCCATCCTGGGAGCGCTCAAGGCCGTGATCATTGCCGGCCTGATCCTGCGGTTCTTTCCTGCCCGTATCGCCGCGCAATCCGTGACCCCGGAAGCGCAGGCACCCATTGGCCCGATGACCGGGCAACAGCGCTACCTGTCCGTCATCCTGCTGCTGGCCCTGGCGCTGTGGCTGACCGACAGCTGGCACGGCGTCAGCCCGGCCTGGGTAGGGCTGGGTGCCGCCATCTATCTGCTGCTGCCCCGAATCGGGCTGGTGGATAACAGCCGGGTGAGCCAGCAGCTGAACATCACGGTGCTGCTGTTCGTGGCCGGCGTGCTGGGGCTGGGCGCGGTGGTGAACAGTTCGGGGCTGGGCCAGGTCCTGGCCGCCACCCTCGAGCGCTGGCTGCCACTGGCGCCGGGCGAGGATGCCCGCAACTTCTTCTCACTGGTGGGGATGGCCTTTTCCACCGGTATCCTGACCACACTGCCCGGCGTACCGGCGGTACTGACCCCGATGGCTGGCCAACTGTCCGATCTGACCGGGATGAGCCTGGAGGCGGTGATCATGACGCAGGTGGTGGGCTTTTCCACCATCCTGCTGCCGTATCAGTCCGGCCCGCTGCTGGTGGGGATGCAGCTGGCCAACGAGCCGGTGCGCAGCCTGCTGAAGATTACCGTGCCGCTGACCGTAATCGCCCTGTTGATCCTGACGCCGCTGGACTACCTGTGGTGGCAGTTGCTGGGCATGTTCAATGGTGGTGGCTGATCAATGGTCGAAACGGCGGGCCTGGCTGTAGCGGTCCCGCCAGTAGTAGCCGTCGAGACGGGATTCGGTGACGCCGACCGACGAGGAGGCGTGGATAAACCGCTCGTCGCCCATATAGATGCCGGCGTGCTGGTCCTTGCCTTCGATGCGGAAAAACACCAGGTCGCCGGGCCGGATCTGGTCGAGGGGCACCACATCGCCCATGGCCAGCATCTGGTCAGTGGTGCGCGGCAGCAGCCGGTCCAGACCTTCGCGATAGGCGGTCATGATAAACCCGGAGCAGTCGAAGCCACCGCCGTCGGTGCCGCCGTAGCGGTAGGGCGTGCCCTCGTAACGTTCGAACACCTGCCACAGGCGGGCCGCCGTGTCCGAGGTCGCGACCGTATCCGGCGGCGTCGCAGGGGCTCGTGACAGGGTCCTGTCGCTGGCGCAGCCTCCCAACCCCAACATGGCCAGCAGAAGCCAGAGAGCGGGCAGGGCGCCGCGATTCCCGGCAAAAAGGCTGCAAAACAAGACACTGGCCATGATCGGATAACCAACCTGTGAAAACGGACATGCACCCGCCTACTTTATAAGCGAATTCACAGGCTGTCAGGTTACGATTCCCTCAGCGGGTGGCCCAACCGCCGCTCATCGGAAACACCTGCCCGACAAAGCAGTCCGCCGCGTCACTGCACAGGTAGGCCGCCAGGCTGGCGTCCTCCCGGGGCGTCACCAATCGCCCCAGCGGCACCTCTCGCTGCACCCGTTCCTGAAAGCGGGGATTGGCCTGGACCTCTGGCGGGAAGTAGGTGGGGTTATCCACGAAGTTCTGGGCGATGGCGTTGAACTGGATGTTGTGCCGGGCCAGCTCTACGCCGGCCGACTGGACATAGGCCAGCTGCGCGCCCCGGGCGGCGCTGTAGGTGGACGCCCGCTTCATGCCGCGCAGGGCCGAGGCGCTGCCCATCAGCAGGATCTTGCCGCGGCCGTGGTCCAGCATGCCCGGCAGGACCGCCTGGACCAGCCGCGGCAGCGGATCTACCAGGGCGGAAAACACGTTGCGCCACTCGTCCTGGGTCACTTCGTCCACAGGCGTGCTGGGCGCGGCAATGGCGAGGTTGGCCACCAGCACATCCACATCGCCGGCGGCACGGACCACCTTGGCTGCAGCACCGGTAGGCAACAGCGGCGTGGTGTCGTCGATCACCGTCGCACCGTGTTCCGCCAGCACCTCGCACAGCGCCGGCCCCATAAAGGCATCCGCCTGGGTGACCAGAATGCGTTTACCGGCCAGGGATTGACCAGACAGGGACATAAGCACCTCCTGACAGACCCGGAATGTGTTGGCCTTACCTTAACCCGCTACTATCGAGATTGCAGCCCGTCGCCGTCCTCGGCCCACGTCGGGTCGCATCAGCCGGTCTCTCCATGCACCACCGCTCGATTGCGCCCCTGGCGCTTGGCCCGATAGAGCGCACGATCCGCCTGCGCCAGCACCTCAGCCACCGGCTGTTCGTCCGCCGGCATCAGAGTGCTCAGACCGATGCTGATGGTCACCACCGGCGCCACCTCCGAATGGGCATGGGGAATCTGCAGGGCCTCGACCCGGGTGCGCAGCCGTTCGGCGATAGCCCGGGCGTCGGCTTCCGGCGTCATGGGCAGGACCAGCGCGAATTCCTCGCCACCATAGCGGGTCACCAGATCCGTGGGGCGGCGCACCACGTCCCTCAGGGCCCGCGCGATCGCCTGCAGACAATCGTCGCCCGCCTGGTGGCCGTAGTGGTCGTTGAAGGCCTTGAAGCTGTCCACGTCGCACATCAGGATCGACGTCGGCATTTGATCCTGGTGGGCCCGGCTCCAGTCGTGATTGAGGAACTGATCCAGACTGCGCCGGTTGGCCAGGCCCGTGAGCTTGTCGGTGGTGCTCAGCTTTTCCAGGTTACGGTTTGACTGGATCAACTGGTCCTCGGCGTGATCGATCTCTTTCCGGAACAGGTGGGAAAAGCTGCCACTGAGGGTCATGGCCCCAACGACGCTCACCGCAAACATCCAGTTTACATAGGCCTCGGGCACCGGCGTTGCCGCCTCGGAAAACAGGAACTGGCACACCAGGAACAGGGTCACCAACCCGCCCAGCAGCCACACCAGCACCGCCGTGCGATGGCGGATAAAGATCAGCGCCTGCACGCTGCCAATGGCGTAGTAGAAGAGGTGGACACCGGCTGCTGCCCCGATGAAATAGGTCACCACGAGGATCTGGGTGCAGGCATTGATCAGCACCAGGTTCCGGGAATAGGTGTATCGATGACTGCGATTGAAGCCCAGCACCGTCAGGTAGCCTGCCATGAACAGCATGTTCAGGGAAAAAACCGGCCAGTACAGGGCGATGTCGTAGAACAGATAGAACACCTGGTACGGCAACGTCGCCAGGGCACCGAACAGCGCAATCTGGTTGGTCAACGCGATCTGACGACGCAGCCGGGGCGGTCGGCCTGCCGTGCCCTGCAACCAGAGTTTTTCGATGGACGCGTACATAAAAGCCTTTTCCGGACAGACTTCTACACTATAGGCCAGATGTACGATAGGAATGTTGTCGCGGCCCGCAACCTGTCCGGATTGTCATGTGACGCTAACCCGTCCAGACAGTCCGCTCAGGGGCAGCTTTCGCGCACCATCAGGCGGGTCGGGATCAGTACGTTGCGATCAGGCTCTTCGCCCAGGAACAGACGCGCCGCCATGCGTCCCTTTTCGGCACTCTGCTGGTAGACCGTCGTGAGCGATGGATGCAGGGTGTTGCCCTCGGGAATGCCATCGAAGCCGACAATGCGCAGGTCTTCGGGGATGCGCAGTTTCATCTGCAGCGCCACCTGGATCGCCGCCAGCGCCAGGCGATCGCTCATGCACAGCAGCAGGTCCGGCCGCTGGTCGCTGTTGAGCGCTTCCCAGGCGGCCTGATAGGCGTCGGGATGATCGTTGGTGGGAGTGGACCAGATGCGCTCGGCCGGCACGTCGTAGCCGGCGGCATGCAGGGCATCGAGATAGCCGCCCAGGCGCCGCACGGACACCGCCCGCTGCTCACGGAACAGCTCCCGGCCGTCGATACGGCAGACCGTTTCTGACGCCACCAGTCGCAACCCGAGGATGCTGACCCGCCGAGGTGGCGTTTTCAGGGCGTGCTCGGCACTGGTACGGGCGCCTTCATAGTTGTCGATATTGACCCAGGTGCAACCGTCCAGGTCGAAATCCACCGCCACCATGGGCTTGCCCTGTTGCAGCAACCGATCGTAGGTGCGTCCTTTGGACAGCCAGCCGTAAATGATGAAGCCGTCCACCATGGCTTCCTGCAGATGGCTGCGATACTCGCTGTCCGGATCCTGGCTGGAGAGCAGCAGCATGTTCATGCGGTTCTGGTCGAAGACTTCAGCCAGGCCGTGCAGGAATTCGCTGGCCACTGGATCGGTCAGGGAGTAGGCGAGATTGTCCGCCAGCATCACGCCGACGTTGCCGGTGCGTCCGGTGCGCAGGCTGCGGGCCGCGGCGTTGGGCCCCATGTAGCCCAGGCGTTTGCACTCGTCCAGAATCCAGCGCCGGCGGGCTTCGGACAGCTGATCCGGGCGGTTGAAGGCGTTGGAGATGGTCGCGGTGGAGACGTCAAGCAGCTCCGCCATGCGTTTGACGGTCAGCCGCTCCCCTCCCGGCCGCGACGGCGCTCCGGTGCCGGTCATCCCTGGGCACCTCCCATCCGGGCTTCCCCGACCTCATTGGCGGTCGGTGCGCGGGTTCGACGCAGGACCTGCCCGCTTTCATCGAACAGATGCGCGCTGTCAACGCTGATTACCGGCACCAGCGACTGGCCCTGGATAACCGGACAGGGCACGGGCTGGCGCACCACCAGGGGCTCGCCGGCACCCGGCACGTCCAGATAGACATAGGCCTCGTTGCCCAGGTATTCCACGTTCATGACCTCCAGTGGCGTGTCGTCGGGTCCCGGCTTGCGCAGCTGCAGGTGTTCCGGGCGAATGCCCAGGGTCACCGTCGCGCCTGCCTCCAGCCGGGAACTATCGCACGCGCAGCGGGCCAGGCCAATCCCGTCCAGCGTGACCTCGCTGGTGTCCGCCCCGGGGGTTGTCAGGGTCCCGGGCAGCAGGTTCATCTTGGGCGAGCCGATAAAGCCCGCCACGAACAGGCTTTCCGGGTTCTCGTAGAGGTCGAACGGCGAGCCCACCTGCTCGATGTGGCCCTTGTTGAGCACCACGATCTTGTCCGCCAGGGTCATGGCTTCCACCTGGTCGTGGGTCACGTAGATCATGGTGGACTGCAGCCGGTTGTGCAGCTTGGCGATCTCGTTGCGCATCTGCACCCGCAGGCTGGCGTCCAGGTTCGACAGGGGTTCATCGAACAGCATGATGCGCGGCTCCCGCGCCATCGCCCGACCGATCGCCACCCGCTGGCGCTGGCCCCCGGACAGCTCCCGGGGCTTACGGTGCAGCAGTTCGCCCAGCTGCAACACATCGGCGGTTTTCTGCACCCATTCGCGAATCTTCTCCTTGCCCGCACCGCTGCCCAACTTGAGGCCGAAGGCGATGTTCTCGAAGACGCTCATGTGCGGGTAGAGCGCATAGGACTGGAACACCATGCCCACACCCCGCTCCTTGGGGGAGAGTTCGTTGACGAGCTCGCCGTCGATCTCCAGTTCACCGTCGGTGATTTCCTCCAGCCCGGCGATCAGCCGCAGCAACGTTGACTTGCCGCAGCCGGAAGGGCCGACGAAGACCACAAACTCGCCGTCCTCCACCCGCAGGTCGATCTGATGGATGATCTCCTCGTTACCAAACGCCTTGGTGATGTTTTTCAGTTCCACACAAGCCATGTTCAATGCTCCCGGGACGCCTGATGCGTCCAGTCTCAGAGTTCAGCGTAGAAAGCCTGGTACGGCGGCAGGTCGATCTGGCCGTCCTGCAGCTGTCCGCGGAATCCGTGGCCCTCGACGGGCGTCAGCCCGGCTCCGGACCAGGTCACCGATTGCGCCTGGCCCGTGATATTGATGGCCACCAGCAGGGTCTGGTCCAGGTGACGGCGGATCCAGCACAGGACGTCACCGGTGTCCTCCACCAGCTCCAGTTCGCCGCCGCACAACGCCGGCTGCTGCTGACGCCAACGAATCAGGGTGCGGACACGGTTGAGGATCGAATCGCTGTGCTCCTCCTGCACGCTGACCGCATACGCCAGATGATCGCGGTCGATCGGCAGCCAGGGGTCGCCGGTGGTGAAATCGGCCTTCTCGGTGGGCGTCCAGATCATCGGCGTGCGACAGCCGTCACGACCGCGGAACTCCGGCCAGAAGTTGATGCCGTAGGGGTCCTGCAGGCTTTCGAACGGCACGTCCGCCTCCGGCAGCCCCAGTTCCTCGCCCTGGTAGATGCAGACGCTGCCACGCAGGGACAGCAGCAGGGCCATCAGCACCGGCGGGTAGGCCTGCGGGTCTTCGTCACCGTGGCTCCAGCGACTGACCACCCGCACCACATCGTGGTTGCTCAGCGCCCAGCAGGGCCAGCCGTCGCCGATCCCTTGCTCATAGTTGCGCACCACGTCGCGAATATAGGTCGGGCTGAAGCTGTCCGCCATCAGGTCGAAAGAGTAGGCCATGTGCAGCCGGTGATCGCCGGCGGTGTACTCGGCCATGCGCTCGAGCGGCTTGTCGTCGCCGATTTCGCCGACCAGGGAGGTATCCGGGTAGCTGTCCATTAACGCGCGCATGTCGCTGAGGAAGTCCAGATTCTCCGGCTGGCTCAGATCGTTGACGTGGCGCTGGTAGGTGTAGGGGTTCACCCCCTTGGCCACCACGGTTTTCTTCTCCCCCGCCGGCACCGCCGGGTTGTCCGCCAGCGACCGGTTGTGGAAAAAGAAGTTGACGGTGTCCAGACGGAAGCCGTTCACCCCAAGATCCAGCCAGAAACGCATGTTGTCCAGGTGGGCCTGGCGCACATCCGGGTTGTGGAAATTCAGGTCCGGCTGGCTGGCCAGGAAGTTGTGCAGGTAATACTGCCCGCGCCGGGTATCCCAGGCCCAGGCGCTGCCGCCGAAGATCGACAGCCAGTTGTTGGGCGGCGTGCCGTCCGGGCGCGGGTCGGCCCAGACGAACCAGTCGGCTTTCGGGTTGTCCCGGCTGGACCGGCTTTCGGCAAACCAGGGGTGCTGGTCGGAGGTGTGGGAAAGCACCTGGTCGATCATCACCTGCAGTCCCAGCCGGTGGGCCTCGGCGGTCAGCGCCCGGAAATCGTCCAGGGTGCCGAACATCGGATCCACCGCCCGGTAATCGGAGACGTCGTAACCGAAGTCCTTCATCGGCGAGAGGAAAAACGGCGACAGCCAGATCGCGTCCACGCCCAGCGAGGCCACGTAGGGCAGGCGCGACGTGACGCCCTTGAGGTCGCCAATGCCGTCCCCGTTGCTGTCCATGAAGCTGCGGGGATAGATCTGGTAGATCAGTCCGCCTTTCCACCAGGGTCGTGCTTGGGTCATAAAAAGGAACTCCTCGAATCAGCCTTTGACCGCGCCCGCCGTCAGGCCGGACACGATGCGTCGTTGGAAGATCAGGACCAGCACGATCAGCGGCACGGTCACGATCACCGAGGCAGCCATCAGCGTGCCCCAGGGTAGCTCGTGCTGGGAGCCGCCGGTGATCAGGGCGATGGCCACGGGGACCGTGCGCTGGTCGTTGGTCAGGGTGAAGGTCAGGGCAAACAGGAACTCGTTCCAGGCGGCGATGAAGGCCAGCAAACCGGTGGTGGCCATGGCCGGCCCCATCAGCGGCACGAACACCTTGAACAGGGTCACCACCGGTGACGCGCCATCCACGATGGCCGCCTCTTCCAGTTCCTTGGGCAGTTGCCGCATGAAGGTGGTCAGCACCCACACCGTGAACGGCAGGGTGAAGATGGTGTAAGAGAACACCAGCGACCAGGGGTTGTTGTACAGGTCCATCGCCCGGATGACCTCGAACAGGCCGGACAGCACCGCGACCTGCGGAAACATCGACACGCCCAGTACGATCATCAGGATCGGCCCGCGTCCGCGGAAGCGCACCCGGCCCAGGGCATAGGCAGCAGTCACACCCAGCAGCATGGCGATCAAGACGGTCATCGACGACACCAGCACCGAGTTCCAGATGCTGTCCAGGAACGACTGCTGGCCGAGGACCGAGCTGTAGTTACCGAAATTCAGTGAATGGATCCAGTAGTCCACGGTGAACAACTCGGAACCGCTCTTGAACGACGTTAGGATCGCGTAATAGAACGGGAAGACGGTGAACAGCAGGATCGCCACGATCAGGAAGAAGAAGGCGACCTTGCCCAGATAGCGTTTCAGCTTGCGACGAGACACCAACGGCTGCGCGCTCATGCGTCACCTCCGATCTGCTTGCGGCCCAGGTAGAGGTAGGTAATGGTCAGCAGGGCGATGATCAGGAACAGCACGGTCGAGGCTGCCGAGCCGTAGCCGACGTCCTGGAACTGCACCAGCTGCTGGCGGGCGTAGACCGACATGGACATGGTGTCCTCGCTGTTCGAGGTCAGCACGTAGATCACATCGAATACCCGCAGGGCGTCGAGCACCCGGAAGATGATCGCCACCATCAGCGCCGGCGTGATCAGTGGCAGGGTCACCCGGAAGAAGACCCTCACCGGGTTGATGCCGTCCACCTTCGCCGCCTCGTAGCAGTCCGACGGCAGCATCTGCAGCGCCGCCAGCGCCAGCAGGGCCATGAATGGCGTGGTTTTCCACACGTCCACCATGATCACTGCCCACATGGACAGGTCCGGGTTGGCAGTCCAGTTCAGCGGCGAATCGATGACACCCATGCCTAACAGGATATGGTTGATGATCCCGAACTGGTCGTGGAGCATCCAGCCCCACATCTTGGCGGAGACAATGGTGGGAATGGCCCAGGGCACCAGCGTGGCGGCCCGCACCCAGCCCCGACCGCGGAACTGCATGTTCAGGGTCAGGGCGATCACCAGACCGAAGACGGTCTCCAGACTGACGGACACCACAGTGAAGAACACGGTGTTCCAGACTGCATGCCACCAGACCGGATCGGCCAGTACGCCGTACCAGGCGCCATCGTCATAGACCAGGTAGTTCTCCAGGCCGATGAAGTGGTAGCTGGTCAGATCGGAGAAGCTGGCGTCGGTGAGCGAGAACCAGATGGTCCGCAGCAGCGGCCAGCCAGCCACGCCGGCCAGAACCACCAGCATGGGGATCAGGAACAGCCAGGCGGCACGCACCCGCTGGCGGCTCACCCGGCCGCGCCGACGGGGCATAGCCTGCACCGGCGCAGGCGAGACCGACCGCGTGGCGGCCGGATCGGTTTTAGACAGAGCCATGGTGACCTCGATCGATAGGCGGCGGGCTTACCAGCCGCGCCGACCCAGACGGTTCAGTTGGTGATCGAGGCTACCCAGGGCGTCCTCTGGTGAGCTCTCACCGGACAGCACACTGTGTACCGCGTTGTAGAAGGCGTTGCTCACCCGACCGTACTTGTCGCCGGTGGCCGAAGAAGGCCGCGGTACGCCATTCTTGAAGGTCTCGAACAGGTCGCCGAAGAAGGGGACCTTGGCCAGCACCTCGTCGTCCTTGTAGAGGTCAGGACGGGTCGGGTTGTAGCTGCCTTCAATGGCGCGGCGCTTCTGCTCCTCGTAGCTGGTGAGGTACATCACCAGGTCCGCCGCCACTTCGGGATGTTCGGAATACTTGGAAACCGCCAGCTGCCAGCCGCCCAGGGTACCGGCGTGACGGCCGTCCTCGCCGCCCTTGGGCAGGGCGACCACACCGACCTTGCCTTTGACCGGGCTGTCGGCGCTCTGGGCCAGCGCCCAGGCGTAGGGCCAGTTGCGCATGAACACGGCATTGCCGGACTGGAACACGCCGCGGGCCTCTTCTTCGGTGTAATTGAGGACGCTCACGGGGGAGATGGTATCGATCCAGCCCTGGGCCATTTTCAGGGCTTTCACCGCCTGCGGATTGTCCACCGTGACCTTGCCGTCCCGATCGACGATGGTGCCGGCGTTGTAGCTGGCCAGCCATTCCAGGGCATCGCAGGTCAGGCCTTCGTACGCCCGGCCCTGCCAGACGAAGCCCCACATCTTGTCATTGCCGGCCTTGCGTTCACCGGCCTGGACCGTCTTGGCCACGTCGGTCAGCTGCTGCCAGGTTTCCGGCACGGGCTGGTCGTATTTCTCCAGCAGGTCCTTGCGGTAATAGAGCACCCCGGCGTCGGTGAACCAGGGCATGGCGACCAGACGGCCGTCGACCGTGTCGTTACGCACCAGGGACTGGAAGTGTTCCTTCTCGGCTCCGTTGCTGTACTGACTGAGGTCGATGAAGTTGTCCCCCAGCATGCCGGGCCAGATGACGTCGATCTGGAACACGTCCACGTCGCCCGACTGGGCGGCCAGCAGCTGCTGGTAGAGGGAAAGGCGTTCGGTGGAGGAATTGGGCGTGGAGACCACTTTGACCTGGTTGCCGGTCTTGTCGGCCCAGGCCTGGGTACCCTGTTCACAGAGTTGGCGCTCAGCACCCACGGCGCCGCAGGAGATCGTGACCGTGGCTGCCTGCACGGAGCCCGCGCCCCAAAGCATCGCGGCCATCACGCCCGGCAGAACGGTCTTACAGAGTTGTGTAAACATCATTGAACCTCATGTTGTTGTTGTCGGGTTCGTCGGATCTGGTACACCTCAGGAGCCCCGATTCAGGCGTTCACCAGGGGCTCCTTAATGCTTTAAGCTCATCGTTAAAGTTAGAGAATGCGAGGCAGGCCCGCAACCGCCAGATCCACTTAAATTTAACTTAAATTTACAGGTGGGATTCCAGCCCCACGGGCTCAGAACCAGGTTTCCGCCTGGACACCAAAGGTCCACTGGCCGCCGGTGAAATCGTCCTGGCCGAAGGCGTCCGTTTCGGCGTAGTCATTGAGCTCGTCGCTCCAGGTGGAGTAGGTGGCAAACGCGCGGATTTCCGGACGATTCCAGAAGCCCCCGACCTGGGGCTTGAACGTCGGCGCCACCGTCACCTTGGCATAGTGTCCGCGGGCATCGCTGCGACCGGCGTACTGCTGGGGTTTGAGATCCATGGTCTGCCAGGTGGTCTCGTACTGCATTTCGAAGTTGCTGTTGATCTCGTCGGCCAGGCGAACGTTCAATGTCAGCCAGTTGTATTCGTCACCCTCGACGTAGCGATCCTGGCTGGTTTCCGCGAGGATCATGGGCGCGACCCGCCAGTGGTCACTGATATAGGTGGTGCCGTACACCCCGAAGCGGGTGGCGATGGCATCCTCGCTCAGGTTGCCGTCGGAACCGATATTCTTGACCTCGGCCCCCAGTCCCTCACCGGCCATCACGGCCAGCTTGAAGTTGCCCTCGCTCAGCCCGAAAAAGCTGTCACCGTGGTAGGCCAGCATGGTGTGTACCCCGTTGTCCGCCACCCCCGGGCTGCCAGCCACAACGCGCTCGTCGTTGTCCGCCGCGGACATGCCACTGATCATCCACTGGACCGGGCCAAAGTTGTTATTCGCTGTCAGCACCAGGTTATCGGTACTGTCGGTTTCCGGTTCCACGTCCGTGTCGGTCGGAAACTCCGAAAAGCTGCGGCCGTAAAGCGACAGGTTCATTGTCCAGGCATCACTGAACGCAATGTCGTATATCCCGGCACCGGTACCCGCCAGGAAAACAAAGTCGCTGTCGAGCCAGTGGAAATCGAAGTTATCCCGGTCAAATCGCTTGCCGGCCCAGATGGACGCGTTCTCGAAGGCACCGGTAAACGCCGGCAAATCGCTGAACTCCACGTAGACCTGCCGCACGTTCAGTTGGGAGTCCGCTGCGGTCCAGTCATTGGACGACTGGCTGTAGTCCGCCAGCATGACCCGGTAGTGGGACTTGGCGCCGTTCTCAAAGCGCTGGAGGTAATTGAGAGTCGCCTCGACGTAAGTGTTGTCCTCATTGCCCAATCGGCCGACCGCACCGCCCACGGAGCCGGCGGGCGTCAGGTAGGGGTCGCCCGGGGCGCTCTTGCCGTTCTCGCCAATGTCCAGTCCGGAACGGGCATAGCCGTTGAAGGAGAAGCCCTCCTCACCGTCCATGTGCCGGGCGAATTGCTCAAGGCGCTCATCGCGGGCGCTGACTTCGGCGTCCTGGGCCCGCTGTTGCGCTTCGATCAACTGTTGTTCGAGCGTTTCCACCCGCTCTTCGAGGGTGGCCTCTTCGGCCGCGAGGGCGGCAGGTACCGACGTCAGCAGGATAAAACCTGAAGCGAGAGCCTGGATCCGACTCCGCGTCATAGAGAAAGACATGAACACACCTCATTTTGTTGTTGTAAGGCTTAAACGTTTTTGCATTAACTTAATGCTTTAAGATTCTCCACATAAAAAACGGAATCTGGCCGTTACCACCCGATTCCGTCGAATCCGCGAAACTTAAAGCTTTAAGTGGTGTTCAAGATAAATGTCCGGAAGGTCAATCGACAACCGTCGAAACCACTTAATTTCAACTTAATTGCAGTTTGCATGCATAGGTGCCCGGAAAGCCGTCGGTTTTCCCGGCCTCTTCGGCCGCATTCCGACGGCCCCGGAGCCGCAGGGCACTCCCCTCACTAGCGCCTAAAACTGAACCCTATGAGATCGACTTACCCGTCTTCATATGGCGTTCATGCAACTCGTTGGCGCGCTCCTGAAGTCGCTCACGAGCGCTTTCAAGTGCCTTCCAGGCTTCCTGTAACTCGGACAGGTCCTCATTGGCCGGCGTCTGATCCTGAACGCCACTGTCCAGATCCTCATAGGCGGCATACACCCGGTCTGCCACGTCCTGATACCGGGTCCAGGCAGCCTCATATTCCTCGCGCAGGGATTTCCATTCGGACTGCGCAGCCATTGTTCACCTCCACGTTGTCGGTGTTCTGATGTGTCCTTCCACTTTAACCGCTCTGACCCGGATGGCATCAACCCGGTTCCATGAACCGAGGCTGAACGGCACATGACGATCTGCTCACTCGCCTCGCCAGTTGACGCTGTACAGCTCGTGCCGGCGGTCGTACAGGTTCTTTACCGTGCCGCTGTTGCGGGCGGTGAGCAGCACCTGCGGGCGCAGATCGGCGAAGGCCACGGTTTCCACGTTGGGCGTGGTGTCGGCGGCAATGCCGTCCCGGGCGAAGGGGAAATCGCAGGGCGTCAGGATGCAGCTTTGGCCGTATTGCAGCTCCATGTTGGGCACATTGGGCAGGTTGCCGACGTTGCCGGACATCACCACGAACAGCTGGTTTTCCACTGCGCGGGCCTGGCAGCAATAGCGCACCCGCAGGTAACTCTGCCTTTCATCGGTGCAGAAGGGCACGAACAGGATCTGGATGCCCTGATCCACCAGGTGGCGGGTGACTTCGGGGAATTCGGCGTCGTAACAGACCAGCACGCCAATCGGTCCGCAGTCCGTCTCGATGGCGCTGACCCGGCGGCCGCCACTGATGTTCCACCAGTAGGCCTCGTTCGGCGTGGGGTGAATCTTGGGCTGGCTGAAGACCTGGCCGTCACGCAGGAACACGTAGGCCATGTTGCGGATGGCGCCGTCTTCCTCGCGCACCGGTGTCGACCCGCCGATGATGTTGATGTTGTAACGCAGGGCCAGATCCCGCATCAGGTCGTGGTAGGCCCCGGCGTATTCGGTGATCGCCTCGATTGCGGCCGCCGGACTTTCCTTGCGGCGTTCTATCGACAGCAACTGCAACGTGAACAGCTCGGGGAACACCACGAAATCGCCCTTGTAGGTGGACACCACGTCGACAAAGTAGGTGACGATGTCGCTGAACGCCTCGAAGGACGCCACCGGCCGCTGCTGGTATTGCACCGTACCCACCCGCACCGTGTCGGGCATGCGCTTGCCGTAGCGCTTCTGCTTGCCGCGGTCGCCGTTGCGTTCCACTGCCGGGTTGCGCCAGACCAGGTGAATGCCATAGCCCATGGAATCGTGATCCGCATCCAGGTAATGGGGAATGATGCCGTGGATCTCGAACCCGTTGTGGAGCTGGAAGGACAGCACGTCGTCGCGCTGTTTCTTGCTCTTGATCGCCTCGATGTAGGCCTCGACGGATTCGAACTTGCGGATGCGCCGACGCAGCGACGGCAGCCGACCGGCGAACACCACGCCCTGCAGCCCCAGGCTCTGGCACAGGGCCTTGCGTTCGTTATACAGACGCTGGCCAATGCGGTAGCCGCGATAATCCGGGTCGACACACACCTCCATGCCATAGAGCCAGTCGCCCTCCGGATCGTGTCGCGAGGCGTAGCCATTGCCAGTGATGGACGTCCAGTCGTGCGGCGCCAGGGCGACTTCCCCGGCGATGCGGAACGTCGCGCAGTAGCCCACCACCTGGTCCCCCACCACAGCCACGAACTGGCCCTCGGGAAAGTTGTTCATCTGCCCGGTCAGTGGGCCTTCGGTGTAGCCGTACATGCCGGTGTCGGCATACACCCGGCGACTCAGCCGAATGATGCCGGGAATATCCTGCAGGGTGGCCTGACGTACAGACAGGTGTTGGCTGGGATCGCTAAACGGCGGACACATGGGCACCTCCAGAACGCAACGACAGTCGCTTCATCCTTCTCCGTGACCGACCCCGCCGTCAAGAGGGGCACGGAAACGACCGGCACCGGCGCGGCTTACAAAAAGCTACGGTCCCGTGGCACCCAATTTGCGTCGGCCAGGGCAGATCATCAAACGCAGGGCGCGGCCCTGTCCGGCAACGACGCCGTCGTCCCGGGATCCTGTCATTGCAGACAGGATTCCGGGCGGCGGCGTTTTTGCTTCAGACGCCGCCCCAGGACAGGAGACCAGTCGCATGCAAGCGCTTACTTACCCCGTACAACTTTTGATGCGGGCACTTCACACAACCGGATTGGCGTTACTCCTGGCGGCACTTTGGTTATTGGCCCTGGCCGCCGCGCCGGCGTTGAAGCCGGTGTGGGCGGTCTTCGTCGTCGCCATGCCCTTGTACCTGCTGATCGCCAGCCTCTGGCTGATCGGTTGGGAGCTGGGCCGGCTCCGTGACGGCATTGAGCGTGACGAGGGCGACCTCCTCACAAGCACACGCTGGCTCCTGCTGGGCCCGGTAGCCCGGCGGCTGCAGCGCAAGCTGACCGAGCTGGAACGAACCCGACACAGCCTGCAACAGCGCCTGGACGAAATCTCACACGCGTCCGGCGAAGTCGAGGCGGCGGCAGCGCTGGTCAACCGCAACGCCGAGCAGCAGAGCGAATCCGCGGGCGTTGCCGCCGCGGCCGTGGAGGAGCTGACCGCCAGTATCCGTGACGTGGCGGATCGCGCCGGCGAGTCCCGCGACGCCAGTCAGACGGCCGATGCCGAACTGGCCAAAGGCCTGCGCGAGTTGTCCATTCTGGTGCAGCAGGTCACCGAAATGGCGCAACAAACCGCGGCCACCGACCGCCTGATCCAGCAGCTCAGTGAGCATTCCCGAACCATCACGGCCATGACCGGTACCATTCGCGGCATCGCCGAACAGACCAATCTGCTGGCACTCAACGCCGCCATCGAAGCGGCCCGGGCTGGCGAGAGCGGTCGGGGATTCGCCGTCGTCGCCGAAGAGGTCCGGCGGCTGGCCCAGCACAGCCAGGCCTCCGCCGACGAGATTGGGCAGAACAATGCAGCCGTGCAGGAACAGATCGAACAGGCCGCGGAACAGGTGCGACGGCTGGCTGCCCTGGCGGATCGCAGCGCCGGCAGTTCAGAGACGGTCCGCACGTTGCTGGAAGCCGTCCAGGGACGCACCCGGGACCTCGCCGGACAGGTGGATCAGGTTGCCGTCAGCACCGGCGAACAGGGCCAGGCCGTCGCCGAGATAGCCAGCTTGGCGGAGCGGGTCCGGGCCGGTAACAGCGACAATCAGGCGGCAGCCCACCAGGCCCGTCACATCGCCCTTCATCTGGCACACCTTACCGGACAGGAGCCCAGCCATGCCTGATACCCGCTTACTCTTCATAACGGCGGAGGTGGCCGTTCTGGTGCTATTGGTCATCGCACTGATGGCTTTCCATGTCCACCAGCGCCGCCAGCAACGCCGCGAACGGCAGGCAGCTCTCGAGACGCTCACCCAACTGCGACAACTGGTGAGCGGGCTGCAGCGTCATCGTGGACTGAGTAACGGGGTGCTGAACGGAAACCGGACCATGGCACAGGATCTCAGCGCCCTGGCAGCAAAGCTCGACCGGTTGATGGGGTCACCGCCCGAATTACCGGCCGATCTGACCGGCGACTGGCAGACGTTGGTCAATCAATGGCAACGTGTAAAAGACGTGAACGGCCGCGATCCGGGCCACAACCTCACCGATCACCATCGTCTCATCCGTCGTGGCATCAACCTGATTCAGGACACCGCGTGTCACATGGACCTGGCGCAGGGTGACTCGCGCCTCGCGTATCTGCCCTGCATCTGGCAGGAGGTCATCAATGCCGCCGAATGGGCCGGTCAGGCAAGGGCGTTGGGAACCGGCATGGCCGCCGCCGGGGCCAGCGACGCGGCACAACGGGTGAGACTGCGGTTTCTTCATCAGAAGGTCGACACGCTGTCCCGTACCGCTTTTTCCCGACTAGGAATCCCCGGTACCGGCCCCGCTGCGCGACTGGACGCCTGCAAACGGGCGGTTGACCGGTTTCTTGAAAGCCTGGATCACGACCTGCTGGGCTCCGAGGAAATTGCAGTCCACGCGAAGACGGTTTTTGAGCTGGGCACCCAGGCGGTCGATACGCTGTTTGCCCTGGTGGATGCCGCACTGTCTGACCTGGCGGGCCCAACGGCGGTCAATGCGCCGCCGGCCCCGACGCAAAAAAGCGGACGACCTGCCACGGAGAGTGCTCTCCGCGACGCGGTGCCCGCCAAATAGGCTCAGATGGAAAAGCACTGGGGTGCTTTCAGCACCCCGTCGTCAGAACCGGAACAACCAGGGCAGGAGAACCTCACCGTAACCCCAGATCATCACAGTCACGGCCAGCAGACCTTCAAGCACCAGCACCCCGACCGCCAGGGTGGTACTGGAGACAATAAAGCCTTGTTCCGAGCTGATGCCCAGGAAGTAGGGAATCCCCAGGTAGAGCAGATAGGCGCTGATACACAAGCCCACGATACCCGCCAGCAGACACAGCCAGACCATGGGATACACGGCGACCAGACCACTGAGGAACATGGGGGTCGCGATATAACCGGCAAAAATCACGCAGCGGCGCCGGCTCGGCGGTTTTCTGAACCGGTGGGCCATCCAGTAAATCACGTTGCCCACCAGGAACACGGCCGCCAGGATGGCGATATAGAAGGCGATACCGGCGTAGAGCGCGCTTAGCAGATCAAGCTTGATAAAGGCGTGTTCGCCTCCAAAGCCCCACCCCACCTGGGTCGTGCCGATGTAGGCGCAGATAACGGGAACAGCGGCGAGCGTAAAGACATGGTGCGCATACAGATGCGTTACCGTTTCGTGCTCGTCCTCGATGTGGCCCCATTCACTTTTCGGGTGAGTCAGAAGGCCCCAGACGTGTGTCAGCATACAAGCACCCCTCTCAATGGTGATGACGGCTTTCTACACTTAGCTTCTATTACTCAAACATATAGTTGATGATTCTGAAAATAGCACACCGGATATCGAACAGAAATTGCCCGAATCATGACTCCATCACAGGCCGGAAAGCGCATTCAGCGAACGATGGCGTGGCGGGGAAATCGGGAAAAGGAAGGGAAAAACGAGCTGCTACAACACATTACAGCAGCTCGTCAGGATGGCGATTCAGGCCAGGAAAGCCGGCAGGACGCCGTTGATGCCCATCATCAGGCTCAGCACACACACCGTAAGAATGGAGAAGCCGAAGTTACCCTTGGCCCACTTCACATTGTCTTCAGTGCGGAAACCGGCGATTCCCAGCTTCAGCCAGTACAGGCCCATCAGCAGCATCACTACGAAATAGGCGATGCCTGTGTAACCCGCCAGGCTCAGCGACAACGCCGCCAGCATAAAGGCCACGGTGTAACCCACGATGTGGATCTTGGCCGTGCGAATGCTCCGGGCCACCGGCAGGACCGGAATACCGGCCATCTGGTAGTCGCGGAAGCGGAAGATGGCAATCGCGTAGGAATGCGGCATCTGCCACAGGCAGAAGGTGACCAGGATGATCGCCGCACCAACGTCAAACTGACCCTTGACGGCGCAGTAGCCCACCACCGGCGGGACCGCCCCGGACAGGCTGCCAATCAACGTGCCGTATACGGAGTGCCGCTTTGAGTAGAGGCTGTAGGCGCCGACGTAAATCGCAAAGCCGAAGACCGCCAGGCCCGCCGTCAGCAGATTGGTGCTCAGCAGCATGGTGAATCCGGCCAGACCCAGCAGGGTCGCAAAACCCAGGGTCGTGGCCGGCGTGATCGTTCCCTGAACAAGAGGCCGGTTCCGGGTGCGCTCCATCACCGCATCGATATCGCGATCGATCAGGTTGTTGAACGCACAGCCGGAGGCAATCACCAGGGCCAGTCCCACCAGTGTGGCAATGAACAGGCCCGGGCTGAACTCACCCTGGGCGGCCAGGAAGAAGCCGCCCATGACGGAAATCGAATTACCGAAAATGATCCCCGGCTTGGTGAGCGCGATGAACTGCCCAAGCACGTCTTTGAAGGACGTGCCCGGCATTACATCAAGTTGATGTTCAGGTGATACATAATCCACAGGGAGCCACCAATGACGAGGACCAGGATCACGGCGGTGAAGAAGACGAAGGAACCGGAATCTCGGCCTTCCTGGGTCTTCAGGTTCAGGTGCATGAACAGGATCAGCTGAATCAGCACCTGGCATACCGCCAGGATCGCAATTGCAATGACAACGAACGTCTCGTCGAATCCGCCTTTCATCACCATGCCGAACGGAATGATCGTCAGCAGGATGGAAAGGATCAGCCCGATAATGTAGGACTTGGTGCTGCCGTGGCTATGGCTGTCGTGGTCGTGAGAGTGACTCATTTACAGTGCTCCCATCAGGTAGACGAAGGTGAACACGCAGATCCACACGATATCGAGGAAGTGCCAGAACAGACTCAGGCACATGATGCGCGGACGCGTCATGTCGGTCAGGCCCTTGGTGGACAGCTGGATCAGCATGATCGCCATCCACAGCAGACCGAAGCTCACGTGCAGGCCGTGCGTGCCGACCAACGCGAAGAAGGAGGACAGGAACGCGCTGCGATCCGGCCCCAGGCCTTCCACGATCAGGTGATGGAATTCATAGATTTCCATCCCGACGAAGCCTGCACCACAGGCGAAGGTGACCAGCAGCCAGCCAATGACCTGCTTGACCTTGTCCTTGTGCATGGCCAGCACGGCCAGGCCATAGGTGAAACTGGAGAACAGCAGCAGGAAGGTTTCAACCAGAACGAAGTCCAGCTCGAAAATGTCCTTGCCACCCGGGCCACCGGCGGTGCCGTTGTGCAGCACGCCGTAAGTCGCGAACAACGAGCCGAAGATGATCAAGTCACTCATCAGGTACACCCAGAAGGCGTACATCTTCGTGCCGGTCATGTCGTGATGTTCGTGATCGTCGTGGCCGTCATGCGCGGCCACGTGTTGGTTAGTCATCGTATCTGTTGCCATGATTACGCCTGCATCTCCACCTGTTTATGGTGTTCGGTTTCGATCCGCTTCACTTCCTCAGCGGGCACGTAATAGTCGATATCCTCGTTGAAGATCCGACCCATGAAGGCCGCGAACATACCCAGGGCGCCGACGCCGACCAGCCACCAGATGTGCCAGACCAGGGCGAAGCCAAACACGATGCTGAAGGCACCCATCACCGGACCGGCAACGGTGTTGCGCGGCATGTGGATGTCCTTGTACTCGATGGTTTCCGGATCAGCCAGCTGCGCCTTGCCCTGGTTCTTCTGCTTGTCTTCCCAGAAGTTATCGATCGAGTGGATCTCAGGCAGATGCGCGAAGTTGTAGTACGGGGGCGGTGAAGACACGGCCCACTCCAGGGTACGACCACCCCACGGATCGCCGGTGACGTCCTTGTTCTTCTCGCGATCGCGGATACTGACGATCAGCTGGATCGCGGTGCAGGCGATGCCGCACAGGATCAGTACCGCGCCAAACCAGGCGACGATCATCAGCGGCTGCCATTCGTCGTTGGCGTAAGACTGCATCCGACGCACAGCACCGTAGAAGCTCAGGATGTACAGCGGCATGAAGGCCACGTAGAAGCCGACCAGCCAGAACCAGAAGGAACGCTTGCCCCACTTCTCGTCCAGCTTGAAGCCGAACGCTTTCGGGAACCAGAAGGTGTAGCCGGCCATCATGCCGAACACGACGCCGCCGATAATGACGTTATGGAAGTGGGCTATAACGAACAGGCTGTTGTGCAGGACAAAGTCCGCAGCCGGAACGGCCAGCATCACACCAGTCATACCACCGATGGTGAAGGTGATGATGAAGCCCAGGGTCCACAGCACCGGAGACGAGAACTCCAGGCGACCCCGGTACATGGTGAACAGCCAGTTGAAGATCTTCACACCCGTCGGTATCGCGATGATCATCGTCATGATGCCGAAGAAGGCGTTGACGTTGGCCCCCGCACCCATGGTGAAGAAGTGGTGCAGCCAGACAATGAAGGACAGGACACCAATCGCCAGGGTCGCCCAGACCATGGTGTTGTAGCCGAACAGACGCTTCTTGGCGAAGGTCGAAATGACTTCAGAGAACACGCCGAATGCCGGCAGGATCAGGATGTACACCTCAGGATGGCCCCAGGCCCAGATGAGGTTCACGTACATCATCATGTTGCCGCCCATATCGTTCGTGAAGAAATGGAAGTCGAAGTAACGATCCAGGGTCAACAGGGCGATGGTCGCGGTCAGAATCGGGAAGGCCGCGATGATCAGGACGTTGGTCACCAGGCAGGTCCAGGTGAAGATCGGCATGCGGAACAGGGTCATGCCCTTGGTGCGCATCTTCATGATGGTCACGAAGAAGTTGATACCGGTCAGGGTTGTCCCGATACCGGAGATCTGCAGCGCCCATATCCAGTAATCCACCCCGACGCCGGGACTGTACTTGGCCTCTGAAAGGGGCGCGTAAGCCAGCCAACCGGTCTTGGCGAATTCACCGACGAAAAGGGACACGTTCACCAGCACAACGCCGGCCGCGAACAGCCAGAAGCTCAGGTTGTTCATGAACGGGAAGGCAACGTCGCGCGCACCGATCTGTAGCGGAACCACCAGGTTCATCAGACCGATCACCATCGGCATGGCGACAAAGAAGATCATGATCACGCCGTGGGCGGAGAAGATCTGGTCGTAGTGCTCCGGGGGCAGGTAGCCCTCGGCTCCGCCAGCGGCCATCGCCTGCTGGGTCCGCATCATGATGGCGTCCGCGAAACCACGGACCAGCATGACCAGGGCCACCAGGAAGTACATGATGCCCAGTTTCTTGTGATCGATGGACGTGATCCACTCACTCCACAGATAGGTCCACTTCTTATTGACCGTAATCCAGCCAACAAGAGCCGCGCCCACGATGGCAATCACGGCCACCGTCGACATGATGATCGGCTCGTGATAGGGAATCGAATCGAGACTTAATTTTCCGAACATATGCTTACTCCGCTGCCTCTGAGCTCATGCGCTCGCCATGCTCTTGTTCACCGGTTTCACCATGCTCATCGCTGATGCCCTTGCGGAAGCTGTTGAGAATGTTGTTGTAAAGATTCGGTGAAACCTTCGAGAAGTATTGAACCGGCACGTCTTCGCTCGGCTTGGCCAGTTCCTGGTAACCGTCGTCAAAGGACAGGGTCTTGGACGACTCGTCCTTGACCTTCTGTACCCATGCCTTGAAGTCTTCCTCGGACAGGGAATGCGTCGGGAACGTCATCCCGGCGAAACCGGCGCCACTGTAGTTGGAAGACTTGCCCTGCCATTCCCCTGTTTCGTTGGCAATCAGGTGCAACTGACTGTCCATACCGGCCATGGCATAAATCTGCGTACCCAGTTCCGGCACCCAGAAGGAGTTCATCACCGAACCGGAGCTGATGTGGAAACGGATTGGCGTGTTGGTCGGAATCGCCAGCTCGTTAACGGTGGCAATCTTTTGTTCCGGATAGATGAACAGCCACTTCCAGTCGAGAGAGACCGCCTGGATTTCCATCGTCTCCTTGCCGTCTTCGGAGGCGATTGGCTTCATCGGGTTGAGGCTGTGAGAGGTGATCCAGGTGAGAATCGCGAGGACAACGATGATCACGCAGGGAACCAGCCAGACCACCACTTCGATCGCAGTGGAATGCGCCCAGTTCGGCTTGTAGGTCGCCTCTTTATTGCTTTCGCGATAGCGGTAAGCGAAGAGCAGCGTCATCACGATTACGGGGATAACGACAATCAGCATCAAAGCGAAAGCCGTGATTATCAGGACCTTCTGTTCCTCACCGACCTGCCCCTTTGGATCCATCAGCGCCGAGCTACAACCCGACAACAGCAATGGCAAAGCGGCTAGTAGTACAGCGCCCAAGACGCGTAAATAGCTCTTCTCTCTCATTTTTCAACCTCATTAGAGCAAGGGCAGGCCAGGGCCTGGCGGGCAAGCTCATATGTAGCTATCAATGGATTACGGAAGTTTCAGGAATCTATAGCGGACAGTGCGGCCAGTCAGGCCCGACTGCGTGCAGGTGAAGCCTGACTCCATGCAGAAATCGGCGCCAATAGTGGAGTAGCTCACAGTCGGATTCCACCAGCAACTTGACCTACATCATGCAGAGACAATTGACGGCGGCGATTCTCCCAGTTAGTGAGGGGAATCAACAACATCGCCTGACGCGACACATCCGCTGAAATCGCGGAATAGTCAGACAGACTGTCCGTCATATGACAGATCACCCTTAACGGATTGTCATGTCCGCCTTATGTCTCCAACCAGAACCGCTGCATTGACGCCGACATCAACGTTGCGACACTGATCACTCCCTCAGCGGGGCGAGAGTCTATCACACCGTTCATGTGGCTCCAGACGCCGCTCAACCCTTGACCTTTTAGTGGCTCAAGGGTTTTAACGTCTGCCCTGTCGAAGACAACAAGTTGCTGAACGCAGCCACCACGGGCCTGAGAAAGCCGTGGCCCCCATTAAGGCGCGACACATCACCGGCCGGACAACCCATCCTGAAGGGATGACAAGCCCGCGACACTTTGTCGCGCCCGAATAGTCTGCAACACTGGAAACCCTGTCCCATAGGCACTTCCAGTCGCTAAGGAGGTTGTTTTGAGCGGATTCGAAATGATTGCCTGGTTCTTCATTGCCCTGGGAATACTGACAGCCGCCGCCATCGCGCTCGATGTCAGACGCCGCCCACAGCATATGGCCATCATGAACATCACCTGGCCCGTGACCGGCCTCTACTTTCCGGTCGTTGGCTGGTGGCTCTACAAACGGATCGGCCTGAAAGGCCATGGCGAAAAGCCATTGTGGCAGGGCGTTTTCGTGTCCACCACCCATTGCGGGGGCGGCTGTACCCTGGGGGATACGGTAGCAGCGCCACTCATGACGCTGCTGGGTGTCACTGTCCTGGGTTCGGCCCTTTTAGGCCACTTCGTGGGCGAGTTCGTGGGCGCCTACCTGTTCGGTATCCTGTTCCAGTTCCTGCCCATCATGAGCATGGGGCACGGCAACTGGCGTAGCGCGCTGAAGGATGCGATTAAAGCCGACACCCTGTCGCTGATCGCTTTCGAGATCGGCATGTTCGGCTGGATGGCCATCGCTGCGGTCCTGTGGCTGGGCATGGAGCCCCGCCCCGACACCCCGCAGTTCTGGTTCATGATGCAGATCGGCATGGTGCTCGGCTTCGCCACCGCCTATCCGGCCAACTGGTGGTTGGTCCAGCGGGGCGTAAAGCACGCCATGTAGCCCCGCCCCTTCAGGAGCGCCTGTCGTCGGACTCTTTTTCCTCATCCGGCGACAGGTAATACTCGCTTTCTTCAAAGGGCTTGGCTTCGGGATTCTCAACGTCGTTCTTGCGCCGGCCGCGATAGAGCCACACACCCACCACGATCGCCACAACCACTACGATAATCCATTTCATTCGCCAAGCCTCCGCATACCGTTGCTCATACCTCGGTATAACGCCAGATTGTCAGCGCCGTCAACCTTCCCGGTGATACGCCCAAACTGGCACTGCCTGCGCAGCTTGACGTGGATACCAATCCTTCAACCAGCTCAGCGCGCCAGGGCGAACCTCTTACATTTCCAATATTTATCGTTACATGAAATTCAGTTAATGTTTCAGCTGACCCGGCCCGCAGGGGCCACCAATTCCAGGGATGCCACAACAAGGACGCCCATGAAACGAATCCTGATTGCCGCTGTCGTCGTGATTGCCGGCGGACTGTTCTTCGCCCAGTATCAGATGACCAGCGCCGTGCGGGAACAGCTGGACAAAACCGTCCAGATGGCCAGCTTCTACGGCCAGCTGAGTTACGACGACGTCTCCATCACGCCCACGGGTGATCTTGAGATCAGCGGGATCCGGTTTGCCCCCCATACCGTCGATGACTCGATCCGAGTGGATAAGCTGGTTCTGGAAACCGACAATCCCTGGGTGCTGTACACCTTGTCCGACGAGCTGAAAAACGGCCATGTCCCCGACCACCTGGCGCTGAACGTCGTCGGCCTGCGAATTAACCCGCATGGACCGCTGATGCAGTCGGCCACCGAACGCCAGGGCGGGGAAGGCATGATGACGAAACTGGCACTGGCGGGTTGCAACGTTGATGACCGGAATGGACCGGCCTCCGGCAGCTCTGATGACATCATCGACATAAGCCTGGGGTACCAGCAGGCGCAGGGTGGCAGCCAGCTCGACCTCCTGTCCCGGGTTACGATCCACGGCGAGAACACCCTCACCACCCGACTGACACTGGATCCCGGTGGCGCCCTGAACGCCTTCAATGGTCTGCAGAGTGCCCGATCCGTGGAACTCAAAAGCGCCGAATTACACATCCAGGATCAGGGCCTGGTCCTGCAGGAACTCGAAGATTGTGCCCGCGAAACAGGCATGAGCGTGGAGGCGTTCCGGAAGCATCACCTCGAGGCCAGGAGGGCCGTCTGGTCAACGTATGGGCTGGCGCCCGACGACACACTGACCCACGCCTACAAGCAGTACATTGAGCATCCGGGCAGCACCCTGGACCTGGCCATAGAGCCGTTTCCGCCGATCAGCACGAAAGATCGTTACCTGAGCACCGACCCCGACTACCTGAGCGGACGCCTCAATCCACAGGTGGGCGTGGATGGCGCCTCTCTGAAACCGTTCACGATCACACGGACCGAAACCACAGCCAACGCCACCAACCCGGCAAGCGAACCTTCCGCCGACCCGTCTGAGTCGGAGCCTGCGCCAGCAGCGTCCACCACAACCCGGGAAACGCCATCCACCCAGTCCACCATCGCTGTCAGCGACCTGGATCGGCACATGAACCAGGGCCTTCGTATTGTTATGAACAGCGGGAAAGTACTGGAGGGTCGCCTGCAGGCCGTGGAAAGCCAGCGCCTGCAGCTTCAACGCCGCATGTTCGGCGGCAACATGGTGGTGCCGGTCAACTACCGCGACATACAAAGCATTCAGCGCCAGTAACGCATACCACCGGACTGCCAAAGGGGCCGGCGGCCCCAGGAACCGTTAATGATCGGGCGTGAGCCCGATCATTACTTCTCTGAACGGCCTTATGAAAACGCCGGCAAACGGCCGACTCAGGCAGGTTTGCCCGGAGCCATTTTCTCCAGCATCGCCGCCATCATCGCGTGAATCTTGTTTACTGCCTTCAGCGGCCGGACCATCACCTTGAAGTCCACGATTCGCCCCTCGCCGTCGCAGCGGATCATATCGACGCCGTTGACCTGGATGCCTTCCAGTTCGGTGGTGAATTCCAGAACGGCGTTGTTGCCGTCCAGCACTTCGCGGGTGTAGTGGAAATGCTCGTTGTTGAGCGTGTGCAGGGCGGCGGTGAGGTAGAGCTTAGTGATCGCCTTGCCTTCCTGAGGCGTGTGCACCACCGGCGAGTGAAACATCACCTCATCCGCCAGAAGATCGTCCAGTGCCTGTGGGTTGCGGGCTTCGACCAGGTCGTGCCAACGTTTGATGGTTGTTGTGATCATGTCTGTGGTTTCCATTTCCAATGCCGTTGCCCGATCCCGTGCAACCGGCTTTCCAGTCGAGGCCTGTTTCGGCCAACCCGATAAAGATACGAGTACAAACCGAAAGTTACAAAGCTCATCTTGTAGCCCCACCTGTGTTTTTCCAATACTGACGCCACTATCCGGATCCATCGGGATCGCTCCGACTGCGTTCCCGGGCAGCTTCAAAGGAATCACACAGTGGCCTCTCCCATCGACAAGTACCTCAATGTCCTGGCAAAACACGACGGCTCCGACCTTTACCTGAGCACGGGCGCGCCGCCCAGCGCCAAATTCCAGGGCACACTCAAGCCACTGTCGCAGCAGACGCTGACGGCCGGGCAGGTCGAGGCCATCGCCATGGAGTTGATGGACGCCGAGCAGAAGCAGATCTTCGCCAACGAGCTGGAGATGAACCTGGCGGTATCGATCGCCGGGGTAGGCCGCTTCCGGGTGAACATATTCAAGCAGCGCAATGAAGTCGCCATCGTCGCACGGAACATCAACACCGAGATCCCCAAATTCGAGGATCTTGGCCTGCCGCCGGTCCTCAAGAAGCTGGTGATGGAGAAGCGTGGGCTGATCCTGTTCGTCGGCGGTACCGGCTCGGGCAAGTCCACCTCGCTGGCGTCGCTGATTGACCTGCGCAATTCCTCCGTGGGCGGCCACATCATCACCATCGAGGATCCTGTGGAGTATGTGCACAAGCACAAGAAATCCATCGTCAACCAGCGTGAAGTCGGGGTCGACACGCGCAGTTTCCGCAATGCCCTGAAGAACACCCTGCGCCAGGCGCCGGACGTGATCCTGATCGGCGAGATCCGCGACCGCGAAACCATGGAGCACGCCCTGGAGTTCGCCGAAACCGGCCACCTGGCCATCTCCACCCTGCACGCCAACAATGCCAACCAGGCGCTGGAGCGGATCATCAACCTGTTCCCGGACGAGAAGCGCCCGGCATTGCTGATGTCCCTGGCGCAGAACATCCGCGGCTTCGTCTCCCAGCGCCTGATCCCGACCGTCGACGGCAAGCGCTGCGCGGCCGTGGAAGTGCTGCTGGGTACCAAGACGATCCAGGAACTGATCCTCAAGAACCGTCTGACCGAGATCAAGGAAATCATGGAGAAATCCGAGAACCTCGGCATGCAGACCTTCGATGCCGCGCTGTTCAAGCTGCACCAGAGCGGGCGGATCAGCCTGGACGACGCCATCGCCAACGCCGATTCCCCCAACAACCTGCGGCTGCGGATCAAGCTGGAAAGCGGCGAGGCCGCGGGCTCAGCGACCAAAGCCCCCGCGGCGCCGACGGCCGAGGAGAAGCCCGCCAGCACCTCCAGCTTCATGGATCTGACGCTGGAAGATATAGAAGACGACGAAGATGATCCGGACGCCAGCAATCCTGGCACCCTGCATCCCTGAGTCCATCCCATCGGTGGGTCCACCGGCCCGCCGCCTCACCGTCATACCTGTCCACTCATTATCGACCTATGGGTAGCTCCACGTAGTTGACAGTATCAACCAGCAGGAATATGGTTGACAGTATCAACAATAAGGAGAGACCGATGTCACTCACCTCACTCGGCGAGCCGTTGCACCGGCTGACCCACGCCTACCGCTCCTTCATGCGGTCGGCCGTCGTCGATGCCGGCATTGGCCTGCCGATCACTCACTTGCGTGTGCTCAAGGCGGTCTGGAAGCAGGAGCGGTGTACCGCCCACTTCATCGCCCAGCGCATGCGCCGGGACAAGGCCCAGATCACCCGGGTCCTCAATGAACTGCTGGGTGAGGGTCTGATCGTCAAAGTGGAAAATCCCGAGGACCGTCGCAGCCAGTTGCTGCGGCTGACGCCCGACGGCGAATCCATGATCGACCGGATGCAGGCGGTGGAAACGATCGCCATGGACCGAATGACGCGTCATCTCAAACCGGACGACGTCGACACCTTCATCACCCTGGCAAACGTCATGGCCGACAACCTGCAGAACGCAGGAGGCGAGGCCGGGGTGACCACCACTGGAGAATCGAATCATGCCAAGACCGGCACCCCGTGAACTGGACGTTATCCGCTCCCGATATGTGACGCCACATATGCTGCGCGTCACCCTGGGCGGCGACAATCTGGCCGGCTTTCCCGAAGAACAGGACAGTGCTTACATCAAACTCCTGTTCCCCCAACCCGGCGATGGGCAACCGCTTATGCGCACCTACACCATCCGCGAACAGCGGCCCCGGGAACTGGACGTGGATTTCATGATTCACGACACCGAAGGGCCGGCCTCCGTATGGGCCCAGCAGGCCCAACCCGGCGACCGCATCCTGGTCGGCGGTCCCGGCGCCCGCAAACTGATCAACCCGGAGGCCGACTGGTTCCTGCTGGCCGGCGACATGACCGCCCTGCCGGCGATCAGCGTCAACTTGGAGACGATGCCTGCAGACGCCCGCGGCTATGCCGTGATCGAAGTGCTCGACGAGGCCGACATCCAGCCACTGACGCACCCCGAGAACCTGGAACTGCACTGGGTGATCAATCCGGAGCCGGATCCGCGGGGCGAGGTGATTGTCGATCGCATCCGGCAGCTGGAATGGCTGGACGGTGAACCGTCGGTGTGGGCCGCCTGCGAGTTCAGCGGCATGCGCAACCTGCGCCGCTATTTCAAGCAGGAGAAAGACGTGGGGCGCCGCAACCTGTACGTGTCCAGCTACTGGAAAATCGGCATCAGCGAGGACCAGCACAAAGTGGCCAAGCGCCAGGACGCCGAGACCGAAGACGCCTGACGGTCAGGCGTCCTGCTTGAGGTGGGGCGCCAGAATCGCGTGCAATTCCGGCCGATTCTGCGCGATCTCCGCCTGGGAAAGACCTTCCAGCGAATGGGGGTATTTCAGCCAGGCATCGGTTTCGTGGATGAAATAATGCGGCGCCCAGCCCACCTCGTTACGATCGGGCTTGTAGTAGGGCACGGCAACGCGGATGTCGTGCGGCGTATTCAGGCGCGCCCGCTGGCGCAACTCGCCGATGATCGCCTCGACGGAACGACCGGTATCGAAGACGTCGTCGACGATCAGCAGGGAATCTTCCTGGGTGACATGCTTGACCAGGTAGTTGAGACCATGCACCCGGACCGTCTTACTCTGCTGATCAATGCCGTGGTAGGACGAGGTTCGGATGGCGATGTGGTCCGTCTCGACACCGTGGTAATCCAGAAACTCCTGCACCGCGATACCAATCGGCGCACCACCGCGCCAGACGGCAATCATGAAGGTGGGACGGAAACCGGAGTTGAGGATCTGGGCCCCCAGCCGGAAGGCGTCCTCCAGAAGGCTCTGCGCACTGATGTACTGTTTGTCTGCCATGGCACCACAACTGCTTGGATAATGGCGCCATAATCCCATTAAACCGCCGTTCGCGGCAAACCGTCAGTCGACAAGGACGTTGCTCCGACCGGGGGCTGGTGTCCGTTGGTGCCGACGATTAACCTATACGTCCCGGATGCGATACCATCCGGTCCTGATCCAATCCGCCATCATCGAGCCACCATGACCCAAACCACTTCGAAGCCCGCCCGTTCCCGTCGTTTCCTGCAGGAAGCCGACCTGATCGAAGACGCCTTCCGGTTGGGGGTCCAGGTGTTTGAAAGCGGATTCCGGCCCAACTTCATCGTCGGTCTGTGGCGGGGCGGCAGCGCCATCGGCATCTACGTACAGGAATGCCTGCAAACCCTGGGCGTGGCCACCGACCACATTGCCCTGCGCACCTCCTATCGCGGTATGCATGATTACGACGCCATGGTGGCCTCACCGCAGGAAAACATCCGCGTGCACGGTACCCACTATTTGCTGGACAACCTGAACCACGACGACCGCCTGCTGATCGTCGACGACGTGTTCAGCACCGGCTACAGCATCGCCGCCGTGCTGGAGCGACTCAACAGCCAGCTCAAGCGCAACATGCCGCAGGACACCCGGATCGCCACGCTCTACCAGCGCCCGGGCGCGAACCGGACCGGGCTCAAACCGGACTTCTGCCAGCACACCTCGGAAGACTGGCTGGTGTTTCCCTACGAAATGAACGGCCTGAGCCGTGACGAGATCGACGCCCAGAAGCCCTTCCTGGGAGCCATTCTGGACAGTGTGAAGACTGGCGAGTAGCGATCCGGTTCAACACCAAACACAGTAGAGCGGAATCACAAACCATGGGCCTCTTGCCATATAGTCCACATGTAAACTATATTCGATTCACATGTGAACTGGATGGCCCGCCATGGATCAGCGACTCTTCTACCTGCTCAACAGCGCCCGCCAGCGCGTCTACAACTACGCCGACCAACAGACCGAAAAGGGTCTCGATATCTCGGTGACCCAACTCGGCGCCCTGCTGCTGATTGCCGGCAACGAAGGCTGCCTGCTGAAAGACGTGGCCCGTGGCCTCCACCTGAACAACTCCGCGCTGACCGGGCTGGCCAACCGGATGATCCAGCGGGAACTGATCGAACGCCGCCCCTGCGAAAAAGACGGCCGGGCCGGACGGCTCTACCTGACCGACCGCGGCCGTCAGAAGATCGAAGCCGCCAGGCCACTGATCCGCCAATTCAACGACACCATGAGCGCCGGCTTCACCGACGAGGAGATGCAGGTGGTCTACCGCTTCCTGAATCACCTGGTGGACGATTTCTGAGGCGAAGGGAGACATCACCATGAGCATTCACACGCCCTTCGGTACCGAGCGCCAGGACCTGGCTCTCGACACACCCGCCGGCTACCGAATCCAACTACGCCTGTTCGAGAACCCGGACCCGCACGCCGTGGTCATCGTCGCCGGCGCGATGGGCGTCGGCCAACACTGCTACGAGAAGTTCGCCCGCTTCCTGCAGGCCGAGGGCTTCAGCGCCTTCACCTTTGACTACGCCGGTACCGGTGCCTCCCTGGAGGGTGCCATGCGCGACTGCCCGGTGCGGATCACCGACTGGGGTGAGCAGGATTGCCGCAGCGTGATCGAGCTTGCCCGCAACCGCCATCCCGGCCTGCCATGCCACTGGATCGGCCACAGCGTCGGCGGCCAGCTGCTGGGCATGACGCCAAATGTGAACGATCTGGATCAGGCCATTACGGTTGCCTGCGGCAGCGGCTACTGGCGGGAGAACTCTCCGCCCACCAGGCGCATCGCGTGGCTGCTCTGGTATTTGGTCGCTCCGGTGAGCGTAGCGACCGTGGGCTATTTCCCCGGCAACCGCCTGAAGATGGTCGGCGACCTGCCGCCCAACGTGATCCGCCAGTGGCGCCGCTGGTGCCTGGACCGGGAGTACGCCGTCGGCGCCGAAGGGCCGGCCATGCGCGAACGTTTTGGACAGGTGACGATTCCAATGACTGCGGTGGCCTTCACCGACGATGAAATGATGTCCCGGCGCAATACCGAATCGCTCCACGGTTTTTACCGTAACGCCGACGTCACCATCCGGCGGATCGAGCCGGCCGATATCGGCGAACGTCAGATCGGGCATCTCGGCTGGTTCCGCGAGCGCTATCGGGAGTCCCTCTGGCAGGGCGTGCTGCTGCCTCTCCTCACGAAAGGTCAATCGGCAGGGCCCGAATAAAATCCAACCTGTGCTACTGTTTCCGCGACACAATGACGCAGGAATACCGTGAAAACAGCAGCAACGACGCGCCTGAAAGTGGGTAGAATGGCCGCCATGGAGTGGCTTACACAATCCCAGACCGGTTTTCGCCAGGCGTCCCGCTACCTGTTGACCATGCGTGTGGCTATCGTCGCCATGCAGCTGGTCACGCTGGCGGTCACCCAGGCGGTGGCCCCCAGTTTCTACAGTACCGAGGCGCTGCTGCTGTGCCTCGTTTACGGCGTGTTCACCACCCTGATCTGGCTCTGGTTCCGGCAGCGTCCACCGCGTCACGCGCTCACGGTCACCGCCACTCTCGTTTTCGATCTGGTCCTGATCGGCACCTGGCTGCTGAAGACCGGCGGCTACACCAACCCGTTAACCCCTGCGCTACTGCTGCCCATCGCCTTCGGCATCCTGCTGGTCCCGTTGCGCCACAGCATCGTACTGACAGGACTGACGATTACCGCCTATGCGGTGGAAATTCTCTGGCGCTCGCCGGTCCTGCCCAACGAAACCAACTCACACCTGCCGGACCTTTACCTGCTCGGTATGTGGGTGGCCTTCTCGTTGACCGCCGGTATCCTCATGCTGGTGGTCGGTTCGCTGGCCCGGCAGATCCGCGAACAGCAGGCGCAGCTGTCGGAAACCCGGGAGAGCCGCCTGCGGGACGAACAGATCATCGCGCTGGGTCTTTCCTCAGCCACGGTCGCTCATCGGCTGGGCACACCGCTGAACACCATGACGTTGCTGGTGGATGAAATGCGAGCCGAAGCCCCGCAGTTGGGGGATGACCTGAACATGCTGGAGGAACAATTGCAGCTGTGTTCGGGCCACCTCAAGCAGCTGTCCACAGCTGCCATGCAGGTCCGGACAGCGCAGCTGGAAACCCTGACGGTGCGGGACTGGCTGGCGCGTCTGAGAGAGTCTGCCACACTGCTCTGGCCGGCCAGCCGCATTGGCTGGGAACAGCCGTATCCCGAGGCGCGGGTCGCCGTGGACGCCACGCTGGATCAGGCCGTGCTCAACCTGGTCGCCAACGCCCTGACCGCCAGCCCGGAATGGGTCTCCATTGGCGCCCAGGTGACCGGGCCGGATGGGGTCGAGATTGTCGTTCGCGATCATGGCAAAGGGTTGGACATCAGCGAGCAGGGCAGCCCGGGCGATCACGTCGTCAAGTCGGAGCGCGGCCTTGGCGTGGGCCTGTTCCTGTCCAATGCCACAATCCAGCGCCTGGGCGGGGCCCTCAAAGCCTTTACTACCGATGAGGGCACCACGATGATTATTGAGCTGCCACAAGCCGGGAAAGTCAGGAGAGGAGAGTGAGATGAGCAAACCGCGTGACTGGCTTCTTGTCGACGACGATGTCGCTTTCCTGCAGGTTTTGCAACGCTCTCTGACCCGGCAGGGCATCCGCACCACCACCGCCAACACTGGCGAGCAGGCGCTGGACGCGCTGGCGGAGACCGACTTCGAGCGCTGCGTGCTGGATCTGAACCTCGCCGGCGAGAGCGGCCTGCAGTTACTGCCCGAACTGCTCGTACGGCAGCCGGACCTGGAAGTGCTGGTGCTCACCGGCTACGGCAGTATCGCCACCGCCGTAGAAGCCATGCGGCGTGGCGCCATCAACTACCTGTGCAAGCCCATCACCGCCAGTCAGCTGATGGGCGGCTTTGAACCCGTGGCGGATGAGCCCAACCTGCGCATGGCGCCGCCGTCGGTGGAAGAAATGGAATGGGAACACATCCAGCGGGTCCTGAACGAACACGACGGCAACGTCTCCGCCACCGCCCGCGCGCTCAACATGCACCGGCGGACCCTGCAACGGAAACTGCAGAAGCATTCGCGCTGGCGGGACTGATCATCACCCGATGCACTAGACGTTTTCGCCGCCACCATTGATGAACGAGAACAGCTCCACGTCCGACCGTCGCTGCCAGCCCAGACGATGCCAGAAGGCTTCTCCCAGCGCGTTGGTCCGCAGGATCATGACGTGTGACTTGATAATCCCCGCCTGCTGCAGCGCCTCAAGGCAATTGGCCACCAAACGGGAGGCAATGCCCTGGCGACGATAGTCCTCCGCAACCGCCAGATGCTGGATATACCCCCGCTTGCCATCATGGCCCGCCATGATCGTGCCCACGATGCGCCCGTCATCCAACGCCACCCAGCTCAGTCCGGGATTACGGTCCAGATAGCGGGCGATGCCTTCCCGCGAGTCGGCATCGCGAAGCCGCACGCCGGCGGTGTCCTGCCAGAGCTGAATCGCGGCATTGTAATCTTCTATCGCCATGGGGCGGTATTGCATCGAATATTCTCCAAATCATCCTTTCCCGTATCGATTCCGGCGCGATCCGAGCCATGGCAGATACGTTGGTAAAATCTCAATGATAAATCGATACCAGGTTACCAAGCCGGCAATTAGCAGTATCAGAAATAAAGTGGCATCGGCCAGGTTATTAGCAGTAACCGATAGCGGGTCGGATGCCGAAATGCGCAAAAGCGAGAACATCGATTGCGGCGTACTACAAACAGCTGCGACGTAACCTGGATCACCGTGGTGGAAATAGAAAGGCAGATAACATGCAGTGCCACGGCCTGGATCCGGCACCACCGAACCTGGAGAGGCCCACTGTGCCATCAGACCGATAACCAGCAATACGATGTAGAACATCAAGACGAGCCGAAACCACTGCTTGATTTTTTTCAAGGCGAATCCCTCGCTCGTCTATCGAGTCGGCCACCCGACTATTCTGTAAGTTCCGTTGGCAGATTGAGCTCCTGATCGACACCGCCAAACAGCAAACGCGATGAGGCGCCGCAGGATTCCCAGCAGGTCGACACAGAGGATTAACCCGGCTTCCTTTACGGTTACTGGCTGGCGTTGAGGTATTTACTGGCTCGGAACCCCTGAAACAGGGTGAATAGGCTCACCCCAAGCAAGAGTATCGACGGTGTCGGCGCCGAGGCGGTTATCAGCCCATAAAAGCCCATCAATCCGAACACAATAGCGCCGATCACATACGCTCCAGGCGAATACCCGAAATCATAGTCCAACGGGTATTTCGCCAGTTGGGCGCCAAGCTCAATGGGACGTGCCAGTTCTTCGGCTTTGCCGCGCGCGAACCGATTCACTTTGTGCCGGGAGAATGACCAGTAGACAATATCTTCGCTGGGCAAAGCCAGTACCCGGAAAGCATTGCATCCGGCGGCATTCACCTTGGTAATCCGCAGCCCTGTGACGCCATCGAGGCTTTCAAGCACCGTCGTTCCATCGACAAATCTTTTCCGTTTCATCCACAACCTGTCTTCGTCTATTTCCGTTGGGATTGCAGTTTACCGATTACTGGCCTCGGACCGCACCAGCACCCAAAAGGCCAGGGCGGCCATGGCCAGCTCCAGCATCAGGTAAGTGACCATGGTCTGGCTGGCCACGCCGTCGATGACCAGTCCAACGCCTCGCCCACCGGCCATACCCAGCATCAGGATGACCACACCCAGGACACCGAGCCGCAGCGTTTCTCTTTTCAGGGTCAGGACAAACAGCACAATCCCGACTCCCAGAGACATGCCACCATAGGTCGCTCGCATGTCAGTCAGGCCGGTCGCCGTAACAGGAATCTCACCGGTAACCATGCCAGCGAGCGCTTCCGGAAAGAGTATGAATCCAACCCCATAGAGCGCAAAAATGGCGGCATTCAGTCGAACGAACGCAGCTTCAAGACTCATCGGATGTCACCTGATCAATCAATACAGCCTCTTCACTGGTGCATGGCATGGTTAACACCTTTTCCATGCCCACAGTGGCCTCCTCGTATTTCTTTATTTCGAAGCCCAGCTTCCTGTAAAACGTCGTAGCCGGGCTGGAATGAAATGTCCGCAGCCGGAGCTTGAACAGATTTCTATCCCGTGACATTTGCTCGACTTGCCGCATGACCCAGGATCCAATGCCTTTTCCCTGATGGGCCGCCACGATGTGAAGATCTCTGATGTACGTACACGTATCGTCCATTACCAGCGACACGTAGCCGGCTTGTGAACCCTCAGACTCTAAAATCAGAGGGATGGCCTGCGCCCAGTTTTCGCGAAATCGATCCGGATCCCAGTTCATTCCATACTCCCGGAAATAGGGATCCATATTTTGGACAACCAGACTTTCGGCAAAGGGGATATCCATCTCAGTTGCTGAAACAAGCTTCACAGCGTTTCCTTGCTGGGCGATTTGTGCCGAACGAATGCCGCCTTATTCCTCACAAAACCGCTTCAACTGCTGCAACACGTGCGCCCAGGCGAAGTTGTTGAATCCCAGGAACTCACTGCGCTCGTCGTAGTCGGTCTGGAAAAAATTCAGCGTGCACAGGCGGGTGGAGTCGAAACCGGGATAGGCGCGCAGCACCCGGGTGGCGGGGGTTTCGGCTTCGGTGATTTCAAAAATGAAGTGCGTGCCCGTCCAGGCGGACGCCGGGCTGCTCGGCGGGTGGCGGCTGATGCACTCCCATTCCACCCATTGATCCCGCACATCCACGACCACACGCATCTGGACGACGCCGTGCTCGGGCCCGGGATCGTGCTCCAGTATCACCCCGTTTGGCGTATGCTGCACCGTCTGCCGATCCCACCATTCGCCGATCAGTTCCGGGTCGGTGAGGGCTTTGTATATAAGTCGCGGCGGCGCTTCTATGGCGAGCTGGTGATGAACCTTCATGACCTCCCATTCCTCCTGGATGGCCTGATCACCGGTTCTGCCCGGGCTTTTCGACTGCGCACCGGAAAGCCGTTTGTCGCCAGCTCGCGTGTGTCACTGAATCCAGAAACCGGCAATGTCATCGTCCCGCAGCGCCATCTTGATCAGGTTGTCGTCTTTCTTTTCACTGTAGACAATCTTCCACAGGTATACCTTCAAACCGGCCTGATTCAGAGCGCCCAGATAGGTCGTCTCGTAACCCGCCTGCAACGGACCGCCCAGAGCCTGTGCGACCGAATGGAATTGATCCTTCCCCAGGGTCTGGCGGAAGTGCGCGTCGGCATGGTCGACAAATCCGGCGTAATCGTCGGCCGCGATGGCTTTTAACTGGCCGTCGAGCAAGGCCTCCGTGGCGGCACTGGGCCGGCCTTCAGCAAGCGCACCGAAAGAGACGAGAGCGAGGGCCATGACGGCGATGCGGAACGAACGAATCATGGTCTGGAATCTCCTTTTCCGTTACTCAATACCGGGACGACGGCCCCGGTTCTCCGACCACCTTAAACCAGACGGGGCCCTAAATCCCCAACTGCAGCCCGATCTCGATCACCCGTCCCGCCGGAATCCGGTACAGCGAGGTCTCATGCAAGGTGTTGCGGACCATGAAGGCAAACATCCGGTCCCGCCAGGCCATCATACCGTCCTTCTTGCGGTCGGCGATGACCGAGGTGCGCCCGACGAAATAGGTGGTTTCATTCAGGTCGATCGGCAGATTGCGGTGCTCGATGCAGTAGGCCAGGTCCGACGGGATGTTGAAGCCCTGCATGAACCCGTAGTTCAGGATGACCTCGTAAAGTCCCTGGCCGCAATCCTTGATCTCCCAGCGCTCGTCGTTGGACACCCGCGGATCCCGCGTTACGTTCACATGCACGATCACGATCTTCTCATGCAGCAACTTGTTGAGGTTCAACAGCTGCATCATCGATCGCGGCACTTCCTCGGCCCGCGCCGTGAAAAACACCCCGGTGCCCGGCACACGGTGAGGCGGATCGTGTTCAAGCCGGCCCAGCAGCGTCTCGACGGAAACCGTGTTCGCCTCGTAGGATTGCACCAGCAATTCGCTGCCGCGCCGCCAGGTGACGATCACCGTGAAGATCACCGCCCCCATGGCCACCGGGAACCAGCCGCCGCGGGGGATGGTTTCCGCATTGGCGCTCAGGAACGCCACATCCACGCTCAGGAACACCAGCAGGAAGAAGCTTGCCTTGGCCAGGCTCCAGCCGCCGCGCTCCCGGGCCACATTGAAGGCGAGTATGGTCGTCACCAGCATGGTGGCGTTCACGCTGACGCCGTAGGCGGCGGCCAACCCTTCGGAAGACTGGAAGGTCACCACCAGCGCCAGGGCGGCCGCCATCAGCAGCCAGTTAATGCCCGGCATGTAGATCTGGCCGTGGGAGTGTTCGGAAGTCTGGTGCACCTGCAACCGCGGCACGAAACCCAGTTGCACGGCCTGCCGGGTCAACGAGAATGCGCCGGTGATCACCGCCTGGGAAGCGATGATGGTTGCCGCCGTCGATAACCCCACCAGCGGGAACAACGCCCAGTCCGGTGCCAGATGGAAAAAGGGCTGTAACGTGCCCTCCGGCTTGTCCAGCAGCAACGCGCCCTGACCGAAGTAATTGAGCAGCAGGGCCGGCAGCACGAAGCCGAACCAGACCACCCGGATCGGCGTCGGCCCGAAATGCCCCAGATCCGCGTAGAGCGCTTCGCCACCGGTCACGACCAGGAACACCCCGATCAGCACCAGGAAACCGGGCAGCCGGTTTTCGATCATGAACTGGACCGCGTACCAGGGCATCACGGCCTTCAGGACTTCCGGGTGCGCCACGATGCTGTTGATACCCAACACCGCCAGTGTCAGGAACCAGGCCACCATGATCGGCCCGAACAGCGTGCCCACCTTGGCGGTACCGTGCTTTTGCACCGCAAACAGGATCACGAGGATGGTGACCGTGATCGGCAGCACGTAACTCTCCAGCGATGGCGCCGCCACCTCCAAACCCTCCACGGCACTGAGCACGGAGATCGCCGGTGTCAGCATGGTGCCGCCATACAGTAGCCCGGCCCCGAACAGGCCCAACAACACCAGCGTCCGACGGGAACGGCTCTCCTGATTGCGATCCGGCCGCAACAGGGCGAGCAGTGCGAAAATCCCGCCCTCGCCGTGGTTGTTGGCGCGCAGGATAAACACCATGTATTTCAGGGAGATCACGATGATCAGCGCCCAGAAGATGAGCGACAGGATGCCGAGGATATTGGCCTCGGTGATAGGGACCGGGCTCACCCCGCGAAAACATTCACGCAGCGCATAGATCGGGCTGGTGCCGATATCGCCGTAGACGATCCCCAGCACCGCCAGCCCGACCGCCGCGCGGCCGGGCTTCGCAGCCTCTCCGGATTCAGCCATGCTCAGTCCTTGTGATACGAGAAGGTCGCCGGGGCTGATGCCCCCCGGAATGCTTCTATAGCGTAGCAGTCGCCAGCACAGGTGATCGATCCGCAACATGACCGAATGGACCGGCCCCACCGAAAGATCCGGTTCTCATCTTTTCCAGCGACTGCAGCTATACTGTTCAGCGGCCGGAATCAGACCGCTGGCCACCGGGGGACGCGGGTTGTCCCGCAGGACGACGCAGACGTAACGAGGATGTCCCCTATGATGACGTTGACCCTGAGGGCCAAGGTGCTCGCTGCGCTGTTGTTGAGCAGCCTGGGCGCCGTGCTGGTGGTGGCCCTGGTCACACCCTGGCTGATGGAACACCGATTCCTGGGCCAGGCCCGCAACACCCACTTCGACCACTTTACCCACCTGATCGAGCGCTACCAGCAGATGCCCGGGGCGCTGCCCTGGGGCAATCGTGACGCGGCACTGGATCTGTACCACCGTATTATCGAAGTGGACAAGGCCAGGCACTCACAACGCCAGGCACGGCACCCAGCCGGTCGAAGGCCGCTGCCGGGCTTTCCACCCCCGCCCGGTTTCGGGCCACCCGGCCGGCAGCAGGGCGACCCCTTTGTCTCACAGGACATGCGATTCGTGCTGGCCGACACCGAAGGCTACGTCTTCCATCCGTTCTTCGACTACCAGGCCGGCCAGAAGCTGACCTGGCTGGAGCGCCTGCGGGCCGATGAGTTGACGCTCAACGGCCAACCGGTGGGCTACGCCCTGGCCGCCGGCACGGCACCGGAGACCCGCCTCGACGACAGCTACCGCACCCTGCTTTACCAAAGCCTCGCCGTCGCCGGCGGTGTCGCGCTGGTGCTCTCGTTTCTGGTGGCGTTCTTCCTGACTCGGCCGATGCTGCGTCAATTGCGTCATCTGAGCAACGCAGTCGACGGGATGGAGCCGGGCAACCGGAGCGAGCCGATTACCGTCTCTGGCCGCGACGAAATCGCCACACTGGCCCACGCCTTCAACCGGATGAGCGATGAGCTGACCGACAAGTACCAGGCCCTGCAGTCCTCCAACGCCACCATCGCCCGGCAGGCCCACACCCTGGAAAAGCTGAGCTACACCGATGAGCTGACCGGCCTGTACAACCGCCGCTACTTCAACGAACAGTTCGACCATTGGTTCGGCGAGTGCCGGCGCGAGGGACGCCAGTTGGCCCTGATCATCATCGACGTCGACCATTTCAAACGCATCAACGACAACTTCTCCCACCAGACCGGCGACGCCGTGCTGCAACAGATCGCGCGCCTGCTGCGCGAGTGCGTCCGCAGCCACGACATCCTGGCCCGTTTCGGTGGGGAAGAGCTGATCCTGCTGATGCCGGATACATCCGTAGAGATGGCGGAAGAGATTGCCGAGCGCATGCGCCGGCACATCGAAGAGCACAGCTGGCACCAGATCGCCGTCGGCCTGCAGGTCACCGCCAGCTTTGGCCTGACCAGCCTGCAGACCACGCAGCACGACATGCTGCGGATCGCCGATGAACAGCTCTACCGGGCCAAGGACGGTGGCCGTAATAGCGTTTGCGTGGCCTGACGGCCGATTCGGCCCGGAACGTCATTTGCCTCTAGCAAAGAAGGTCTCGTGCTTGCGGAACGGGCCGGTGTTGTTTGTGGGCTCAAAGGCGCGTAACCCGTCGACATGGCTCAGTTCTTCCACCATCTGGCGGTTGAACGGGGAGTTGGTTTTGTCGGCAATGAAATCGTGCCAGTCGACCCAGCGAGCCTCGGCGATTTCTTCCGGATCCTGGATCGCGATGTCTTCGGTTAACGGCGCCAACCGACACACGAAATAGACGTTCGACTTACCGAACCGGAACGGGTGGCGGGTCGTGAAGCCCACAATCGAGAGAAAGCGGGCCCGAATACCGGTCTCTTCCCAGACTTCCCGCACCACGGAATCCTCAATCCGCTCCCCCAGCTCCACATGCCCACCGGGCAGCTTGAAACCGGTCATGCCCTGTTCCCGGATCACCAGGATCTGGCCCCGATCGTTGGTGATGATCGCCCCGGCTCCGACCGTATGGGTCGGGATAAACGGCACGAAAGTCGTCGTCGGTGCCTTCAGGATCAGCGTCAACTCGTCCTCCTGGCAGTTGTGGAACACGAACCCCAACTCCGTCGCCACTGCGATCAGGTGCGAACACTGGATCGACAGCGTCAGCCAGACAATGTTCTTCGACTCACGGCGCGAGAACGTCACGATCTCCTGCAGAGCGTCGCGAAACGCCCCGGTTTCAGCGGGCATCGCATCGGACTGGATAATGACGCCGTTGAAGGCGTCGAGTTCGAACGTCAAAAGCCGTACCTGTGATTGAGTGGGGATCTGGGCAGCACCGGACGGGCAGAGCAGCCATCCAGTCATTGCATTTCGACTGTAGCGAAAACGATTCTATCAAGCTATGGCAACGGGCCTGAGATTGGGCGTTGCTTCAGTACCCAATTTGGGCACAAAAATACCCAAAGTGGGTATTCACGCCATTTACCCGATTCCGCGCAATTTTTTACAAGACCCGACGCCAAAATCGGTAATGATAGGCCTATGGAAAAACACGAACTGACCGAAAAGGTCCGCTTTGGCATGGTGCCCGACCCCAGCGCGGGGCAGGATATCGAGATGGTCGAGGCGCAGTACCGCACGCATACCTTTGCCCGGCACGTGCATGAAACCTACACCATCGGTCTGGTGGAAACCGGGGCCCAACGTTTCTACCGGACCGGCGCCCAGCACATTGCTGCCCGGGACGGCATCATCCTGGTCAATGCGGATGACGTCCACACCGGCGAGGCGGAAACCGAAGGGGGCTGGGCCTATCGCGCGATCTACCCACTGCCCGACCATTTTGAACGGGTCTGCAACGGTTTGCTCTGCGGCGACCGGGGCGCTCCGTACTTTCCGGATGCCGTGGTGGAAGACGCCCAGATCGCCGCCCAGTTGCGGCTGTTCTACGAACTTCTCGACAGCCCGTCCAACCGGTTGCTGTTGGACACGGTCCTGTATGCCATCCTCAGCGGGCTGGTACTGCGACACTCAAGAACCCGCAAACCGTTGCGGCCGCGAAGGCCCGACAAGCCGGTGCTCCAACGGGTGCGCAGCTACCTCATGGATCATCTGGAGCAGAACCTGACCCTCGATGAACTGTCCACCGTCGCCCAGCTCAGCCCCTATCATCTGGTCCGGCAGTTCAAGGCCGAATTCGGACTGCCGCCCCATGCCTTCCAGGTCCAGGCCCGGGTCATTCGTGCCAAAGCCTTGCTGAAGGACGGCCTGAGTCCAGCAACCGTCGCCGTTGCCTGCGGCTTTCACGACCAGAGCCACCTGACCCACAATTTCAAGCGCTGCATGGGCACCACACCCGCCCGCTACCAGAAAGCCCTGAGCAAGACCGTACAAGCCGGATAGTCGTCGCGCGGATAGCCTGTCTGCCTCACTGAATCGACAGAGGCCGGCCCGCTATGCCCGTTGCTCCCTCCGTAAGCCCCTATCGCGAAGAAAGCCCGATTCGCCAGGGTATGGTGGATATCCTGCCGCTCGCCCTCGCCACGATCCCCTGGGGTATCCTGTGTGGTTCACTGGCGGTGGATGTGGGCCTGACGGCCATCCAGGCCCAACTGATGTCCTTGCTTGTCTTCGCGGGTGCCGCTCAACTGGCCAGCCTGCAACTGTTTGCGGCCGGCGCCTCAACCGGCTCGCTACTGGGCACAACCGCCGTAATCAGTGCCCGGCACCTGCTTTATGCCGCCGTGTTCCGGAACGAAGTGCGCAGCCTGAATCTCCGGTGGCGCCTGGCCCTGGCGTTTGTGTTGACCGACGAAATGTTCGCCGTTGTCACCAACCGGCTCGGGCGCGGCGCCGACTTTTGCCCGCGTCACGCCCTCAGCGCCGGATTCGCCATGTACGGCGTCTGGAATCTCGCGACGCTGGCCGGCATTGTCCTTGGTCATGCCGCTCCTGATCTCGATCAGTTTGGCTTCGACTTTGCTATCGCGGCCACCTTCATCGCCATCGTCATCCCCGGCATTCGCAGCTGTCCGACGCTGCTCTGTGTTATCACCAGTGGTGTCAGTGCCGTTAGCCTGAACCATCAGGGCGTTGAGCACGGGCTGATCCTGGCCACCGGGGCCGGTATGCTGGTCGGGCTTTTGGCGTCGATGAATGGCCCGCGTCGACGGGCCTCTGTATGAACACGTTGCTCAACATTGTTCTGATGGCCGTCGTCACCTTCAGCTGCCGGTATGTGTTCCTTGCTCAAAGCATTCGATTTGAGCTGCCCGGCTTATTCCGCAGAGCGCTGGATTTCACCGCGCCGGCTGTGCTCACCGCCATGTGGGCGCCCATCGTCTTCCAGACACCACAAGGCCCGGGCAGTGTGGTATTGCCCTATCTGCTGGCTGGCCTGTGTACGATTGCCCTGAGTCTGCTGACGCGCAAAACCCTCGTGGTCGTCGGCTTTGGCATGCTGCTGTTCGGGGTGGCTCGCTGGTGGTTGTCGCAGGGCGCCGCTGTGTAGGGCTCCCATGGGCCGCTCCCGCCAAACGGTAACGAAGAGGCGCTCACCGTTGACACAGGTAAAACGATCACTTTACCCTGTTCAGCATGGATATTAAGACAAAGCTCATCACAGCCGCCGAACAACTCTTCGATCGACACGGGTTCACCGCCACCGGGATGGACCGGCTGACGAAGGCCGCCGGGTTTTCGAGTCGGACGGTCTACAAGCATGTCGGCAGCAAGGCCGCACTCTCGGCCCTGGTGCTTTCCGAGCGCGAGCGCCGCTTCATGCACTATCTCGACGTTCACAGCGTGGATGCGCTCTTTGCCGCCCTGGAGGACTGGGTGCGGGACGAGGGCTCGCGCGGTTGTCTGTTCCTTCGGGCCTATAGCGAGACCGGGGGCGACACACCGGAAATTGCCGAGACCGTGACCGCGCACAAGGCCGCGTTCAGAAGCCACATTGCCAACGTGGTTGAGCAGGATGTCGGGAAGACCGGCGGTGACGCATTGACCGACCAGATCCTGGTGCTCTTCGAGGGCGCCACGGCTGCATCCGTCTATCGGGGGCCGGAAGCCATTGCGGCGGCCCGGCAAGCGGCGGCGATCCTGATCAAACAGGTGCGGCCATGAGTCCGGCATTACGACTCGGCATCGTCGGCTTCAGCCTGATTGGCGTCTGCTACGGCTTTGCGCGCTTTGCCTTTGGCCTGTTCCTCCCCGAGATTGATGCCGATCTGGCGCTCGGCCCCGCCCTCTCGGGTGTCATTTCTGGCGGCTCGTTTCTGGGTTATTGCCTTGCGATTGTCGGGTCGGCCTACCTGACCGAACGGATCGGCGCGCGGGCCGTCGCCGTCAGTGCCGCTCTGGTGGCGGCCGTGGGTATGGCGGGCATCGCAATGGCACCCAACGCCTTCTGGCTCGCCGGCGCCGTCATGCTGGCCGGCTCCAGCACCGGTCTGGCCTCCCCACCGATGGCGGCCGCGGTCGCCGCCGCGGTGCGCCGGGACCGGCAGGATAAAACCAATTCGACGATCAACGCCGGTACCAGCGTTGGCGTAGCGCTGTCCGGACCGGTCGCCCTGGCGATTGGCGGCCAGTGGCGCCTGGCGTTTGCCGCCTTTACAGCAGCGGCGCTCGTACTGACAATTGCCACCGCTCGCTGTGTGCCCTCGGCCACAAGCCGTTCGGCGACCGCCAGCGTCCTGCCGCCTATCAACGACGACGTCGCCCGACTGATTATGGCTGCTTTCATCATGGGCGCCGCCAGCACCGCCATCTGGTCCTTTGGCGGGCAGCTGGCGACGCTCCGGCTGGGCTGGGGCACCACCGGCATCGGCGTGCTCTGGATCGCGATCGGCGCGGCCGGGATCGCCGGGGCCGGGGCCGGTTCGCTGGTTGGACGCTTCGGCATTGACCGGGTCCACTGGGGCTTCCTGGGCGCCATGGCGGTGAGTATTCTCGCCGTGGGTTCGGGCCTGGCGACACCGGGCACGACGATCGCGGGTGGCGCGCTGTTCGGTGCCGCCTACGTGATGCTGACCGGGGTCTACCTGATCTGGGGCGTCACGGCCCTGTCAGACCGGCCGGCCACCGGGTTGATGGTTGGATTTCTTACCATAGCTATCGGCCAGACCGCCGGGGCACCGCTGTTCGGGCTGCTGCTGGACGCGCTCGGCCCCAACGTCGCGGCGATGATCTTTGCCAGTATCGCGATGACCGCGGGGCTGGCCAGAGTCAATAGACGGGCGCCTCAGCCGCAGTGACCGAACGCTGCTCAGTAGCCCCGAGACGGCATAACCCGATTCAATAACGGCCGCCCATCCTTCAGGCGGCGGTCGTTTTCGACAATCTGTGGCGCAACGGACACCGGATCGGTCAGGCTGGAGCAGTGTGGTGTCAGCCGTATTTTTTCATGGCGCCAGAAGGGATGACACTCGGGGAGAGGTTCCTGCCGGAAGACGTCGAGGCGGGCGCCCCACAACGTGCCCTCGTCGAGCGCGGCCAGCAGATCCTCGTCAACCACGTGTTCGCCGCGGGCAACGTTCACCAGACACGCGCCGGCCGGGAGTTTGCGCAGGTTGTCCAGATTGAGAATATCGCGGGTTTCATTCGTCAGGGGCAGCAGACAGACGAGTACATCGGTCTGTGACAGAAAAGCCTCCAGCTGCTCAGCTCCGGCGTAGGCCGTAATGCCCTCGATCGTTTTCGGCGTCCGGGACCAGCCGATCACATTGAAGCCCAGCCTCGAAAGACGAATCGCCGAATACTCACCCAACTGCCCCAGGCCCATCATGCCGACTGTCGTTTCGCCGATCGGCCTTGGCGCCCGCGGTTGCCACAGCGCCTGTTCCTGCTGGGCTCGGTAGGCATCGAAGTCCCGGAAGTAAACCATCACCGCCGCGCAGACATACTCGAACATCGACTGCGCCAGTTGCGGATCGACCAGTCGAATGACCGGCACGCCCTCAGGCAACTGCGGGTCGCTCAACACATGATCCACGCCGGCCCCCATGGAACAGATGCAGCGGAGATTCGGGTAGTCCCGCAGTACGCCTTCGGGATGATTCCAGCACAGGGCGAAGGTTACGTCGGCTTTGCGGGCCTCGTTGGGATAGACCTGGATGTCGAGCTCCGGATCCAGGCTTTTCAGGGCGCTAATCCACGGTTCGGGATCTTTATCGGGGGCGATGATGAGGATCGTCATGGGTTCATTGTCCTTTCCCTATGTACAGGCCGGAACGGCATCAACCAATATCCGCACCTGCCAAGCGCTTCTTCTGGGCTCGCACGGCCTCTGTCAGAAAATCCATCAGCGCGTGAATCCGCACGACGCCCCGCAGATCCGGATGCATCAGGAACCACAGGCCGTATTGCAGCTCGGGGATGGGGCTGGTGAGTTGCACGATGTCCGGATCGTCGTCAGCCAGGTAGCAGGGCAGGACTGCCAGCCCCATGCCTGAACGCACGGCACTCAGAATGCTCACCAGCGTATCCACACGGTAGATGCAGGATGCCTTCAGGGCGTGCTTTTCCATCCAGGGGTCCAGCGCGGAATCCGTCAGGCGGGGCCCGGCGCCGATCCAGGGCTGGCTGGCCAGGGACTCGATGGACGCCCCGGGCGTCAGCCCCAGACTGCGGTGGCCGTAAACGGCCTGGCCGATGGTGGTCAGCGGTCGGCCGATCAGGTTCTCAGGCGGGCGGTTGGACGGGCGAATGGCCACGTCCGCCTCCCGGCGCGTCAGGTTGAACAACTGGTTGGACACCGCCACATCCAGCACGATGCCCGGATACCGGTGCCGGAACTCCGTGAACAGCGGCGCCAGCAGGCCCATCAACAGCGAGTCCGTAGTGGTGGTCCAGATCTCCCCCGTCGGCTCCAGATCACGCCCGGCCACCTTTCGTTCCGCGGCCAGGGCCGCCTCGTCCATCACCCGGGCGGTGTCGGCCAGCTCCTCACCGGCCAGCGTGGGTTGATAGCCGGTGCGACCCCGCTCGAACAGCGCCACGCCCAGACGTCGCTCGATCTCACCCAACCGCCGGAACACCGTGGCGTGACTGACGCCCAGGGTGCGCGAGGCTCCGGATAGCGAGCCCGCCGTCGCAATGGCCAGGACGAGCTCAAAGTCGTTCCAGGCCAGGGCACTCCGTGTTTTCTGCGCTTTGGATGCTGCCGGTTGGCCGGATTCCCCTGTTCGTTTTTGCAAAGTAAACACTCACGTTTATGGAATGTTGTGCAACAGAGAACAAGGTTAGCATTTTCCTGAATCCACGGGATAACCAACGCCCCCTGATTGGGGCGGCGTTAAGGAGGTCACACGATGATGGTTTCAGGACAAGCACCGTACATTCCCGGCCGCCTGGTCAAACGTCAGGATCACGCCGTTGAGGAGAGGGAATCACTCAAGGAGAGCATTTCGCCCCGATACCGCGACGGGCTGGGCGGCATTGATCTGGAGCGGGTCAAACGGGATCAGCGCCGCGCCCGGCGGGAGGTCTTCCGGGCCCTGATCCGGCGCTTGAAATGAGCGAATGCCAGCGAAGTCGATCAGGAAGCAAACCGGGATGACGCGGAGGAAGCCCGACGTCCCGGTTTGCCGTTACCTCAATGCCCGAGAAAATCTCCCCACGCTGACGCGCCGCGCAGTACCCTGCCTAAAGCACCCACATCAGAATCCCCCCATCAGGAAGGACCATTCCAGGCAAACCATTCATTTTTATGATCAAAAATAGCCATTTGAATAAATAAGCGCAGTTTATTGACTAAAGCTCACCAGAAAATCAAAATAGTGAGTCAAAAGACATACAAAACGACTTACTGGTCAATATATTGAACATCCTAGAATGAGGTGTCCGGCCATGGCTGATGATGTCCGCACAAAAGCAACAATCGTTGCGGCGCTCAAGCATCAAATCACGTCGCTCCAGACGCTCGTGGACGATCTTGAGCACTCCACCACGCCGGATCTCCGGGAAATCCGGCATCTGCCCGACCTGCTCCAGGAGCGGCGCGAGCAGCTCAGCCTCAGCCCGGTGGAAACGGCCGAGCTGGCTGGTCTGTCGCCCAACACCTACCGGGCCCTGGAACGAGCCGATGGCAACCCGCGGCTTGAGACGCTGGAAAGTGTGGGACGGGTCCTGAACTTCAAGCTCTGGATCGAGATGGTATGAGAGCCCACGTCTACCTGCATGGCGAGCTGGCCGGAACACTGGAGAGAAAGCCCGATGGTGCCGTGATGTTCCAGTACGCCCCGGATTACCTGGCCCTCTCTCGCCCACCACTCAGCATGAGCCTGCCGCTGCAGGAAGCGCCTTTTATCACCCAGGGGCTGCCCGGCTATTTCAGCGGACTGGTGAGTGAAGGGTGGCTCAAGCGCATGCAGTCCCAGCAGCAGCATATTGATCCCAACGACCAGTTCGCCTTGCTGGTTCATAACGGCAGAGACCTGCCGGGAGCGGTGACCATTGAACTGTCAGATTTGTCTTAAGGACTCGGGCAACAAGCCGTATCACCCGGCCTGCCTGAAAACCCTCTTCGGGAGCGCGAAAGTCTCAACGGACCTTGCCGCAACACGGGGCGACCTGGTCCGTGAGATGCCGCGCATGACCCAGGGGTTTTCCATCAGTGGCGTCCAGATCAAGGCCCAGTTGAAGGTTATTGAAGAAAAACTGGAGCTGGTGGACCACGATGGCGACCTGATCCTCAAACCCAGCCCGGAGTCTTTTGAATACGTTGCCGAAAACGAGCACCTGACCCTGACGTTGATGCGCCAGGTGGGGTTTGAGGTACCGCCGTGTGGCTTGATCACGTTGCAGGATGGTCACCGCGTTTTCGTCATTCGGCGCTACGATCGCACCACCGACGGCAAACGCCATCAAGAGGACGCCATGCAAGCCCTCGGGATCCGCAACGACGCGTCCGACTCCAAGTACGACTCAGCCAGTTACTCCGAAGTGCTGGCGCTGACGCAGGAGCGCTGCGGCACGGCGGTTGCCGCAAGATTGCTGGATCGCCTCGTCTTTTCCTACCTGGTCGGCAACGACGACCATCACCTCAAGAACATCAGCTTTGTCCTGGGCCAACCGATCGTCCTCGCGCCCGCCTACGACGTCCTCGCCGCCAGTCTTTACAATCAGGGCGGCCGGGCGATGGCGCTCAAATTCTTCCCGGACCGGGAACCGACTTACCACGCGGAAATGGGCAATGGCCATTACTCGGGATCGGATTTCGTTGAACTGGCTTCGAGTGCAAGTCTGGGAGAGAAGGCTGCCGCCAGCCGTATTCGCCGGTTGGCCGGACGAGTGGAAAAGGCCGCGCCGAACTTGATTCGATCGAGTTACCTGCCCGACGAGATGAAGGCTCGGTACCAGGATCTGGTTTCGGAAAGGCTGCAGTTTATTGGGGTTATTTGAGGGAGCGAGAAACGCCCGCTACCTGGCGGCAATTCCTGTCAAATGAGATGCGCTCCTGTAGAGGCCAGGTGGCTCCACTTCACCGCTTTGCCTTTGAAGTCGGCGCTGTACTGCTGGGTTTTCTTACCCGTGATCATTTCCGGCATCGGTTTTCTCCTGCTTAGGTGGACTTCCCCCGCTATGCATGACACGCCCCAGCCTCAAACGGAGGCCCGCTCAAAGGCCTCCGGGCTGACGCCTCCCAAGTGGGTGTGACGCCGAAGCCGGTTATAGAATACTTCGATGTAGTCGAACACATCCGCCTTGGCCAGATCACGGGTTTTGTAGATCCGTTTGCGGATGCGTTCCTTTTTCAGGCTGCTGAAGAAGGACTCGGCTACCGCATTATCCCAGCAGTTGCCTCGTCGACTCATACTGGGTTCGAGATTATGGGCGCGACAGAACCGATGCCAATCATCGCTCCCATATTGCGCGCCTTGGTCGGAGTGGACCAGGACGGAGTCCTTCGGTCGACGCCGCCAAACGGCCATGAGTAGCGCATCCACCACCAGGCTGCGGTGTAGAGTAGGTTTCATCGACCAGCCCACCACGCGGCGTGAGAAGAGATCAACGACCACCGCCAGGTACAACCATCCCTGCCAGGTCCGAAGGTAGGTGATATCAGTCACCCAGGACTTGTCCGGGCGGTCCACCGTAAACTCGCGCTGAAGCTTGTTCGGGGTCAGGATGGACGGCCTTCCTGCGATCACTCGAGGCGCTTTATAACCTCGTAGCGCTTTGATTTTATGTTCTTTCATCAAACGTGCCACGCGATTCAAACCACAGGTTTCCCCGGCCTCCCGAAGGTCCAGAAACACTCTTGGGGAGCCATAAACGCCGGAGCTGCCCTGATAAGACGCTAGGATCTGCGCCAGCAGTCGCTGGTTATCAATGGCTCGGTCAGACAGGGGTTTGTGCAGCCATTGATAAAAACCGCTACGAGCGACCCGGAGAACCCGGCACATCGTTTTGGTATTGAATTCACGCCGGTGATCGTTGATGAACCGGTACTTTACTCGGGCTCTCTGGCAAAGTACCGAGCGGCCTTTTTTAGGATATCGCGCTCTTCTTCAACCCGACGCACTTGGGCGCGCAGCCTGAGGATCTCACTCTTGGCTTCAACCAGTTCGGCAGCCTGCTGATCGGACTTATCCGGCTTTACCGCTTTAACCCATTTGTAGAGACTGTGAGCGGAGACTCCAAGTCGTTGCGATACTTCCGATACGGTATAGCCCCGCTCCAGGACTTGTCGGACCGCTTCATCCTTGAATTCTGGGGTGTAACGTTGGCTGCTCATGGCAATCCTCCTATGCTCTAATCATAGGCTAGGAGTGTCCACTGCACCGGGGGAAGTCCAATCATAGGCTAGGAGTGTCCACTGCACCGGGGGAAGTCCAACCAGTCAACCATTGCTGTAACTCGAGAGTGGTCTCTGTCAATGGCTGCAAGTGAGCCTCACGATACTTATCAAGTACATCTTCGTACTCAACCCATTCGTCGGCGTCTCGGTAAGAATCTTTTGCTAGGGCAACGCCAGCACGGTCTATTTTTGATTTTGAAAGCTTCATGAACGGCTTCCTTAGCAGCTAACGCTTTTGTTTAGCGGCGCCCCGACAGGGGCGTCCGGTGGAGGCCGCAGGCCGGAACAAACTACAACAACTTGTTAAAACCTAGCACCCAGCATCACCTCCGCCATCGCCTCCTGAACCGCCTCCACCAATGTAGCCGCCAAGACCTCCAGGGGAACCAGATGAGCCTCCTCCGAGGAACTTCAAGAATAGCCACATGAGGAAATAGACCAACACTAATGTGAATAAAAGTGGTGCAAAAACGGCCTGCCAAATTGAATCGGACGCGAGGCCAATCTGATCCCACAGAACGAGTAAGGTAGCCGGGAAAATGATGTACCAAATCATGTTGCGCGCCCTCCCTGGTCGATTCTTTGTGGTTTTAACGCCTGCAGCATGCGCGCCCACGGAATGGAGCCGAAGGCGCAATGTAGTGGGCGTCGCTGTGCCTGCAATGGTTAGGTATTTTTGCCAGCAGGCACAACCTTTGCGAATTCGGGATATAGTTGTCCGGATGAATCGCAAAAACTACCTTTAAGTTTTTCGCGACAATCCGCCAAAGTCATCCCGATGGGCTGTTCCGAATCTCGAGATTTGATGACAACCGAATGACCTTCAACGGTGATGCTCAAGGACTCATTGTCCAAAACGCTTTCAATCGAATCTCTGGCACAAGATAGTGCACTTACGAATTGCTCCGTTGACGAATCCGAGGATTTCTCTAAACCGAACGTAAAAATAGACGTACTCAATGGCATGTAGTAAATCCGTAATTGGTAATGCAGGTGGTTGTTTTGTTGTTCTGACGCTGTTGCTCATATGCTGACTGCTCAGCCGCTTGTGCCTGGCGTCTCTGATAATTCATTTGCTGAACTTTTAGCGCAAATTCGGAGTCCTGTTGAAATCCTGGCACATTTGGTCTTTGCGCGGTTTGACGTACACCATCCTGGAACTGCTGAACTGGCACGGGATCATAGACCTTCTTGGCTCCACTTGCCCAATTTGCGCTACATGCACTCAGATATAGATACTGTTGTTCCTTTACCTCTGGTTCGTAATACAAAGTCCTAGGTGTATACCCCCAGTTGGTACCATTACACACCAGCGTCGCTCCTTGAGGGTAGGAGTCAAACGTCACTGGGTATTTACTGGCACAGCCAGTCGCAAACACAGTTACCAACGGAATTGCCCACTTCTTAATCAAACTCAGAATTCCTTTTTATGTACCTAACGCTTTGGCTTTGCGGCGCACCGGAGCGCCAGCGTAGGTGCGTCCGACAACAGCCACTTGTTATGCATTTTAGGACCGCTTAGACCTAAGTTTTTCTCGTAGCTCATTTTGATGGTCTCGAAGAGCGGGAAAGCTGCAAGAATCAAACTTCTCTTCTTCGAGGTCCATTCCATTGGCAAAGGTCGTCGAAAAACAGTCTGCAAATGATTCTCCTGAAGGTCTGGAATCCTCACCTGCCTCGATCTCTTTGTAAATTTTCAAAGCAAACTGGTCGCAATGCTGAACCGAACGATCAATTGCAGATACGCACTCAACCTTTTGCGCCTCAGCACATTCCAGAAAACCCTGATGTTCACAGAACATGTCTGAGTACTTTGCGGCTACCGAGTCCAAGAAACTCTGAGCCGATGCATTGTGCGAAACCAGCATTACTAACAAAGCAGCTAATCTAAACATTGCTCAAAACCATATGCATAACGCCAGCGGCAGGGGCGCGACGATAGGAGCGTCCCTTGACCGCACTTGTTAAAGCGCGGCAGTTTTGCCGTACGCTTCATGCAACAACTCCCTGAGGAACGATAAAGTTGCTTCTTTTGGATCGTCCAATTCCGCAACAATGGGAGTGACACCCCTAGCTTTCAGCAACTCCTCTTGGACGACATTTGGCCTTGTGAGGAAAATGTAAGATTTCGGACGCCCTTTACCATTTGCTGATCGTGACCACTGCTTTTGCAACTTATGCAATAGGTACCTGATGTTTATGTCAGATAGGCTGTAACCGAGAAATAGCACTGTTTTTCCGAGTACATCGCTACGTAGCTTGATGTCCAGAGGTGATTCAAAATCCAGTCGGTCAAAGTAGCTGGATTCAGTCAGTACGATAGATTCGTCATTGTCGAAATCGCCATGGAATTTAACTATCTGTGGCAAGGAATCATGTGCTTCAGCTAGGTCAGCAACGCTTGCAACTTTGCAATAGTTTTTCTCCCACAGCTCGAATGACTTCTCAATCCAGCGATCATAGTTCGTGGTATAAATCGTTGGGAAATCCAGCTCGACTATGGTCTTGTGGATTTCAGATTTTTCGAGCTCGACATCATTTGAGTGCCAAGTGGTATCCATCCAACTTCTCAGCGGTCCTAAGCTCCCCTTCTTCTGATAGTAGAATTCCGCTAACGCCAGATAATCTCCACAACTCTGGAAAACTTCAACATCGAAGCCTAGATCACGAGCAAGTTTGTCGATTAGACCTCCAAATGAAGGCAAGCCCAGGTTCATTGAGAGGCCGGCACCTGCAAACAACACAGCTTTCTTTGACCTGATAGCAGCCGCTAGTTCCTGCATCTAAACCATACCTCGCTTTCTCAAAAACTCAGAAAATTGGTCCAAAGCCCGCCTTCTCATTGAGATATCGTGTTTCTGATCGCCCATTTCCGCGAAGGTAGATGAATAGCCATCCGGAACAAACACACAATCCCACTGAAATGATCTATCACCACGTGGTTCAGGAGGTACAGTCCCACGAATGGAGCCTTCGAAGAAGAAAAACTGCTGGCCATCAATGAATCCAATAACTGTCTTGGCTTCCAGCGTGTTTTTTGAGGCCATTCCAAAGATTTCACAAAATTTGTCCGCCTGGAGGTTATCCCAGAAAATTTGGGTCAAACCACCTGGCAAGCCGTTCATATAATCGATGTATAGGCCCGTATGCTCGACAAAAAGCGGGCGACCAGCTTGTTTGAAAGCCTTAATCGCCTTGTCCTTGACCAAACGCTTGGAGTCTTCAGTCTGCAATTCCTCAACCTTACTAGATATCGGAATAACCGATACACCAGCACCATTGAGGATTGCACTAGCCTCGGCGACTTTGAATTGATTCTGTGAGAGGAAGCGAATTTCTAGCACGGTTTACTCTATGATCTGTGTGGAGCGCTTTAACGCCAGCAATAAACGGCGCCCTGATAAGGGCATCCGGTGGAGGCCAAAGGCCGGAACGAATTTGATTGCTTTGTTAAAAAATACCGAATCCACTTGATGTCAGGGCTCTAGGATTAGGATCTATTTTTTCGATTCCATTTGTGCATCGAGAAGGTGATTTGTCAAACCGTCTAACAAGGCTTGCTGCGCTGGTAGAATCCGTTGCAAGCCCTCCTTGTCGGCAACTGGCGCACCGCCAACAATAATGAGAGAGTGCTTCGCGTCTACGGGTAACGTATCGTTGATAATCATTATTTCTTGGGACGGAACCACATAAACATGACGAAAGACGGCCCACTTGTTCAAAATTCCTGCTTCACAGAATTTGATGTCAACCGGCTCACCATAGACTTCCTCTAAAGCCTCAGGAAGGCTGGAGCACTCTGAATTCAGCTCCTTCAGACTATCGACTAAAACAGGCTCACTTTTTTGAATGCTTATGTTTGATTTAAAGTCAGATTCGAGGGTTTTTACGTCATAAAAGAATTCAACCTCTTTTCCTGCTACCTTATTCCTGATTTGATGTAGAGTTTCTTTATTGATGGGGCTCGCTTTGGAAAAGTCCTCTATTTCCATCGTTGATGCAGAACTAGGGCCAACCTGCACCCACCCATCTGGTAGCACAGCGGTGAAGTCGAAATGGCTCTTAATCTGAGTTCCTGCGAACAATGGCCCTGTGACGAAAAGTAAGCACAGCGCAAAAAATCCTCTATTCATTCTCGATGATTCCTCATAGATCCTGTTTTTTAACGCTGAGCGAAGCGGCGGCCCGTCAGGGACGTTGGAATTCCCCCAATAAATCGGACACGCCCTTTCAGTTGATTTCCTCGAACTCTAGCGGAGTCCGGTAACCCAGGCCACTGTGCAGCCGTTGGCGATTATAAAAGTCTTCAATATAGTCATTTATAT
>NZ_JAGDDW010000015.1:0-121719 GCF_040148665.1 Marinobacter sp. NFXS9 | reverse complement strand
TTACATCTACAACGCAGGGTCTATGCCCTCAGGTTGGGCGCTATATACCCGGCTTCCAGGTGAACTCTGGTAGCTAGCCAAAGTTCATGGACAGATACAAGGTTGGGCTGACGCAGGAAGCCCAACAATAAGCGGGCACCGGACGTCCCCGTTATCGCGGATAGGCTTTTGGAGCATGGGTTCTCAAAAACCGGCCTGGCGACCATTGGATTGGATGAGATGGGCCGCAAACCTGGCTTGTTGGGCTTCCTGCGTCAGCCCAATCTACGATACAACATTTAAGGCCGGCTGGAGTATGTAGCAGATGCTTTAGCTTCTGAGGCGTCGTGCGGCGTCCCGAGGGCTACTCAGTCCAGATATTCCCGCTTCTCTTTAAATTCACAAAGATCCTCGATGATACAACTGCCACACTTCGGCTTGCGTGCCGTGCAGGTGTATCGCCCGTGCAGGATCAGCCAGTGGTGGGCGTCCTGCAGGTAAGGCTTGGGTACCAGGCGCACCAGCCGCTTTTCCACTTCCAGCACGTTCTTACCCGGCGCAATCCCGGTCCGGTTGGATACCCGGAAGATGTGGGTGTCCACGGCCATGGTGGGCTGTCCGAAAGCCGTGTTGAGGACGACGTTGGCCGTCTTGCGACCGACGCCGGGCAAGGCTTCGAGGGCTTCCCGGGTTTCCGGTACGACGCTGTCGTGTTGCTCCACCAGTGCCCGGCAGGTCTTGATGACGTTTTCCGCCTTGCTGTTAAAAAGGCCAATCGTCTTGATGTATTCCTTGAGACCGTCCACGCCCAGCGCCAGGATAGCTTCGGGGGTATTGGCCACAGGAAACAGCTTGGCGGTTGCCTTGTTGACGCCGACATCCGTGGCCTGGGCCGACAGGATCACCGCAATCAGGAGCTCAAATGGGTTGCTGTAGACCAGCTCCGTGGTGGGGTTGGGATTGGCGGCCTTGAGCCGCTCAAAGATCTGTGTCCGTTTTTCCTTGTTCATCAAAACCTCAGGAGACGTGACCGGTCACGCGAACCCGTTTGCTGCCGGCGGTGACTGGCTGGGTTTCACGGGCGGCCTGACGTTTGCGAATCTGACCATCAATGCTGTTCTTCAGGGCAATCAGGAAGCCGAGTCCGACAAACGCGCCGGGCGGCAGGATCATGAACAGCACATTCGCGTAGTCGTCAAAAACCTGGATTTTCCAGGTGCTGGCACTCGCGCCAAAGATCAGGTCCATGTTGGAAAACAGCGTGCCTTGGCCGATCAGCTCGCGCATCCCCCCCAGGACAATCAGCACGGCGAGGAAGCCGGCCCCCATCATGAAACCGTCCAGTACCGACAACAGCACGGGATTACGGGAAGCAAAGGCATCAGCGCGGCCCAGGATGGCGCAGTTGGTGACGATCAGCGGGATAAAGATGCCGAGAATCTCGTAGAGCTCGTAGGTATAGGCCTGCATCAGCAGCTCAGCGCAGGTCACGAATGACGCGATGATCATGACGAAGGCCGGCAGACGCACCGAATCCGAGACGAAGTTACGAATCAGTGAGACCGACAGGTTCGAGCCGACCAGCACCAGTAGCGTGGCCAGTCCCAGGCCAATCCCGTTCACGACCGTGCCGGTGACGGCCAGCAGCGGGCAAAGGCCCAGCACCTGCACCAGCGCCGGGTTATTGGTCCACAGGCCGTCCTTGATGATCTCTTTGGGCGTTTTAGTGGCCATTTCAGCCTCGATCTCCGTGCGTTGCGTTCATGCCCGCGGTCGGAGCGAGCAGGGTGTCACGATGAGCCTGGAAGTAGAGCAGGGCGTTGTGAACGGCGCCGACGACAGCGCGTGGGGTAATCGTCGCGCCGGTAAACTGGTCGAACTGGCCACCGTCCTTGGCCACGGCCCATTCACTTCTGGACGTGTTTTCCAGCGACTTGCCGTTGAAGCTGTAGACCCAACTGGTCTTCTTGGTATCGACCTTGTCGCCCAGACCGGGCGTTTCATGATGCTGCGTCACACGAACGCCAAGAATCCGGCCATCGGCACCAATCCCCACCAGCAGGTGGATGTCACCCGAATAACCATTGTGAGTCACCGCAGGCAGGATAACACCGGTCACTTTGCCGTTCTTGCGGGCGATATGCGCCGACAGCGTCTCGCTCAGGCCCAGTTGCTCGTCGGGACCGACCGGCAGAGCGGCCGCCAGCAGGTCGTTGGTGTGCCGGTCTTCCGGAATAATCTGCAGCAGGGCGCCGGCTTCGGCCTTGCGGATCTGGTCTCGAATGCGGTCAGACGTGAAGGCGTGCGTCACCGCGATGGTGCCTGCCGTGATCACCGCAAACAGGGCCAGTCCGATGGCGTTGCGAGTGATGGATTGTCCTAGTGCTGCCATGACAGGTCCTGTTGCGATTAGTCGGCTTTGACGCGACGGGCTTTCTGGTGGCCGTAGGTGCGCGGTTGCGTGTAATAGTCGATGAACGGTACGGCAAAATTCATCAGCAACACCGCAAACGCTACCGCGTCCGGATAGCTGCCCCAGCTTCGGATGATGTAGAGCAGGATGCCGATGCCGGCGCCATAGACCAGTTTACCTTTACGGCTGGTGGCGGCGGTCACCGGATCCGTCGCGATGAAGAAAGCGCCCAGCATGGTCGCGCCTGACAGCAGGTGAATCGTGAGCGGCGCGTACTGGTCCGGATCCCAGCCAAACGCCAGGCTCATGACCGATAGCGCGGCCAGCATGCTGACCGGAATGTGCCAGGTGATCAGGCGCAACGCGATCAGGAGCAGACCACCGGCGAGGAAGCCGAGGTTCACCCACTCCCAGCCCTTGGAGACGAAGTCCCCGAACGCCGGATTCTGCAGGACCTGGCCGGACAGCTGAGTCTTGATGTCGTGCTTGTAGACGTCCAGCGGCGTGGCCATGGTGTAGCCGTCTACGGCCTCAGCGCCGGTGAAATTAAGGGCGATGGTATGGAGCAGGCCCGGCGTATCGGCACTCAGGCCGGTGGGGCTGGCCCAGTTCGTCGTCATGGCGACCGGAAACGACACCAGCACCAGGGCATAGCCGACCATGGCCGGATTGAACGGGTTGGAGCCCAGCCCGCCATAAAGTTGCTTGGCCAGCAGGATGGCCACGACCACAGCGACGACGCTCACCCACCAGGGCGCAAACGGGGGCAGAGACAGGCCGAGCAGAAGACCGGTGACGGCGGCCGTGTTGTCTTTCAGGAAGAAAGCGACCGGCCGCTTTCGCAGCATCAGAATCATACCTTCGGTCAGTAGGGCGACGGCGACACAGAACACCGTATTCACCAGGTTGCCCCAGCCAAAACACAGGGTCTGGGCCAGCAGGCCCGGCAGTGTGGCCAGGATCACCCAGAGCATGACCCGGGACGTTCGCTGCGGACCGTGTGCGTGGGGGGAAGAAAGTCTCAGAAAAGCCATGGTGGTTTCTCGGTCTCCGTCAGGACTCGGCGTCCGCTGTTTTACGGGCATCGGCCAGTGCCTGTTCGGCTCGGGCGACCCGGTCCTGATTCTTGGCCACGGCGCGCTCCAGTTTGCTCACGTTGTCGCCGTTGGTATCGCGTGCTTCCTGCAACATATCTTGCATGGTGTCCAGTTTGGCACGGGCCTTGTCCAGGGCCGCTTCCAGTTCCGGGATGTCGGCCTTCGGTGCGGAAGGAGCGGGACGAGCGGCATTCAGGGCATCCTGCGCGGCCTGTACGCGTTGTTCGTTTTTGGCCACGGCCCGTTCCAGCTTCTCGACGTTGTCGCCGCCTTCGGCGCGGGCCTCAGCCAGCATGCTGCGCATGGTGTCCAGCTTGGCCGTGGCTTTGTCCAGGTTGGCTTTTAGCGTTTCCGCGTCTGGTGTCGTCGTTTCCGACGTCTCTGTCGCGGATGCCGGCGCCTTGGCGTTATCCAGAGCGGCTTGTGCCGCTGCCACGCGCTCTTCGTTCTTGGCGACTGCCCGCTCCAGTTTTTCGGTGTCACCACCCTGGTCGCGCGCGTCCTTGAGAAGCCCCTGCATGTTCCGGAGTTTGGCCTGAGCCTTGGTCAGGTTGGCTTCCAGGGTCGCGATATCAGGTGCCTCTGGCGTCGTAGCGGGCTCGGCCCTCGCTGCCATTCCCTTGCGGGCCAGGGCGGCTTCCACGGCGGCGCTGGCGGATTTCTTCGGCTTCTCGGCGGCTTGTTCACGTTTCTCCGCCTGGGCTTTGGCGGCGGCCTCGGCACGCGCCTTGCGCTTGGCTTCCTTCTCGGCTTGCTCTCGTTCCAGCCGGGCCTGACGGGCTTCAAAGCGTTCCCGCGCGCGATCGGATTTGATCTGATCGTCCCGCTGCTGGCGCAACTCGCCTTTGGCGTAGCGGTAGAATTGCACCAGCGGAATGGTGCTGGGACAGACGTAAGAACAGGCGCCGCACTCGATGCAGTCGAACAGGTTGTGCTGCTCGGCTTTCTCGAATTCCTGCGACTGGGCAAACCAGAACAGCTGCTGGGGCAGCAACTCCATGGGGCAGGCTTCGGCACACATGCCACAGCGGATACAGGGTTGCGCCGGTGGCGGTGCCGGGAATTCTTCGGGAGAGCCGGCGATGATGCAGTTGGTGGTCTTGATGACTGGAACGTCCGGATCATCGAGTGTGAAACCCATCATCGGGCCGCCCATGATCAGGCGCTGGGTATTCGCCTCGCTGAAGCCGCTCTGTTCCAGCAGGAACCGTATGGGCGTGCCGATCAGCGCTTCCACGTTGCCTTTGCTCGCCAGCCCTTCGCCGGTCAGTGTCGTGATGCGGGAGATCAGCGGTTCGCCAAAGCGCACGGCCCGATAGACGGCCACGGCCGTACCCACGTTCTGGCACATCACGCCGATATCCGCAGGAATGCCGCCATGGGGGACTTCCAACCCGGTGAGCAGTTGAATCAGCTGTTTCTCGCCCCCCGATGGGTACTTGGTTGGAACGACGGCGATATCGATGCGCGTGCCCGCTACGGCCTGTTTCAGCGCTTCGATGGCTTCCGGCTTATTGTCCTCAATGCCGATGACACACTCTTCGGGCTCCAGGATAAACGCCATGATTTCCAGCCCGCGCACGATGTCGGTCGCGCGGGTGCGCATCAACATGTCGTCGGCGGTGATGTAAGGCTCACATTCCGCGCCGTTGAGGATCAGCGTGCGGACCTTGTCGTCCCGGGGCGGGTGGAGCTTGATCTCTGTCGGGAAGCCGGCGCCGCCCATCCCGGCGATGCCCGCGCGACGAATCCGCTCCAACAGGGCGGGGGCGGCTTCGCTGTGATAGTCCTCCAGTGGTTCGAGGTCGGCCCATTGCTCCTCGCCGTCTGGTTGCAGGATGACGCACCAGTCGGTCATGCCGGACGGGTGGGGCACCGGGTGCGGGACGATGCCCTCAATCGTGCCGGAAGTCGGCGCATGCACGGCCACGCTGACCCGACCCTGGGGTTCGGCCAGCATCTGACCTTTCAGGACGCGATCGCCGGTATCGACCAGCGTCTGGGACGGTGCGCCGATGTGTTGCTGCAATGGAATGTAGAGCGCGTCTGGCAACGGCAATGTGCGAATCGGAGCCGTTGTGGACTGGTGCTTGTTCTCGGGCGGGTGGATGCCGCCGGGGAAATCCCAGATCTTGCGCATCAGGACGTTACCTCCACGCGGTCGGAGGCGATCACGCGATCTCTTGCCTGAGACAGTCCGGGCCGCTCCCAATTCCAGGTGCGGATCGTGGTGGGCACCGGGACCATGTCGATGCAGTCCACCGGGCAGGGTTCGACACAGAGGTCGCAGCCGGTGCATTCGCTCTCAATGACGGTGTGCATGTGTTTGGCCGCGCCAAGGATCGCGTCCACCGGGCACGCCTGGATGCACTTGGTGCAGCCGATGCACTCGTCTTCCCGGATGATGGCAACGCGCTTGCCCTGATCCACGCCGTGCTCGGCATCCAGCGGTTCCGGTTCCACATCGAGTAAGTCGGCCAGCGCGTGGATGGTGGCTTCGCCACCCGGCGGGCACTTGTTGATGGCGTCGCCGTTGGCAATGGATTCGGCGTAAGGTCGGCAGCCCGGGAAGCCACACTGGCCGCACTGGGTCTGGGGCAGCAAGGCGTCGATCTGGTCGACGATGGGATTGCCCTCGACCTTGAAGCGCTCGGCGGCAAAGCCCAGCAGGCCGCCAAAGATCAGGGACAGGACGACGAGCGCACCGATGGCAATGAGAATGCTGGTCCACATGGTGATGACTCCGTCAGATGCTTACCAGCCCGGTAAAACCGAGGAAGGCCAATGACATCAGACCGGCGGTGACCATGCCAATGGCGGCCCCCCGGAAAGCGACCGGCACATCGGCCACCGCGATCCGCTCGCGCATGGCGGCGAACAGGACCAGTACCAGGGAGAAACCCAGCGCCGCACCGAGTCCGTAAAGCACCGACTCGATGAAGTTGTTGTTGCGGTTGAGGTTCAGCAGCGCCACGCCCAGCACCGCGCAGTTGGTGGTGATCAGCGGCAGGAAAATACCCAGCACCCGATAAAGCAGCGGGCTCGTCTTGCGCACCACCATTTCAGTGAACTGGACAACGACGGCAATCACCAGAATAAACGTGATGGTCTTGAGGAACGCCAGATCCAGCGGTGCCAGGAGGTAGGTGTAGACCAGGTAGCTGCAGACCGACGAGAGCGTCAGCACGAAGGTGGTGGCCAGGGACATGCCCATGGCGGTCTCCAGCTTGTTCGAGACGCCCATAAACGGGCACAGGCCCAGGAACTGGACCAGTACGAAGTTGTTGACCAGAATCGTGCTGACCAGAATCAGCAGGTAGTCTGTCATGTGATCTCTCCGCGCCTGCAGCGCTATCCCGGACGCCTTTTCGGCGTTTTCTCATGGGGGATCGCCGTGCGATGCCCCCTTATTTGTGGTCCGGACGGGTTACATCACCCGCTGGCCCGGCTGGGCGCCGGAATCCGGTGACAGGATGAAGATGTCCTTGCCGCCGGGGCCAGCCGCCAGAACCATGCCTTCGGACAGGCCGAACTTCATCTTGCGCGGCTTCAGGTTGGCGACCATGACCGTCAGACGGCCTTCCAGCTCTTCCGGCTGATAGGCGGATTTGATGCCGGCGAAGACGTTGCGCTCATTGTCGCCGATATCCAGCGTCAGGCGCAGCAGCTTGTCGGCGCCGTCCACGTGCTCGGCCTTGACGATCTTCGCCACGCGCAGGTCGACCTTGGCAAAGGCGTCGAAATCAATCTCGTCGGCCAGTGGCTCGACCTTGTCCGCCTTGTTGTCCGCCGGTTTGGTGGTCTTGTCGCCGGTAGCTGCCGGGAGTTCCTCTTTGGAAGCTTCCAGCATGGCGTCGATCTGCTTCATCTCCACGCGGCTCATCAGCGGCTTGAACTTGTTGATGCCGTGATTTTCCATCAGCTGCTCGCGGCCGTTCCAGTCCAGCTTGGCGTTCAGGAACGCTTCGGCCGCTTCCGCGGTGGCCGGCAGGATCGGCGCCAGGTACGTCATCAGCAGTCGGAACATGTTGATGGCGTTGGTGGAGATGGCTTGTACATCCGCCGCTCGCTCGGCGTCCTTGATCAGGACCCAGGGCTCTTCGTCGTTGACGTACTGGTTGGCAATATCCGCCAATTCCATGATCCGACGCATGGCGCGACCGAATTCACGATTCTCGTAATGCTCGGCAATCTCGTCACCGGCCTGGATGAACTCGGCCAGCTTCTCGCTTTCGGTGACCTGCCCCAGCTGGCCGTCGAATTTCTTGGTGACGAACCCGGCGGTCCGGCTGGCAATGTTCACGACCTTGCCCACCAGGTCGGAGTTCACACGCTGTGCAAAGTCCTCGAGATTGAGGTCCATATCGTCCACGTTGCTGGTCAGCTTGGTGGCGAAGTAGTAGCGCAGGTATTCCGGATTCAGGTGATCCAGATAGGTCCGCGCCATGATGAAGGTGCCGCGGGACTTGGACATCTTCTTGCCGTTCACGGTGATGAAGCCGTGGGCGTAGACCGCAGACGGCGTGCGGTAGCCGGCGCTGTGCAGCATGGAGGGCCAGAACAGGGCGTGGAAGTTGATGATGTCCTTGCCGATGAAGTGGTACACCTCGGCGGTGGAGTCGGCCTTCCAGAAATGATCGAAGTCCAGGTCGTCGCGACGCTCGCACAGGTTCTTGAAGCTGGCGAGGTAGCCGATCGGCGCGTCCAGCCAGACGTAGAAATACTTGCCCGGCGCGTCGGGAATCTCGAAGCCGAAGTAGGGTGCATCGCGGCTGATGTCCCATTCCTGCAGGCCGGCGTCCAGCCATTCGGCCAGCTTGTTCGCCACCTGCGGCTGGAGGGTGCCGCTGCGGGTCCACTCGCGCAGGAAGTCGGCGAACTCCGGCAGGCGGAAAAAGTAGTGCTCGGACTCTTTCTCGATCGGTGTGGCGCCGGAAACGGCCGAGCGCGGGTTGATCAGCTCCGCCGGGGTGTAGGTGGCGCCGCAGACTTCGCAATTGTCGCCGTACTGGTCCTCGGACTTGCACTTCGGGCAGGTGCCCTTGATGAAGCGGTCCGCCAGGAACATTTCCTTTTCCGGATCGTAGGACTGGGTAATGTTCCGGGTCGCGATGTGATTGTTCTTCTTCAGCTGCTCGTAGATGTAGGAAGAGAACTCGCGGTTTTCAGGCGAATGGGTGCTGTAGTAGTTGTCGAAATGGATCAGGAACCCGCTGAAATCCTGCTGGTGCTCCTGGTTGATCCGGTCGATCAGCGCTTCCGGCGTAATACCTTCGCGCTCGGCCCTTAGCATGATGGCCGTGCCGTGGGCATCGTCGGCACACACATAGACGCAGTTGTTGCCCCGCATGTTCTGGTAGCGCACCCAGATATCGGTCTGGATATATTCCAGCAGGTGGCCCAGGTGGATCGGCCCGTTGGCATAGGGCAGGGCGCTCGTGACCAGGATGTCGCGCTTGGACTGTGCGTTGGCTTGCGTCATTTGATGTCCCAAACGTTGATCGGGTGTGATGTCGCTCCGGCAGATGCCGGAATTTCGGGCCCGAATAATACCGTTCCGGCCGATTTTTTTCATCCGTTTCTTGCAGGTTGTCTTTACGCGACAGGGCCATGCGTGATGGTTCAGTGTTTGTGGTGGCTGTGGTTAAATAGCGCTACCGTAATAACATAGTATTTTACTCAGGTAATGCCCGCTTGGAGACGGATATGAGCGAAATTTCCCGTGAAGCTGTCGATGCCGCGATCCGCGAGTATCGCGATCCCTACCTGGATCAGGATCTGTTTGCACTCGACGCGATTAAATCGGTCGCGATCGACGGGGGTAAGGTCACGGTTGATGTGGAGCTGGCTTATCCATCGGAGGGTATCGCCGGCGCACTGCGTCAACTGGTCGGCAATGCCATTGAAAATGTGTCCGGCGTCGGTGATGTAACGGTCAATACCCGCCAGGCGATCCGTGCCTATCAGGCCCAAAAGGATCTCCAGTCGATTGCCGGCGTTAAAAACATCATTGCCGTGGCTTCCGGCAAGGGTGGCGTGGGGAAGTCCACCACCGCCGTCAATCTGGCGCTGGCACTGAGTCAGGAAGGCTGCCGGGTGGGTATTCTGGATGCCGACATCTACGGCCCGAGCGTGGGTATGATGTTGGGACTGCCGGAAGGCACCCGCCCGCAAACCCGCGATAATAAGTGGTTTATCCCGGTCCCCGCTCACGGTATTGAGGCCATGTCCATGGCGTTCCTGGTCACCGACAAGACACCGATGGTCTGGCGCGGGCCGATGGTCAGCGGGGCCGTGCAGCAGTTGCTCACGCAGACCCAGTGGAATGATCTGGACTACCTGATCGTCGACATGCCGCCGGGCACCGGCGACATTCAGCTCACCATGGCGCAGAAGGTGCCCGTCACGGGCGCGGTGATCGTCACCACGCCGCAGGACATTGCGCTTCTGGACTGCAAGAAAGGCATTGAGATGTTCCGCAAGGTGGATATTCCGGTGCTGGGCGTGATCGAGAACATGAGCACGCACATCTGCAGCAACTGCGGTCACCATGAGCCGTTGTTCGGCGAGGGTGGCGGTCAGCGGGTGGCCGAAGAATACGACACCGAGTTGCTGGGTCAGTTGCCGCTGCACATGACCATCCGCGAGCAGACCGACAGCGGTCAGCCGTCGGTAGTCGCTGAACCGGATTCCGAGGTGGCCCGGACCTATCGCGACGCGGCCCGCCGCATGGGGGCGTTGTTGTCCCGCCGGGAGCGCAATCTGACGTCGCCGATTCCGAGCATTTCCATCAGTGACGACTGACCGGATCGGTCCGGTTAAAAGGCCCGCCGAATTGCCGGCGCTGCTTTGTCTTAAGTGGCGCCAGGCGTTACCATAGCGGCCTTTGTGATCGCGCGGCCCGGCCGGGTCCTGCGCACGCCCAGTTTCCCGCATGAGAATCAGACGATGACGATTAAATCCGACAAGTGGATCCGGCGCATGGCGCAGGAACATGGCATGATCGAGCCGTTCGAGCACGACCAGGTGCGCGAATCTTCCAAAGGCCGTGTCATTTCCTACGGCACCTCGAGCTATGGCTACGATGTCCGATGCAGCAACGAGTTCAAGATTTTCACCAACGTCCATTCGGCGACGGTGGATCCGAAGAACTTCGACGATGACAGCTTCGTCAATGTGACCAGCGACGTCTGCATTATCCCGCCCAACTCGTTTGCCCTGGCGCGGACGGTGGAATACTTTCGCATTCCCCGCAATGTCCTGACGGTTTGCCTGGGTAAATCCACGTACGCCCGCTGCGGTATCATCGTCAATGTCACCCCGCTGGAGCCGGAATGGGAAGGCCAGGTGACGCTGGAGTTTTCCAACACCACCAACCTGCCGGCGAAGATCTACGCCAACGAAGGCGTCGCCCAGATGCTGTTCTTCGAGTCCGACGAGGTTTGTGACACCAGCTATCGGGATCGGGGCGGCAAGTATCAGGGCCAGCGTGGCGTGACTCTGCCGCGGACCTGATCCGGCCCGGCGTGTTTCTGTTCCATTGTTGACGGAGAAACGCTCTTGAACGCGAATCAGTTTATCAAGGCGCTTGAACAGCTGCGGGGATGGCGCGAATTCGTTTTCATCCTGGCGCTGGCAGAGCGTGCGTTTCCCAATTACGTGCTGTTCGACGATGCCATCGGTGCCAAGCAGGCCGCCAAGATGCGGCTGCTGCTGGATCAGGCCTGGGACATGCTCCAGGAGAAAAACGCCGATGCCCGGGTCACCCAGGCGCTGGCTCGTCTGGAGAATCTGGCGCCGGACCCGGACGCCTACGACATGTACGGCGTCTACCCTGCCGACGATTTTTGCAAGCTGCTCGAGCAGGCGCTGCTGAATCGTCTGAACAGCACCAAACAACGCGCGCTGGAGGCATCCCAATGGGCCACCGCGACCGTCGCACAGTTTATCGAGATGGCCGAGGGTGAGGATCTGGATGAGGATGCCCTGGTCCGCCTCCTCGACAAGCACGAGCTGATGAAGGCAGACAAACTGTTCCAGCGGGATTTACTGCTCTCCCTGAAGAAACAGCGAGTGCCGACGGAAGCGTTTGTGGCCCAGATGAAAGAGGACGCTGCCAATGGCGGCGTGAGCAACCTCGGCATCGCGCTGGATGATGATGAATAACCGGAGCCGCCCATGAAACTGTCCGCATTCGGTCGCAAGTTTACGGCGGAAGCCGGGATCACGTCGCTGATGGATGATCTGGGGAACGCTCTGGCGTCCGGCGATGACATGATCATGATGGGCGGTGGTAACCCGGGCCATGTACCGGCCATCCAGGACCGTTTGCGGGACATCCTGAAATCCCTCACCGACGACGAGGACGCCTTCCGTCGTCTGGTGGGTGTCTACGATCCACCCCAGGGTGAGAAGCAGTTTATCAGCGCGCTGACTGACCTGCTGAATAAGGAGTATGGCTGGGGGCTGGAACCCGAAAACATTGCGCTCACCAATGGCAGCCAGGCCGCCTTCTTCATGTTGTTCAATATGTTTGGTGGGGACGACGGCGAAGGGCATCAGCGCCACATTCTGCTGCCGTTAGCGCCGGAATACATTGGCTATGCGGATGCCGGGTTAGGGCACGACCTGTTCCGCGCGGTTAAACCGGAAATCACCGAAACGGGACCGCACGAATTCAAATACCGGGTCGATTTTGAGGCGTTGGATGTGACCGATGAGACGGGCGCGATCTGCGTCTCCCGTCCGACGAACCCGACCGGCAATGTGGTGACCGACGACGAAATGGCTCGCCTGGAGGCATTGGCGGTCAAGCACGACGTGCCGTTGATTGTGGATGGTGCCTATGGAACACCGTTTCCCAGCCTGTTGTTTGTCGACGCCACGCCGCGCTGGAACGACCAGATTATTCTCTGCCTGAGCCTCTCCAAGCTGGGCCTGCCAGCGGCCCGTACGGGCATCGTCATTGCGGCCGAGCCGGTCATTCGGGCGTTGTCGGGTATCAATGCGATCATGAATCTGGCCACGGGCAGCTTCGGTGCGATGCTGGCGGAGCCATTGGTGCGCAGTGGCGAGATCCTGTCCCTGAGTCGGGATGTGGTCTGTCCGTTCTACCGGGCCAAGATGCAGAAGGCGGTCGCCGTGTTGCACGACAAGCTGGGTGAGCGCTGCCCTTGGTTTGTGCACAAGCCCGAAGGCGCCATGTTCCTGTGGCTGTGGTTCCCGGATCTGCCGGTCAGCAGTCTGGTGCTTTATGAACGCCTGAAGCAGCGGGGCGTGCTGGTGGTGTCCGGGCATTATTTCTTCCCGGGATTGCCTGATGACGGCTGGCGTCATCGGCACGAGTGCTTGCGCGTGACTTATTCCCAGGACGATGACCGGGTCGCTGAGGGGCTGGCGATCATTGCCGACGAAGTGCTCAGGATTTGGGCGGAATCTGAATCGACTCCCCGTTGACCGTCGCCTTCTCGATGTGGATTTCGTAGCGGGTTCCATCCGGCTCGATCTGGATCAGGCGCACCAGTAGGTAATTCCAGTCCGGAGCAAACCACATCAGGGTCTTGCGTTTGTTGTCCGGATCCCGGACTTTCTCCACCTTGACGGTATTCACGCTGCCAAAGCTGCCGTCCAGGGTTTCGTCCCCGAGGACCGCAAAAGTGCTCTCTTCGACCCGGTTCTTGCCCACCACCTTGTAGTGCATTTCCTGCTCGCCATTACGGACATCCTGTTGCAGCTGGAGCTGATAGCTCAGTGGATCAAGCGCGCCCCGCGGAAAATCGACGTCGACGTCGCGGCCCTCATAATCCCCGTTGGCATGCCGGCTGGCCCAATTGAAATTGATGTCGCGCTGACGGTCGGGAATCATCAGGCCGCCGAGCTCGTAGCGATAGACGGACGGTTGAGCATGACCGCTGATCCAGTTCAGGCGGGAGCTTTCATTAATATCCGCGATAAAGGACTCGACTTTGAAGGCGTAAAGCCAGCTGCCGTCCTCTTGCTTGGTGAGCGTTCGCGTGGCTGACCCTTTGAAGGGAATGCCTTTTTCCAGAGTCGCCCGGTACGTCGCGGAGTAGGGCAGCAGGCCGGGCTGCGGCTCGCCGGCAGCCCAGGCCGGGAGTAGGCCCAGCAGGAGTAGCGCCAGAGGGCGGCATCCAGTGCAGAGTCGAAATAATGCGCTCATGGTTTTGGTGTCCGGAAGAATCGATACTGCTTGGACCGTTTCGACAGATCCCTGTCCGGTCCGGGTTCATTCCAAAACTAGAGTATGCGGGCAGAGCCCGCAACTGCATTTCCGTGACGGCGGCTTAATGCTTACTGGTAGGCATCGGCCGGGAGGGAGAGCACCTGGGGGATGGGGGCGCCGTCGAACAGGACTTCGTCGTTGCCGAGGGCGATCCGACCCTCACAGAACCAGCGCAGGATGATCGGGTAGAGCACGTGCTCGCGCGCCTTGACCCGTGCCGCCAGGGTTTCCGGGGTGTCGTTATCGAGCACGGGCACTTCGGCCTGGGCTATGACGGGGCCGCCATCAAGCTCCTCGGTCACGAAGTGAATCGAGGTGCCGTGCATGGCATCGCCGGCACCCAGGGCGCGCTGGTGAGTCTTGAGCCCCTGATACTTCGGCAGCAACGACGGATGAACGTTGATCAGTTTGCCGCGGAAATGGCGCACGAAATCCGGCGTCAGGATGCGCATGAAGCCTGCCAGAACGATGGCATCCGGGTTGAGCGCCTCCAGTTTGCGCAGCAGTTCCGCATCGAAGCTGCCGCGGTCCTTGTACGTCGTGTGATCGACGACAAAGGTCTCAATGCCCGCCTGTTCGGCAACCTCAAGGCCGCCGGCTTCCGGACGGTTGGCGCCCACGGCCACAATGCGGCCGGGATGACCCGGCGCGCGCGTGGACTCGATCAGGGCTTTCAGATTGCTGCCGGTGCCGGAGATCAGCACGACGATGCGGGGCTCCAGCGGATTCTCGTTGCCGGACGGGTCCATGGCCGCATTCATGAGCGGGCAGCACCCGGGCGATACACCACACGGTCGGTGTCGCCCGCGTCTTTGGCAGGGTGCTCGATGTGCCCCAGTCGCCAGGCGTTTTCGCCCAGGCCTGCGAGGGTGTCCAGGGCATCCTGGGCCTGGTTGGCGGGCACGCAGATGACCATGCCGATGCCACAGTTGAAGGTACGGTACATCTCACGAGCATCGACGTTGCCGGCGTCTTTCAGCCATTGGAAGACCGGCGGCAGTGTCCAGCTTTCGGTATCGACGACAGCCACTGCGCCGTCCGGCAATACGCGGGGGATGTTTTCCGGCAGGCCGCCGCCCGTAATGTGGGCCATGGCCCGCACGTCGACGGTTTTCAGCAGCTTCAGCAGGTTCTTGACGTAGATCCGGGTGGGCTCCATCAGGGCGTTGCCCAGGGTGGTGTCGCCCAGGGCCATGTCCAGGTCGGCATCGCTGACTTCCAGAATCTTGCGGATCAGGGAATAGCCGTTGGAGTGGGGGCCCGAAGAGCCCAGGGCGATCAGGGCGTCGCCAGCCCTGACGTTCAGGCCATCGATAATTTCGTTGCGCTCCACAACCCCCACGCAGAAACCGGCCAGATCGTAGTCGTCGCCCTCGTACATGCCCGGCATTTCGGCAGTCTCGCCGCCAACCAGGGCGCAGCCGGCCAGTTCACAACCGCGACCGATGCCGTCGACGACGTCGGCGGCGACGTCAACGTTGAGCTTGCCGGTGGCGTAATAGTCGAGGAACATCAGCGGTTCTGCACCGCCGACGATCAGGTCGTTGACACACATGGCCACCAGATCGATGCCGATGGTGTCGTGACGACCCAGCTGCATCGCCAGGCGCAGCTTGGTGCCGACACCGTCGGTGCCAGAGACCAGGATCGGCTCTTTATAGCCGGAGGGCAGCGCCACCATGGCACCAAAGCCACCCAGGCCGCCAAGGACCTCCGGGCGGCGAGTCCGCGATGCGGTCTGTTTGATGCGCTCCACGAGTGCATTGCCGGCATCGATATCAACACCGGCATCGCGGTAGGTGAGTCCGGGTTTCTGGTCGGTCATGGTGTGTACTGCCCTGATCAGGAAAAAGGGCGGCAATTTTAGCAGGTGGCGGGGGACCATCCAATGCCTGCAGGGCGATATGACGGAAAGCCGAAACCGCTCCAGAGCCACGCGATTAAAAAATGGTGAGACGACCAGCCTGCCGCTCGCTACTCAGTGCCGGGACCTTGGTGTATCCTATGCGCCAATCAAGCCAAGGAACCTCTGGAAAAGTCCTTTTGCGGCGAATCGCGGTGTTGTGCGTCTGTTTGCTTCGTTGATCGTCCGGGCTCTTTCAGCGTTTCCCCAACAGCAGGGTGATTAATGAAGTCAGCAGCGATGTCGCAGATCAGGATGATGCTCCTGTTGCTCGCGGTGATCATGCCCGGCATGGCGTCAGCGGTGACGGTGGAGGGGCTTTACCAGGTTCAGGTTCCGGTGGCCGATACCTCACCCGAATCCCAGCAGACGGCCTATGCCGAGGGATTGAAACAGGTGCTTGCCCGCGTGGCCGGTAACCCGGATGTCCTGCAAAGCGATCAGGTGGATGCGTTGCTGGATAGCGCCGAATCCCTGGTCCAGGCCTATCAGTATCAGACTTCGCCGGAAGGCAATGACGTGCTGACCATTACCTACGGCGCGGTGGGTGTTAACCGGGCGCTGGCTAACATGCAGGTTCCGGTGTGGGGCGCCAACCGGCCGCTGACGCTGGGATGGGTCGCGGTGGATTCCGGGCGCGACCGTTGGGTGCTGACCGCCGATGATGACAATCTCGATGCCCGCGGACGTTGGTCGCGTGCATTCCGTGAAGCGGCGGTCCAGCGGGGCTTGCCCTTTGCGCTGCCCCCGGCCGACGTGCGTGACCAGCGGGATCTGACGTCGGATATCCGGGGCCAGTTCATGGAGAGTTTGCGGACCACCTCATCTGCCTATCCGCACAATCTGATCAGTGTGGTGAATGTCAGCCGCCAGGGCTCCGGCTGGGAAGCCAGCTGGCGTCTTGATGGCCCCGCGTTCAGTGAGACCGGTGAAGTGCGTGATGCGGCGTCCTCCGAATCCCTGGCGTCGGCGGTGATCGATGCCTGGGCGGATCTGTTGGCGGCGCGCTATTCGGTGGAGGCCGGCAAGGTGTCCGATGCGCAACGGGTGGATCTGAAAATCGAGAACATCCAGTCCGTCGAGGACTACGGTCATTTGTTGGCATCGCTTCAGCACATGACGCCGGTGGTTTCCGCCGGACCGGTTCAGGCGGCCGGCAATGTGGCGACGATGCGTGTGTCTTTCTCCGGTGAGCTGTCGGTCCTGAAGGAGTACATCGCACTGGATCACCGTTTCCAGCCCGTGGAAACCGAACGCCAGACCATGGGGACCCAAAGCTCCGGAAACACGCCGGCGCCCAAGCCAGCCCCGGCGGAGTCGGCAGATCCGGGCGACTCCTCGGGCAAGGCGCCCGCGGCTGACGATATGGCGACCGCCGAGGCGGACAATCCAGCCAGTCCGGTAGGCAGTCTGGCCTATCACCCGGCAGAGGCGGAAGGTGAAGCCTCGGCAGCCGAGAGCGAGCAATCGTTTGAGGCGCTGTATCCGGTCCTGCGTTATCGCTGGACGGGCAATGGCACGCCGGTCAGTGCGTCCGAGTAAAGGGAGCTGGAGTCGCAGGTGACCGAGGCCAACCGCTGGCGCTGGATTCCCAACGCATTGACGTTCATCCGGGTGCTGTTGATCGTTCCCTTTGCACTGGCCTTGTACGAGGAACAGTATCGGGTGGCGCTGGCGGTCTTTCTGATCGCCTCGTTGTCGGACGGGTTCGACGGTTTCCTCGCTCGCCATTTCAACTGGAAATCCCGGTTGGGAGCGATTGCCGATCCGCTGGCGGACAAGGCCTTGCTGATTACGGCTTACCTGATGCTGACGCTGACCGGTGTCCTGCCGGTCTGGCTGTTTATGCTGGTACTGGGGCGCGACCTGCTGATTGTCGGCGGGGCTCTGGCGTACCATTTCTTCATCGGCCGCTTCGATATGGCTCCCAGCTGGTTGGGTAAGCTCAATACCCTGATCCAGATCCTGGTGGTCCTGGCCATTGTCATCTTCCTGGCGGGCTTGCCGATGCCGCCCTGGGTTGTTCCCCGGGGTATCTGGCTGGTTGCTGCGATGGCACTGGCGAGCGGTCTTCACTACATCTACGTCTGGGCGCGTCGTGCATGGTTGACAACACACTAGACGGTTCACAATTAACACTCGGCGTTCGCCTGCATGACGACGCTACGTTTGCCAATTTCCTGGGGCACAAGAACGCCCTGGCGGCGGAAAAGCTCCGGGCCTTGTCAGAAGATGCCAATCTTCCGGTGATTGTAGTCTGCGGGGACAGCGGCACTGGCAAGAGCCACCTGTTACAGGCAGTCTGCCACCACGCCGAACGCAGCGGTCTTTCGGCCCTGTGTCTGAATCTCCAGGAGCTGCTGCCGCTGGGGCCGGATGTTCTGCAGGGGATGGAATCCTTTGAGCGGGTCTGTCTGGACGATATCGAGGCGGTTGCCGGCGATGTGCACTGGGAAGAGGCGCTGTTCCATCTGTTTAACCGGATGCTGGATAATGGCCATCAGCTGATCCTGAGCGCGGTCGAGCCGCCGGCCCGTCTCGCCATCGGCCTGCGTGATCTGGCATCGCGCTTGCAGCACGGTATTGTGCTCCAGCTGGCTCTGCCGAGGGACGAAGATCGCCTGCTGATTCTGGGAACCCGGGCCGAACGGCGCGGTCTGGTACTGCCGGAGGACGTCAGCCGGTTCATCTTGCGACGGGCATCGCGCCATACCGGTGAATTACTGGCTATCCTTGAGCGCCTCGACGAGAGCTCGTTGCGGGAGCAGCGACGCCTGACGATACCTTTCGTCAAATCCGTGATGGGCTGGTAATGCCGGGATGGCTCTGTGAGGGGCCAACAACAAAAGGGAATGGACATCATCATGAGACGAGTCGTTTTCAATCAGAAAGGCGGGGTCGGTAAGTCCAGCATTACCTGCAACCTGGCGGCCATTGCAGCGGCCGAAGGCCAGCGCACGCTGGTGGTGGACCTGGATCCCCAGGGCAACTCCACCCAGTATCTGCTGGGCAAGCCGGCGGCGGAGCTGCGCGACACGGTTGCCGACCTGCTGGAGCAGACTGTGTCGTTTTCGGTGTTCAACCGTCGTCCGGACGAATTTGTACACGCCACGCCGTTTCCCAACCTGTTTGTGATGCCGTCCAGCCCCGAGCTTGATTTTCTGGAGCGCAAACTGGAAGCCAAGCACAAGATCTATAAACTGCGGGAAGCGCTCAAGAAACTGGGCGAGAATTTCGACACCATCTACATCGATACCGCTCCGGCACTGGATTTCTACACCCGCTCGGCTCTGATCGCCGCGCAGCGCTGCCTGATTCCGTTCGATTGCGATGATTTTTCCCGGCAGGCGCTTTACAGCATCCTGGGCGAAATCCAGGACCTCCAGGAAGACCACAACCCGGATCTGGTGGTTGAGGGCATTGTCGCCAATCAGTTCCAACCCCGCGCGTCGTTGCCACGAAAGCTGGTTCAGGAACTGGTGGAAGAAGGATTGCCGATTCTTTCCGTTCGCCTCTCGTCTTCGGTTAAAATGCGGGAATCGCACCAGGCGCGTCAGCCGCTCGTCCATCTGGCACCCAAGCACAACCTGACCCGCCAGTACGTGGATCTCTACCGTCTTCTCAATGGCGAGAAGGTGGATGTTGAACCCCTCTAGAGTTGGGAGTGACATTGACTCAAGCGAACGAAAATCAGGTTGCCTACATTGCGGACGGTTTGCTGGCGATTGAACTGGAGTTGCGTCGCCTGGAGTACTGGGAGCATGAGCCTCCCGAGCCGGAAGCCCTCCAGAGTGCGCAACCGTTTTGTGTCGATACGCTGACGTTTACCCAATGGCTGCAGTTCATCTTCCTGCCCCGCATGAAAGTCCTGATTGAAGAGGAGAGGGCGCTACCGGCCGTGTCCGGCATCGCGCCCATGGCGGAGGAGTTTTTCCGTCAGGAATCCGTATCCGGCAAGATCGTGATTAACGAGCTCGCCCGGATTGACGCGCTCTTGTCAGGGGATGCCTGAGCGGCACCCCGTCTTCCCATTTCCTTCCTGTCGATTTCCCTGACACCACGCCTTTCAGGTCAGTGGTGATTGTTGCCGGACGGGTTTTGTCGCAGTGGCAGGGAGAACTGATCTTCCGGCAGCAATTTGCGGCCCTTGCGCACCTCGTCGAACAATTCGCCGAGCCCGGAACTGGGCAGCGGCGGGCAGAACCGGTGGCCCTGGAGCAGGTGGCAGCCGGCACCGCGCAGGAAGGCGTCTTCGTCGGCAGTCTCCACCCCGGCCGCCGCCACCGTCAGGGACAGCTGACGGGCCAGGTTGATCAGGGTATGGACGATGGCTGCGGTGTTTTCCTCATGCGGGGCCTGTTGCAACAGATCCTGATCGATCTTGACCTGATCGAACGGCAAGTCACGCAACAGACGCAGGGACGACAACCCGCTGCCAAAGCGATCCAGAACCAGTCCAATGCCCAGTTTCTTGAGGCGATCCAGCGTGCGAGCGGTTTCGTCCAGCCGATCACTGAGGACCCGCTCATCGATTTCCAGGGCCAGCAAATGAGGATCGAGATTGGTTTCGTCGATGATCCGTTGCAGGCGCGTGGCCAGTTGCGGGTGGTTGTACTGCCGCGACGACAGGTTGATGTTGACCGTCACCGGCGCCGGACTCATGGCCTGGATGGCGCGGGCCTGCAGACAGGCGTTGTGACAGACCCATTCGCCCAGCTGCTGCAATTGACCGGTCTGTTCCGCCACGTCGAGGAAGTCCTGAGGCGTCAGCAGTCCCCGGCTGGGGTGATTCCAGCGTAACAGTGCTTCCAGGGCGACGACTCTGCCATCCCGAACGTTAATGATGGGCTGGTAATGCAGGTCGAGCTGGCCGCTGCGGATGGCTTCCCGCAGTTCCCGTTCCAGATCCATCTGCCGCTGCATTTCCGTGTTCATGTCGTGGCTGAAGAACTGGATGTTATTGCGGCCGGCTTTCTTCGCCCGGTACATCGCCATGTCCGCGTTTTTCAGCAAATCTTCGTAGGTGGTGCCGTCTACGGGCGCCAGCGTAATGCCGATGCTGGATGTGATGATCAACTCACCGCTGGGGACCCGGACTGGCTCCGTAATGGCCGCGAGGATGCCGCGAGCCACTTTTTCGCAGCCTTCCGCTCCGTTGACCTGATTCAGCAGGATGGCGAATTCGTCGCCACCCAGTCGGGCAATGGTGTCTTCCTGGCGCACGTTGTGTTGCAGGCGGCGCGCCAGCTCCTGTAGCAATTCGTCGCCGGCATCGTGGCCCAGGGTGTCGTTGATGCGCTTGAAGTGATCCACATCCAGGGCGATGAGGGCACAGTAATGACCGTGTCGGAGTGAGCTGGTGATCGCCTGGCGACAGCGATCCTCAAACAGCCGGCGGTTGGCGGTGTTGGTCAGCACGTCATAATGGGCCAGGTAGTGCAGCTGGTTCTGGGTTTCGCGAATCTCCGAAATATCCTGGCCGATCAGGATGATGTGCGCGGGGGCGTCGTCATCCTCCTCCTGCAGCCGGTTGATGTTCCACAGCAGCGTGTGGCTGGTGCCGTCAAAGCTGTTGACCTGGGTTTCGATCTGGTCGCGGGTCAGGCCGGTGCTCTGGACCTTCGTCATCTTCCAGGCCAGTTCGTCGCGTTGCTCCGGCGGGATGAACGCGTCCAGCAGGTTGCGGTCCAGTGCCTCATCCCGGCTGTAACCAAACAGGGCTTCGGCGGCGCTGTTCCACTGACGTATCAGTGTTTTTTCGTCCACCACGATAATCGGGTTGCTGGTGTTTTCGAACAAGGCGCGGAAATGCCGCGATGACCGTCGGAACGATTTTTCCGCCTGCTCGCGGATGAAAATTTCATCTTTCAGCTCGAAGTTGGTGATCTGCAGTTCCCGCGTGCGCTCCTCGACGGTGGTTTCCAGACTGTTCTCCACGCGTTCTCGGTCGGCCAGCAGCACCCGGACATAGCAAGAGGTACCAGTGATCGTGATGATCAGCGTTTCACTCAGCAGGGCGCCCATGCCCAGACTGATGTCCGCATCGCCCCGCAGGAATACGCAGGCCAGCGCCGCGTAAGTTGAGGTGGTAATCGCCAGCATACTGCCGCTGACGGAAAAGCGGGTGGCGGCCCACGTCATCAGGGGCAACAACAGGAACAACGCCTGCATCACGTTGTGCTGCGTCATCCCCAGGATGAATCCCAGACCGCCCAGCCAGAGAATCCACTCCAAGGGGCGCTGGAATAGGCGCGACACCATGGGTTCGCGAACCAGGCTGAGAATCAGCGGGGTTACGGTGAGGCAGCCCAGGCTGTGCGCGAACCAGCTGAAGAGCAGGACTTCGTTCAGCGGTGTCTGTCCCTCGGTCAGGTACAGCGAAGCGAGATAGGTGATGGGGAGTGCCGCACCCAGCGAGCCCAGAGTGACCGCGCCGAGGAACCAGAGGAAGCCGAGGTAGTCCGATAGAGGATTGCGGTGACTGGCCGCTTGCCGAAAGACCCAGTAGGCCGCGAAGGGCGCAATCAGATAGGAAAGCAGCACCGCCAGAAAGGTTGTCAGCGGATCCGGGGTGCCGGCCGGGGCCTGGTAAACGTACAGTAGCCCTGCGGCAAACAGACCGCCTAATATCGGCAGAACCGCTTCACGGCCCCTCAGGATAAGCAGTGCCAGGGCAAGGCCTGACGGTAGCCAGATAATGGATGCGGGGTTGACCCTCGAAGGCAGCTGGATGCTGACGCCGGCCAGAGCGGCGATCACAGCTGCGATCAGAATAGGGACAAGCACCGCCTTCCATGAATCGAGTGACTGGAATGGTGCGTTCAAATAAAACCCTTCCCTGGTCTGTTATGAAGCCCTGTTTCCCTGGGTCTGAATTCAGTCGGTCGGCTCGCCTGTGTTTCCCTGGCGGCCGAGATACCAATCACTGCCATACGTTTAACAATTGTTTGACACATTAAATAGCTTACTCCGAATTTTCGTACGGCATACCCGGTTACGGTTACCATCTGTAAATTCGCAGTCGTGTCAGACGACGTGTCGTGCTGGCCGGTCACGCCTTCCTGTCCTACATGGACAGGCGCATCGACAGGTCCACGGCTTTGACATCCTTGGTCAGCGTTCCCAGTGAAATATAGTCCACTCCTGTCTCAGCGACAGGAATCAGCGTCGATTCGTTGATGCCGCCGGAGGCTTCAATTTTGGCGCGTCCTGAATTTTCGCTGACGGCTGTGCGCATATCCTCCAGCGAGAACTCATCGAGCATGATGATGTCGGCCCCGGCGGACAGGGCTTCCCGGAATTCCGCCAGGTTCTCCGTTTCCACCTCGACCGGCTTGCCGGGCGCGATGCGGTGGGCGGTTTCGATCGCATTGCCAATGGAGCCGCAGGCGGCGATGTGGTTTTCCTTGATCAGGAACGCGTCGTACAGGCCGACCCGGTGATTTTGGCAGCCGCCGCAGGTGACTGCGTATTTCTGGGCCAGTCGCAGGCCGGGCAGCGTCTTGCGGGTATCGAGCAGCTTTACGGCGGTATGAGCCACCCGGTCGGCATAATCGCGACAACGGGTGGCGACGCCGGAGAGCGTCTGCAGCCAGTTCAGGGCGCAGCGTTCTGCCGTCAGGATGCTGCGGGCCGGGCCTTCCACGGTAAACAGGGTGGCGTCGGGCGCAACGCGGTCGCCATCGCCACAGGACCAGGTGACGCTCAGCGCCGGGTCGACCTGCCGGAACACTTCGTTAACCCAGTCGACACCGGCAACGACAGCGGATTCCCGGGTAATGACCCGGGCCGATGCGCGTAGCTCTTCGGGAATCAGCATGGCGGTAATGTCGCCGGTCCCGACATCCTCCTGCAAGCTCAGGGCTACGGCCTGTGCGCGTGACAGTTTCAGCTGGTCCTTGGAAATCGCAGTCATGACAGAGGATGGCTCCAGTGCTTGGCGTGGGTTGGCGGGTCGCGGACGCGCGGTCCGGCAGGGAGTTTACTGGCTGGCATTGCGGCCGCCAAGCGTTGTCCGTTTGGATGTGATACCCGGGTGACGTGTGCCGTCACTACAGTGTTTGTACGGCGTCACCGTTGAATTTTTAACGCACTGATTTGAAAGGAAATCGAAAAATAAAGTGTGATCCAGTTCCGCGGAACACAAACGGTGACAAAACCTGACACAAGGTGACGTGGAAACCGCCTATGATGCCATTATGGATGTAAACTAATGTGAAATTGCGCGCAGCCATCCAGGCTGTGCGCAGAGGCATCAGAGTGGAATAGCCGCCTGTTTAAAAAGCGGAAACGCTCTGGGCCACTGTCGGGGGCGCTGTAATGACCAATGACAACCGGGTAGTCAGCCTGCATGGGGGGATGCGCGAGGGAAGCTTTTCGCTGCCGTCCGCGCTGATTCGTTTGCGGGACTATTCCGGCCAGTCGCTGCGCAAGGAGCTGGGCGAGTTTTTCGACAGCGCCGACGATGCCCTGTTCAACCTCGCCGACAAGGCGGGTACCAACCAGGACCAGACGGCCTACTTCGACGCTATGCGCGAACTGCGCCTGCGCCGCAAGGCTATGTCGTTGTCGATTCTGCAATGGGTGGCCCGGGCCTTTAACGATATCGGCACGTTCGATCCGCAGTCCCGTTCCGGCGATCTTACGGAAATCGATCAGGACAGCCTCAGTCTGGTGGATCACGGCGACCACGAGCAGCAGGTGGCCATCGACAACCTGGTGAACAAGCTCCGCAATCGCTATGCCGACTCCATCCGGATGCTGGCGACCCGCATCGCTCACCTGATTCCCAAGGCCAACCTGGCCGACCGCCAGATGCCGCTAAGTCCCGAAGTGATCTGCGGTGGTCTGCAGGAGGCCTGCAATGACCTGGATATCGATATCCGGGCCAAGCTGGTGGTGCTCAAACTCTTCGACAAGCTCTTCATCGACCGTCTCGATCGCCTCTACCGGGACGCCAACACGCTGCTGGTAAAAGACGGTGTCCTGCCAGATATGAAGCGCCCGCCAATCGGTGGGCGTGCCGAGCCCCGGCAGCCGGTGGCGCGACGTCCGGTACCGCCCTCCACGTCAGCGCCCTCCGACGACGTCTATACGCCGGTTGATCAGGACAGCGCGGCTCAGCCGACGTTTTCTGAACTGTCCGCCCTGCTGCATACCCAGGGCGGACAGGGGAGCGCCTCAAGCTCGGCTGGCGGGCAGCAGCATGGGGGCATCGATACGGTTGAGCTGATGCGTCGGCTTGCCCAATTGCAGGGCCAGTCTGATGTGCTGAACGCTGACCACCATTTTGTCGAATCGGACATCGCAGGTGGCAACCTGACGCGCCAGGTGGAGGCTATGCTCGCGGGGCACAACCAGAGTATGGGTGCTCTCAACCAGGTGGACGCGGATGTCGTCAACCTGGTAACCATGTTGTTCGATTTCATCCTGGAAGACCGCCAGCTGCCGCTGCCGATGAAGAACGTCATTGGGCGCTTGCAGATCCCTATTCTCAAGGTGGCGCTGCTGGATCGCAGCTTCTTCAACCGGGGCGGCCATCCGGCGCGGAAACTGCTGAACGAGCTGGCCATGGCGGGCATCGGCTGGAACGAGAAACCGGCCGGTCAGCGCGATCCGTTGCGGGAGAAAATCGAGTCGGTGGTGGATCGTTTGATCAGTGACTTCACCGATAACGTCGACATCTTTGGCGAACTGCTTACGGAATTCAGCCATTTCATGGACCTGGATCGCCGCCGTCGGGAGCTGGTTGAACAACGACTGCGTGATGCCGAGGAAGGCCGTGCCCGCCAGGAGCGGGCGCGTGAGGCCGCGAGTGAGGTCCTTGAGCCACTGCGAAACGGTCGCAACCTGCCGCCAGTGGTGGAATCGATTCTGGATGAACCCTGGTCCAAGGTGTTGCAGTTCCTGTACCTGCGGGAAGGGGAGGCCAGCGACGCCTGGAAGCAATCGGTAGCGTTGGCCGGGGAGCTGGTCTGGAGCGTCGACCCGCAGGAAGTGACCGACGAGACGCGCAGCGAGCTGTTGCGGCGGATCCCATCGATTGTCGACAGTCTGCGGAAGGGACTGCATTCCATCTCCTGGGACCCCTTTGCCAGCGACGCCATGATGCGCGACCTGGAACTGGCTCACGTGGACACGCTGCAACAGTTGGCCGTGCAGGCTCCCGAAGCTCGCCAGGTTGCGCCGGAGCCCGTTGAGGCATCGGATACGCCGGACGATGCGGCGCTGGCCAGCGCGGTGGCCGAATTCAGTCAGCCGCAACCCGCCAAGCCGGTTGAGCCCAGTGCGGAGGTCGAAGAACCACCCCGGGCGCCGGAGGCGATTGGAACGGAAAGCGCACCGGTGTCTCAAGAAGACGGCGTCGATAGCCGCTGGCTGGAAATGGCGCAGAAACTGCGGGTGGGCTCCTGGGTCGAATTGCAGTCTGACGGCCAGAAGCTCCGATGCAAGCTGGCCGCGGTGATCAAAGCAACCGGCAAATACATCTTCGTCAACCGTAATGGCGCCAAGGTGGCCGAGTACGCGCAGGCTGATGTGGCCAAGGCCCTGTCGACCGGCGAGGTGTCCATGCTGGATGACGGCCTGATCTTCGACCGGGCCCTCGAGTCGATTATCGACAATCTGCGACACAGCCGTCGCGACTGAATCGGGCCAGCGTGCGGGTGGGTTTTTGGCCCGGCACGTTGCTTTGTGCTTCAATCACCGTAGAATTGCTGACCACTTTCAGGTCCCGTAACGCGGTAGCGGTGGAAGCATTTTGAACTCCCAACCCCGAGACTCATCTTACAACATCGACGGGGCCGGCTGGCTTCGTCAGGCCCGTCATTGCCGGTCGCCCAATTTTGGACCCCGTCCGGAAGGCGCCGCCATCTCCCTGCTTGTGGTGCACAACATCAGCCTGCCTCCGGGGCAGTTCGGTGGTGATGCCATTGAACGGTTTTTCTGTAACCGTCTCGATCCCGACGCCCATCCATACTTTCAGGAAATCCGGGATTTACAGGTCTCCGCCCATGCCTTGATCCGTCGCGACGGCGAATGCGTGCAGTTCGTCTCCTTCCTGGACCGGGCCTGGCATGCCGGTCGCTCCTCGTTCAACGGTGAGGAAGAGTGCAACGACTTCGGCATCGGAATCGAGCTGGAGGGGACCGACGACGTGCCTTACGAAGCAGCCCAGTACCGGACTCTGGCGCGACTGACCCAGGCCATCATGCGACGCTGGCCCTCGGTGACACTCGAGCGACTGACAGGCCACTGCGACATTGCACCGGGGCGCAAGACAGATCCGGGGCCCGCCTTCGACTGGTCGCATTTTTTCGCGTTGGTTGAGGATGCGCACAGGCAGGGAGACGTCTGATGGGATTCCTGATCCTACTGCTCGCCTACATCGTCCGCCGCCTGTTGGATGGATCGGTCGACGAGGGGCTGGATGCCCGCTTTCGCCAGCGACTGGCCCGGCTTTCCGGCGCTGAGGCCGGGCGCGAAGGCCGCCCGACCGCCGGGTTTGTCATTCTGTTAAGTGCCGTCGTTCTGGTCGGCGCGCTTGATGTCTGGTTGAGTCGCGGCAGTCTCTGGATCCTGACCTGGCCGCTGGACCTGGTCGTGCTGATCGCCATGCTGGGCGTTCCCGGCTGGCGCAACCCGCTACGGGCCTATGGCGAGGCCTGGCGTCGAGGCGATGCGTCGGCGGCCTGGTATCACGTCAATCATCTGCTGCCTGCCGAAGCGCGGGGGTTGGCCAGTGAACCCCGTGAACTGCATGTGCTGCTGTCCAAGCGCTTTATCCAGGTGATTTTCGAACACTATTTCCTGGTGATCTTCTGGTACGTGCTGCTGGGTCCGGCTGGCGCCATCGGTGCCCGGCTGTCGGTGGCACTGCGCGATCACTGGCCACACCCCGCCGGCCGAGAACCCTTTTCCCGCCTGGTGTATCTGCTGGCCTGGGTGCCCGCGCGGCTGCTGAGCATCACGTTTGGCATCGCCGGCGATTTGGCCGGCTGGATGGGCGGCGCGCGTAAACGGTTGCTGCATCACACCCGCCTGAACGCATCAGAACTGCTCTTCGAGAGTGCCAACGGGGCGCTGTCCAGTTATTCGCTGGATCCGCAACGGTTTGCTGAGAGTCATCCCGACGAGTGGCCGGATTACGGCGAACGAAGTCTGCGCGCCGTCCGGGATTTGCTGAACCGCAGCATGTTTGTCTGGATCTGCGGGCTTGCGCTGCTCGCGATCATGGGACTCTTTACGTGATTTTCCGGAGCAATTTCCGTATTCTTCCTGCCGCTTATTACACGATAAGGCCAGAAATTTGATCTGGTTTAACATTATCGGAACAAAAATAAATTCAAGATTTTTAGCATCTTGACGACAATATAAATAGGGATGCTCTGATCTCGCCGTCGGGCGGAGACGATGGCGCGGCGGTGCTGCCCACGTATTGGGCGACGCCATTCAACATAAAAACAATGAATTAACACGAGCACCACATGTTTGAGGGGGTTGAGTGAACCAGCTTCTGTATCCTGCTGTCGCGCTGATGAACCGGCTGCCGATGATTTACAAGTTCGGCTTGATCAGCGTTCTATTCCTGCTTCCGATCGGGGGCTTGTCCTACCTGCTGGTGAGCCAGCTCAACCAATCCATCGAAGGCATCAGTCACGAAGCCCAGGGCCTCGTTCAGGTCCGGCAGGTGAATCAGCTGATTCAGGCCGCTTACGACTACCGGGATTTCCGCGCCGTTGGCAAGATGAAGAATGACGATGCCTTCCTGTCCCGCAGTGAAGAGGCGGCGGACGTTATCGACGCGCAGCTGTCCAGTCTGATCGAGACCCAGGCTTCCTTTGATTCGGCGGGCGGCTGGAAGGCCCAGGTCGAGGCTCTGGACAATGCCTGGAAGACGTTGCGGAGCGAAGACATCTTCCAGAGCAACATCGATCCCCAGGTGACCTATTACCAGGAGTTCGTGCAGAAGGCGCGGGCCCTGCTGGAATCGACCCTCAAACTGTCCGGCCTGGCTAACGATCCGCAGGCCGAGAACCAGATGCTGCTGCAACTGGCGACCACATCGCTGCACGACGCCGCCAGTCGTGAGGGGATAGCCCGGGCCTTCGGTATGTTCAGCCTGGACCAGGGGACTGTAGGCTACGCGATGGCAGATGTCATGAACGGCGTTTTCGACAACCTGACCACCCTGCACAGCCGTTTGAAGTCGGAATTCGAGGTGGCGCAGGGTTCCTCGCAAGCCTTGGGCCGGCAGTCGGACCTGGCGGATGCGGTTGTGCAGAACGTGATCAAGGTGCGTGACGCGTTGGACGCCAACGTCATTACGCCATACCGGCTGGAGATGTCCTGGCAGGAATTCGACAAGCTGATATCGCCGCTGATGGCGCCGAACTTTGAGCTGATGGACCAGATTTTCCAGGTGGTGGACAACAATCTGGCGGAGCGACTGAACAGCGAAACCAACCAGCGAATGGTGATTTTCCTGGTGCTGGGGATCGTGCTGCTGATTGTGGTGTATCTCTACCTGGGGTTCTTCGTTTCCGTTAAGAAGGCGATTTCCCGCTTTGGTAAAGCCGCGCGGCAGGTGGCGGATGGCGATATGACGGTCCGCATCGAGCTGGCCAATCGCGACGAGCTGGGTGCGCTGACCGACGAGTTCAACAACATGACCTCGAAAATGGCCGAGCTGATCCGCTCGGTCAGCCGGACCACCGGGGACGTCGATACCCAGGCGACACGGGTGAACGACAGCGCTTCGGCCAATAGTGAAGCCGTCGAGCGCCAGATGTCCGAGACCGATCAGATTTCGGAAGCCATGCACCAGATGGTGGATACCGTTCAGGAAGTGGCCGAGAGCGCGCAGCGCGCCTCCGATTCTGCGAGCTCGGCAGAGAAGGATGCCGAGCAGGGCCGGCAGGTCGTCACCGAAACGGTGGACACCATTCACCGGCTGGCTAACGAAATTCGTGGCGCGGTGGACACCATCAACCGCGTCAGCCAGGACAGCGACAGCATCAGTCAGGTTCTGGTGGAGATCAAGGCGATTGCCGAGCAGACCAACCTGCTGGCACTGAATGCCGCCATCGAGGCTGCGCGCGCCGGCGAGCAGGGCCGTGGGTTTGCGGTGGTTGCGGACGAGGTTCGCTCGCTATCCCAGCGCACGCATAAGTCGACGGAAGACATCGAGGAGATGGTTGGTCGTTTGCAAGGCGGCGTGAAAGCGGCGGTGAAAGCGATGACCAACAGCCATGAGGTTACCGATGCGACCGTCGAGAAATCTTCGGAAGTGACTGCGGCGTTGGAAAAAATCCTGGCGGGCATTTCCACCATCGTGGATATGAGTCACCAAATCGCGCAGGCTTCGGAAGAGCAGTCCGCAGTGGCCAAGAACATCAACACCAATGTCGAGCAGATTACCGAACTGGGGCACGCGACGGCGGGTAACGCGGATGAGACGCTGGCTGCCTCCCGTGAAATGTCGGATGTCACCGCCGAACTGCGGCGTCTGGTGGCGTCGTTCCGGGTGTAACGAAAAAGGCCGCTCACCATGTGGGCGGCCTTGTAGTCATGTCGCTCTGCGTTGCGTCAAACGGTCAGTTTTTGCCGGCCGGCGGCGTTGGCGACCAGAGCACTTCCTCTCCGCCATCCCGCCGCGCCAGTACGCGCGCAATCACGAACAGCAGGTCCGACAGCCGGTTCAGGTAACGGCGGGACGATTCGTTGATGGAATCCTCGTGGCCCAGCGCCACCACCACCCGCTCGCCGCGTCGGCAGATGGCCCGGGCCAGGTGACAGTGAGCCGCATCCCGACGACCACCGGGCAGGATGAAGTTCTCCAGCGGCGGCAAGTCCTCATTCCACTGATCCAGCGTGCTTTCCAGCCAGTCGATGTGGCCTTCGCCGATGACGTGACTGCCCGGAATGGCGAATTCGCCGCCCAGGTCGAACAAGTGGTGCTGGATCTTGCGCAGAAGCTCTGCCAGTTCGGGCTCGTTATCGAGGTATTCGATGAGGACACCAATCTGGCAGTTCAGCTCATCGACAGTGCCCATGGCGTCGACGCGCTGGGCATTCTTGGCAATCCGGCTGCCGTCGGCCAGGCCGGTAGAGCCATCGTCGCCGGTTCGGGTGTAGATCTTGGAAAGTCGGTATCCCATGATTCAGTCCTGTTTCAGGTGTGTCACGGCGTCAGTGAGTTCACAATTTACGGGTGCATCAAGGCCATGGATGACCGAAGCCTGCACCACGAAGCCATTCATCATATCGATCTCAGTGGTTCTGCCGGCTCGTACGTCCTGACGCATGGAGGAGCTGTTGGCGGCCGTGCGTCGGGCGACGTCGCGGACGTGTGCTTCCAGCGACTGGGCTTCCACAGGGCGCCCCGACGCCTGCATCAACGCCGCCACTTCCCGGCAGACATCTGCAATGCGTTCTTCGAAATAAGGATGCCCCAGGATCTCTCCGTTGGGGCAATCGATTAAGGCCGTGAAGGGATTGATACCGGCATTGATGGCGAGTTTCTGCCAGAGCCGGCCTTCGATATCGGGATCGCTCTGGATATCCAGTTCGCTCAATCTCAGCGTGATCATCGTCTGGTCAAGCCGGGTGTGGGCCGTTGTCGTCAAGGGGCCCAGCCATGTGGTACCACGGCCGGCATGGATGACGCGGCCGCCGTCATCGATATAGGCGCCTTCGGTGGTCGAGGCGGCAAACACCGGGCGTTGGGAAAACCGCTTGGCAATGTCCTGCTGGCTGCCCATGCCGTTCTGGAAGAGGATGATCGGCACGTCGGGCGGAATGTGGCTGGAAACGGCGGTCAGGGCCGATTCGGCATCGGGCGCCTTGGTCATGACCAGCACGCTCCCGGGCGGCGCGTTACTTGACGGGCCAATCTCGATGCGTTCTGAATGACCCTCGAGATGAACCAGCGTGTATTGCAGGGTTGCGCTCGTGGTTGAGCGCGTGGCCAGTCGAACCGATACTCGGGGGGAAAGAAGGCCGGCCCAGAGCCGGCCCATGGCACCGGCACCGATGATCAGGATCGGGGCGCGTTCCTTTTCGGTCATCGGTGCGGTACCCGGATTACATGGCTTCGATCTTGCCACGTTGGTCCTGAAGTCGGGTCAGGCTGCTCTGGGCATCGGTCAATTTTGCCTTTTCCTTCTCAACCACCTCGGCCGGGGCCTTGGCGGTGAAGTTCTCGTTACCCAACTTGCCTTCAAGGCGTTTGATCTCCTTGCCGATCCGCTCCAGCTCCTTGTCCAGGCGGTCCAGCTCGGCAGTCTTATCGATCAGGCCGGCCATTGGCACAAGCACTTCCATCTCGCCGACGAGCTGGGTGGCGGACATGGGGGCTTCTTCGTCACCCAGCCACTGCAGGCTTTCCAATTTGGCCAGGGACACCAGGAAGCTGCGGTTTTTCTCCAGTCGCTGGCGGTCGGACTCGGGGCCTCGCATCAGCACCGGAATCTGCTTGGCCGGGGAGATGTTCATTTCACCACGGATGTTGCGCACGGCAACGATGGCACCCTTGAGCCATTCGATGTCGGTCTCGGCGCTCGCGTCGATCTTGCCTTCCTCGGCTGCCGGGTAGGGCTGCAGCATAATCGAGTCGCCGGATTGGCCGGCTAGCGGCGCGACACGCTGCCAGATTTCCTCGGTAATGAACGGAATGATCGGGTGCGCCAGACGCAACACGGCTTCCAGCACACGAACCAGCGTGCGGCGGGTGCCGCGCTTGGCTTCGGCCGACGCGCTCTCGTCCGTCAGGACCGGTTTGGACAGCTCCAGGTACCAGTCGCAGTATTCGTTCCAGATGAATTCATAGATGGCATAAGCCGCCAGGTCGAAGCGGTACTGGTCGAAGTGACGCGTCACTTCCTTCTCGCAGCGCTGCAGCGCGCTGATGATCCAGCGATCAGCCAGGGACAGCTCGACCGGTTCGTCGTTGGCGCCGCAGTCCTCGCCCTCGGTGTTCATCAGTACATAGCGGGCCGCGTTCCAGAGCTTGTTGCAGAAGTTGCGGTAGCCCTCCAGGCGTTTCATGTCCCAGTTGATGTCTCGGCCGGTCGTGGCCAGCGAGGTGAGGGTGAAGCGCAGGGCGTCGGTGCCGTGGGCGCTGATGCCTTCCGGGAACTCCTTCTGGGTGCGCTTGGCGATCTTCTGCGCCAGCTGCGGTTGCATCAGGTTGCCGGTGCGTTTCTCCAGCAGGTCGTCCAGGGAGATGCCATCCATCATGTCCAGCGGGTCCAGCACGTTGCCCTTGGACTTGGACATCTTGTTACCCTGCTCGTCGCGGATCAGGCCGGTGACGTACACGGTCTTGAACGGCACCTGCGGGTTGCCGTTTTCGTCTTTCATAAAGTGCATGGTCATCATGATCATCCGGGCGACCCAGAAGAAGATGATGTCGAAGCCGGTGACCAGCACGTCCGTCGGATGGAAGGTGGCCAGCCGCTCGGTCTCTTCCGGCCAGCCCAAAGTACCGAAAGTCCAGAGCGCTGAGCTGAACCAGGTGTCGAGGACGTCCGCGTCCTGTTCCAGCTTGAGATCGTCGGCGAGGTTGTACTTCTCGCGAACCGAGGCTTCGTCGCGGCCCACGTAAATGTTGCCCTCGGCGTCGTACCAGGCCGGGATGCGATGCCCCCACCACAGCTGGCGGGAGATACACCAGTCCTGGATGTCGCGCATCCAGGAGAAATACATGTTCTCGTAATTCTTGGGCACGAACTCGATGCGGCCGTCTTCGACCGCTTCGATGGCCGGCTTGGCCAGCGTCTTGGCATCGGCGAACCACTGGTCGGTCAGCATAGGCTCGATGATCAGGCCGGAACGGTCACCACGGGGTACGCTCAGCACGTGGTCCTCCACTCGATGCAGCAGCCCGGCGGCTTCCATGTCGGCGACGATCTGCTTACGGGCGTCTTCCCGGGTGAGCCCGGCATAGGCCGCGGGGAGGGTGCCATCGATGTCCGCGTTCGGCGTGCCGTCGCTGTCGAAAGTTTCGGCTTCGCTGCGGATGTTCGCGTCCTGGGTCATGACATTGATCATCGGCAGCTGGTGGCGTTTGCCGACGGCGTAGTCATTGAAATCGTGGGCCGGGGTGATCTTGACGCAGCCGGAGCCTTTCTCCGGATCGGCGTGCTCGTCCGCCACGATGGGAATTTCACGGTTCACCAGCGGCAGCAGGATGGTCTTGCCGATCAGGTGCTGGTAGCGCTCGTCACTCGGGTGAACGGCAACGGCGGTATCGCCCAGCATGGTTTCCGGGCGGGTGGTGGCCACCACCAGATAGTTCTTGCCATCCTGGGTGGTTTCGCCATTCGTGAGCGGATAGCGCAGGTGCCAGAAGTGGCCCTTCTCTTCCTTATTCTCCACTTCCAGATCGGATATGGCGGTGTGCAGTTTCGGGTCCCAGTTGACCAGGCGTTTGCCGCGGTAGATCAGGCCTTCGTCGTAGAGACGAATGAAGACTTCCTGCACGGCCCGGTAGAAGCCGTCGTCCATGGTGAAGCGTTCGTGATCCCAGTCCACGGAATTGCCCAACCGGCGCATCTGGCGGGTGATGGTGCCGCCGGATTCCTGCTTCCAGTCCCAGATCCGGTCGATGAACGCGTCCCGACCCAGATCGTGACGGCTCTTGCCTTCTTCATTGGCCAGCTTGCGCTCGACGACCATCTGTGTGGCGATGCCCGCATGGTCCGAGCCGACCTGCCAGAGGGCATTGCGGCCCTGCATGCGGCGGAAGCGGGTGAGGGTGTCCATGATGGTGTGCTGGAACGCGTGCCCCATGTGCAGACTGCCGGTGACATTGGGCGGTGGGATCATGATGCAGAATGGGTCGCCTTCGCCCCGCGGGCGGAAGTAGCCGTTCTGTTCCCAGGTCTGGTACCACTGACGCTCAATATTCTCGGGCTGGTAAGTCTTTTCCATGGAGGTTTCTGCTTCGTACCGGGTTGAAAATGGTTGGGAATCCCGGGAAAGCAGTCCGTCTGGCAGGCAAGCAGAGTGCCGATGCCGGTACCGGATGGTTTCGGGATTCCATCAATTACGTTGAGGCACGTGATTATACATGGCGTGCCAGTCGCGGGCGAACCGTGTTGGCGCGGCAATGCAAAGGTTGTCAGGCCCGTTGGGCACCCTTTCTGGCATCGTGTACACGCGGTTCGATACCCAGCTCACGAAGCTGACGGAAATGTGAGCGCGCGCGACTGAGAATCTGGGGATCGCTGCTGGCGATCAGGGCCAGCCGGCGAAAGCGATCGGCGTCGGTGGGCAGGGTGTCGCCGAGTACGATGACGGTGTCCCAATCGGCCGGCGCTGGGTGACCGGCCAGTAGCCCGACCCGCTCGGGGCAGGCGTCGCTGGCTTCGGCCAGTTGCCGGTGCGGCAGGAAACTCTCCGGGCTGTATTGCCAGAGCAGGTTATCCAACGCCTGCATCTGTTCACCGGCATTGCAGACCAGGCAGACGCGATCCCCCTGGCTCCAGGCTTTTTCCGTGAGGCGCGCCGCGTGGAGCAGGCGCGCCGACTCGGTATCCTGCGGGAGCAGGTAGAACCAGTGCCGGCCTTCCGGCCGGCCTGCGGCATCAGCTGACATAGGACAGCAGGTAGTCCACCAGCAGCGGAACCGGGCGGCCGGTAGCCCCTTTCTCCTTGCCGGAAAGCCAGGCCGTGCCGGCGATATCCAGGTGGGCCCAGTTGTAGTCTTTGGTGAAGCGGGACAGGAAGCACGCCGCCGTGATCGATCCGGCCGGACGACCGCCGATGTTCTGCATGTCCGCGAAGTTGCTGTCGAGCTGGGCCTGATACTCGTCCCAGATCGGCAGCTGCCAGGCACGGTCACAGGTCTTTTGTCCCGACGTCAGCAGGCGGTCGGCCACTTCCTCGTTGTTGCTGAACAGGCCGGATGCCTCCTTGCCCAGGGCGATAATGCACGCGCCCGTCAGGGTGGCGATGTCAACCACCGTTTCCGGCTCGTACTTGCCGGCGTAGGTGAGGGCGTCACAAAGCACCAGGCGACCTTCAGCGTCGGTATTCAGGATCTCGATGGTCTGGCCTGACATGGAGGTGACGATATCCCCCGGGCGTGTCGCGCTGCCGCCGGGCATGTTCTCAGCAGACGCCACAATACCCACGACATTGATGGCCGGCTTGATTTCGGCGATGGCGCGCATGGCACCGAACACGCTGGCGGCGCCGCACATGTCGTACTTCATCTCGTCCATCGCCTCGCCCGGTTTCAGGCTGATGCCGCCGGTATCGAACGTGATGCCTTTGCCTACGAGGACGTGCGGTTTGTCCTTCGCCTTGCCACCGCGGTATTCCATAATGATCAGCTTGGCCGGCTGGGCACTGCCTGCGGACACGGAGAGCAGGCTGTTCATGCCCAGCTTCTTCATCTGCTTCTCATCCAGCACTTCGGTCTTGATGACGTCGTGCTCTTTGGCGAGGGCCTGGGCCTGTTCGGCCAGCCAGGTCGGATGGCAGACGTTGGGGGGCGTGTTGCCCAGGTCGCGGGTAAAGCTCATGCCGTGGCCGACCGCTTCACCGGTGGCCAGGGCGGCTTTCAGCGTCTTGTCGTTGGCGGAGGCAGCGACGGTGATCTTGTCCAGGGGTAGCTTCGGTGCCGCCTTGCTCTTGAAACCGCCGAAGCTGTATTGCTGTTCTTCGGTCACCCGTGCGATCAACGACACATTCCAGGCTTCGTCGCGGTCTTTTACCTCATTATCAGCCAGTGCGATCAGGGCGTGTTTGGTCGGGCTGTCTTTCAGTCGCCCAATGGCGCCGTTCAGCATCTTGCGGAACGCCGCCGGCTGCTGCGGGGATTCGCTGCCACTGCCGACAACGAGCAGGCGTTTCCAGGGCTGATCGGCCAGCGGGAGCATGAGGCTGCTGCCCGCCTTGCCTGAGATATCACCGTTTTTTTGCAAATCCTTGAGCATGCCGTTGAGAGCGGCATCGGCCGCGGATGTGGAAGCCGGCCAGTCGCCTTTCTCGGGGACGGACACGACCAGGCAGTCGGCTTTGATATCGGTCAGGGACTTGCTGTTCAGGGTGTATTTCATGGCAGCTCCGTTGATTGATTCCGTATCGGTGGTCCGGGCCGTAGGGTGGCCCGGAGCCGGGGCATCCGGCCGTAGCCGGCGTCTGCAGTGAGTGAGCCAAGTGTACGTTAAGCCGAATGTTGTTGGCTATGATGGACTTATCCGGCCTCAGGTGCCTGTCATTCACTGGCAAGGTCCAATAGAATAGCGGCGGTCTGTGGACGATCCACCATCCGTCTGTTTGGGAAGGGACATTTTGTACATCATCTTCCGCTATCTGACCCGTCAGGTCCTTGTCAGCATGCTGGCGGTGTCCGGGGTTCTGCTGCTCGTGTTCATGAGTGGCCGCTTCATCAAGTATCTGGCCGATGCCGCTGCGGGCAAGATTGCCGGCGACGTGCTGTTTACCATCATGGCCTACCGTTTTCCGGGCTTTCTGGAGCTGATCCTGCCGCTGGGGCTGTTTATCGGCATCCTGTTGGCTTATGGACGGATGTACCTGGAAAGCGAGATGACGGTTCTGTTTGCCTGCGGGGTCAGCGATCGTCAGGTGCTGGCCCAGACGATGGTAGCCAGTCTGGTGGTGATGATTGTGGTCGGTTCGATGAGTCTTTACCTCTCGCCATGGGGGATGCAGAAAGTCCAGGACATCATCAATCAGCAGAAGAAAGCGACGGAATTCGAACTCCTGTCGCCCGGCCGGTTCCAGAGCCTCTCTTCGGGCGATCGCGTGACCTACGTCGAAGGTTTGAGCGACGACAAGCAGAAATTGCTCGGTGTTTTCATCGCCGAATTCAAAAAGGATGGTTCCGGTCTGTCCATGACGACATCGGATGCGGGCTCCCAGTTTGTCGATCCGGACACCGGCAGCCGATTCCTGGTACTTGAGGACGGACAGCGCTATGAAGGGCGCCCCGGCGATCTGGATTACAAAGTCACGCACTTCAAAGCCTATGGCCTGAAGATACAGGGCCCGGATTCCGTCAACGAGCGGGCCGATGAGGATGCCATTCCGACCTTGTCGCTGATGCGATCCGATGATCCGGAAATGCGGGCGCTATTCCACTGGCGTTTGTCGCTGCCGCTGATCGTGCCCGTGGTGACACTGCTGGCGGTCCGGCTAAGCCGTGTAAATCCTCGGCAGGGGCGCTTCTTCCATCTGCTTCCGGCCATGATGATTTACATCACTTATCTGGGGCTGCTGATCGTGGCGCGGGATGCGCTGGCCCGGCAACAGGTTCCGGAGTGGTTGGGGCTGACCTGGGTTCACGTGTTGTTCCTGGCGGTCGGAGCATGGTTGCAGTTCGGCACGGCCTGGTGGCGCAAACGCAAGCTGATCAGGGAAGGACGCGGCCATGCAAAAGCTTGATCGGTATATCATCAAGACAGTCGGTGGGGCGACGCTGCTGGTCATGCTGGTGGTGCTGTCCCTGGACCTGATCTTCGCGTTTATCCACGAACTGGATAACATCGAGAAGAATTACCAGACCCTGCAGGTGCTCGCCTATATCTTTCTGACGCTGCCGAGGCGCATCTATGATTACCTGCCATTGGGCGCCTTCATGGGGTGTCTGATCGGTCTCGGGAGCCTGGCCAGCACCTCAGAGCTGGTCGTCATACGGGCGGCCGGGGTATCGATTCGCCGAATCGTCTGGTCTGCCATGAAGCCGACCATTGTGGTCGTGATCATCGGACTGATTCTTGGGGAGTTTGTGGCGCCCCATTTTGAGAAAATGGCCCAGAGTGAGCGGGAAATCGCGCGGGGCGGCGAGAGCAATGTGGCGTCCTCGGAGGGTCTTTGGCATCGCGAGGGAAACACGTTTATTCACGTTAACGTGGTTCAGCCCAGCGGCGTTCTGCTGGGGGTCTCGCTGTTCCATTTCAACGATAAGCGCGATCTGACCAGCGCCAGCTTTGCCCGGAAGGCAACGTACGAGAAAGACCACTGGATGCTGGAGCGGGTGATCACGACCGAGCTTTCCAAACAGGGCACCATTCGCAAGACAGCCGACCAAATGCGGTGGGATTCGCAGCTGTCGCCGTCTGTCCTGAGCGTTCTGATCGTCGATCCCGAGAACCTGTCCATCAGCGGTCTGTACACCTACGGTTCCTATCTCGACAAGCAGGGGCTCAGCTCCACCAGCTATTGGCTGGCCTTCTGGAAAAAAGTGCTGGGGCCTGTCGCTATTGCGGTCCTGGTGCTCGTCGCGATTTCCTTCGTCTTTGGGCCATTGCGCTCGGTCACCATGGGGTTTCGGGTCTTTACCGGGATTATCGTGGGGCTGATCTTCAAGTACATGCAGGATCTGCTGGGGCCGATGAGCGTGGTCTTCGGCTTCAGCCCGGTGATCGCCATTGCCGCACCCATCGTGCTGAGCGCCATCGTGGGGGCTGTTCTGATGCGGCGAGCGGGTTAGGGAGCCTTGGGCACCCGGACCACCTGGCTCTCGGAAATGCGATCGGTCCAGGAACGTTTTTCGCTATCCCAGATCATCCACACATAGCCCAATCCGCCGGTCAGCCAGCTCACCCAGCCGATCAGGTAACGCAGCAACGCCTGGTACCAGCGGATGGGCGTCCCGTCCGGATTTTCGATCCGTATCCGCCAGACCTGCATCCCCAGTGTTTGCCCTGACTTTGTCCAGAAATACCCAAAAAACACAAACAGGACAACAAACAGGACCGAGGTCAGTAGCGGGTCGGGCGACAGTTTGCCCGACGCGGCCAGCGCCTTGTACTGCTCGAACCCGATGATCCAGGCCGCCAACATGGTGTAGATCCACGTGGTGACAATCAGCACCGCGATACAGATCAGTCCGTCGTAAATCATCGCCAACAGGCGTTTGATCAACGTGGCGGGTGGCAACAGCTCATCGGCAGGATGAAAAGGCTGGGGCATCGACAGCTCCGTTGCGCATGGGCGATTGGGATATTCAGGCGGGGCCTGAAATACGCTCCCAGTATATCGAAACATTCCTAAAGATTGTGGCCGATCGGCCGTCATAACGATCATCATGTCGGTCATTGTTGTGGCTGTTACCAAACTGTGAGGTCTGCGCCATGGTTTCTCCGGTTTCGATCCCCGGCTCCGATGCCAACTACCGAAATCATTCGGATCGCCCGTCCAGTGCGTCGTCGGCGCGCGGTAAACCGGCCGCCGACCAAAGCGCTGAGGGGCAGGGGCGGATTCGCACTGCGGACGATGCCATTGGCGTGTTGCGTGCCCGGCTTGAGCAGCGTCTTCAGCAGGGGCTGGGCCAGGGCGGCGGCCAGGTGTCGAAACCGGCTGCGGATGCGTTTGAACCGCCCAGTGCGTCGGATGTCGCCAGTCGCGTCCTGGGGTTTGTGCAGAATCGCCTGGAGCAGGAAGCACGCAACGGGGCTGACAGCGAACGTCTGTCCAATCTGCTGGAACAGGCGCGTAAAGGCGTCAGCCAGGGCTTCTCCGAGGCCCGGGACCAGATCGAGGCCCTGGGCATGATGAATGATGACCTCTCGGCCGATATCGATGACAGCTTCTCCCGGATCCAGGATGGACTCGATGGTTTGCAGCAACGCTACCTGGGTGACGGAGGCGCTGGTGAAACCTCTTCGGTTTCCGGTTACAGCGTCGAGGCGTCGTCGCGTAATCAATTGTCGTTCGAGGTGCGCACCGCCGATGGCGATATCGTCACGGTGGCTATGGATGAAACCCGCTACGCCGGCGCCAGTAGCCGAACCGAGCAGGGCAATGGCGGTACATCCGGCGAGAGTGCCAGCGCCAGTCTGTTCGCCGGGCGATACCGGTTTTCGGTGCAGGGCGAGCTGGATGACGGCGAACGGCAGGCATTGACCGCGTTGTTCGAGGATGTCCAGCAGGTCGCCGGTCGGTTCTTCGACGGGGATGTGCAGTCGGCGTTCTCGGCAGCAGGCCAGCTGGGTCTGGATGGCGAAGAGTTGGCCAGCTTCAGTCTGAACCTGTCCTCTGTTCGCACAGTGCGGGCGTCGGCGTATGAGGCCGTGTCAGGCAAACCCTCGACCAACAGCCAACTGCGGCCGCTGGCGGGGTTGGCCCAGGGTGTCCAGTCCCTGGCGGGCAAAGCTGCCGGGCAGGGTCTCGATTCCGGCTCATTGGAAAGTTTAATGGACCGTATGATATCCGATTTACAGGATGGCCGCCCCGATGCGCTTGAATCCGACAACGCCGGCCTTATGACGGACTTCTGGAAGGCCATTATCGGCGCGCTCGAACCTACCGGAAGCGAGACGGATCAGGAGGGGCAGGGAGCCTCCGATTAACGACTGAGTCCCTGCGCATCCGTCAAATTGCCGGAAATGCCGTCAGCGCCGCCTACTGGGCGGCGTTTCTCGTTTTTTACCCCTGGTGGCTGTGCTAGAGTAGCGCCCTTATCCTTGGCGATTGTGCCGGATTGGGCAAGGTCCCCAATCCTGTGGCTCGACTCACTTTTTTGAACTGAATTTCTGACGAGGCGATCAGGACACGGCTATGAAAACCGCAGTATTGCGCCAGACATTTCTGGAATATTTCCAGCAGCGGGGGCACGAAATCGTACCCAGCAGCTCACTGGTTCCACACGACGATCCGACCCTGCTGTTCACCAATGCGGGGATGAACCAGTTCAAGGACGTATTCCTGGGCCGTGAAAAACGCGACTACACCCGAGCCACCAGCTCCCAGCGTTGCGTCCGCGCCGGCGGCAAGCACAACGACCTGGAAAATGTCGGTTACACCGCTCGCCATCACACGTTCTTCGAGATGCTGGGCAACTTCAGCTTCGGGGACTACTTCAAGAAGGAAGCCATCGAGTTCGCCTGGACCTTCCTGACCGGTGATGAGTGGTTGGGTTTGCCCAAGGACAAGCTGTTGGTGACCGTCTACGCCTCGGACGAAGAAGCCTACGACCTCTGGCACAACGGCATGGGCGTGCCAGCCGACCGGATTATCCGCATCGGCGACAACAAGGGCGCGCAGTATGCTTCAGATAACTTCTGGCAGATGGGCGATACCGGTCCCTGCGGTCCCTGCACCGAAATTTTCTACGACCATGGCCCCGACATCGCCGGTGGCCCGCCCGGATCTCCCGACGAGGACGGCGATCGTTTCATCGAGATCTGGAACGTGGTCTTCATGCAGTTCAACCGCACGGCGGACGGCGAAATGCAACCGCTGCCCAAACCGTCGGTGGATACCGGTATGGGGCTAGAGCGGATTTCGGCGGTGCTGCAGGGCGTTCACAGCAACTATGAAATCGACCTGTTCCAGGATCTCCTGAAAGCGGCATCCGACATCCTCGGCGGTGTCGATACCGAGGAAGCATCTCTGCGGGTGGTCGCCGACCATATCCGTTCCTGCGCGTTCCTGATTGCCGACGGCGTGATGCCGTCCAATGAGGGGCGTGGTTTCGTGCTGCGCCGGATCATCCGTCGCGCGGCCCGTCACGGTAACAAGCTGGGCGCCCGCGAGCCGTTCTTCTACAAGTTGACGGCTGCTTTGGTGGCGCTGATGGGGGACGCTTATCCCGAGTTGGTGCGCACCCAGGCGCAGATCGAGAAAGTCCTCCAGCAGGAGGAAGAGCAGTTTGCCCGCACGCTGGATAAAGGCCTGCGGTTGCTGGAGCAGGACATCGCCGAGCTCAAGGGCACCCAGATTCCCGGCGAGACCATTTTCACCCTGTACGACACCTTTGGATTCCCGGTGGACCTGACCAACGACATCGCCCGGGAGCGCGGTCTGACGCTGGATTACGATGGCTACGAAAAAGCGATGGAAGCCCAGCGTGAGCGTGCCCGCGCCGCCTCCAAGTTCGGTATCGACTACAACGCGACGGCCGGGCTGGGTGGTAGTACCGAATTTACCGGCTATGAAAAAATCGATGGACATGAAACGATCCGCACCGTGCTGGTGAATGGCGAAGAAGCCAATGCGGAGACGGGTGACGAGGCCGTCGTCGTACTGGAGCGGACACCGTTTTACGCCGAGTCCGGTGGCCAGGTGGGGGACACCGGTCTGCTGACCTGGAGTGGTGGCCGCTTCCAGGTGACGGATACCAAGAAAGACGGTGCCAATCACCTGCACATCGGCACCGTCATTGAAGGCGAGCTGTTTCCGGGGCTGGAGGTGGATGCGCGCATCGATCACGCCCGCCGCCAGGCCATTGCCCTGAACCATTCCGCAACGCACCTGCTGCACGCGGCGTTGCGCAAGATCCTGGGCGATCACGTCACCCAGAAAGGCTCCCTGGTGGAAGCCGACCGTCTGCGTTTCGACTTCTCCCATTTCGAGCCGGTGACGCCGGAGCAGTTGAAGGACATCGAAGCTCTGGTCAATGACGAGATCCTCGCCAACGAGCCGGTTGGTGTGGAAATCACCGACATGGAAGACGCCAAGGAGAAAGGCGCCATGGCCCTGTTTGGTGAGAAATATGGCGATGAAGTCCGTGTCCTGACGATGGGGCGTGACCGTTACTCGGTGGAGCTGTGCGGGGGGACGCACGTCTCCCGGACTGGTGACATCGGTGCCTTCCGCATTACCTCGGAAAGCGGCATTTCCTCTGGTGTCCGTCGTATCGAAGCGGTCACCGGTAAGGGCGCGCTGGCCTGGATGGACGATACCGAATCACGTTTGCGTCAGGTGGCCGGTCTGGTCCGTGGCACGCGTGACAGCGTGATCGAAAAAGTGGAGGCCACTCTGGACCGGAATCGCCAACTGGAGAAAGAGCTGGAGCAGCTCAAAGCCAAGCTGGCCAGCTCGGCCGGTGCCGACCTCGCTGGATCCGCTATCGAGGTAAACGGCCTGAAAGTCGTGGCGTCCGAACTGCCGGGTGCCGACCGCAAGGCGTTGATGGATACGGCGGATCAGCTCAAGAACAAGCTGGGTTCTGGCGTCGTGGTCCTGGCTGCCGTCGATGATGGCAAGGTTACCCTGGTGGCCGGTGTGACCAAGGACGCGACTGCCCGCGTCCGTGCCGGCGACATCATGAAGAAACTGGCCGCGGCCGTGGACGGAAAAGGTGGTGGCCGACCGGATATGGCTCAGGGGGGTGGAACGGATCCGTCGAAACTGCCGGATGCGCTTTCCCAGGTGAGCGGATGGGTTGAAGAGGCGACGCGCTGAGACGGTATCCAGCGCCCGGAACTCCCTTTATAATCGCCGCGCTGCGCCAGCGTGGCGAGCTGGGGGTAGACCCGACTGACAGGTGGAAATAAGGACGACGATGGCACTTCTGGTCCAGAAATTTGGCGGTACATCCGTCGGCACGATTGAGCGTATCAACGCCGTGGCCGACCGGGTTGCACGGGGCCGTGCGGATGGGCACGACCTGGTAGTGGTTGTTTCAGCAATGAGTGGTGAGACCAATCGCCTGATTGGCCTGGCCAACGAGATTATGGACGAGCCGACCCCGCGCGAGATGGACGTTCTGGTCTCAACCGGCGAGCAGGTGACGATCGCGCTACTGTCCATGGCGTTGCAGAAGCGGGGTGTTGATGCCCGTTCCTACACGGGTTCCCAGGTTCGTATCCTGACGGATAACGCCCACACCAAAGCGCGCATTCAACAGATCGACGAGCAGAATATGCGCGGGGATCTTGATGCCGGCCGGGTTGTCGTCGTTGCCGGTTTCCAGGGCGTTGACGAGCGCGGCAATATCACCACGCTCGGCCGCGGCGGTTCGGACACCACCGCGGTTGCGCTGGCGGCCGCCCTGAAAGCTGATGAGTGCCAGATCTATACAGATGTTGATGGTGTGTACACCACGGATCCGCGTGTCGTCGACGGTGCCCGTCGGCTGGACAAGATCACCTTCGAGGAGATGATCGAAATGGCCAGCCTGGGCTCCAAGGTGCTGCAGATCCGGGCGGTCGAATTTGCGGGTAAGTACAATGTGCCACTGCGGGTCCTCTCTAGCTTTGGTGAAGGCGAGGGCACCCTGATTACGCTTGATGATGAGGCTGATATGGAACAACCGGTGGTATCCGGCATTGCGTTTAACCGGGACGAAGCAAAACTGACGATTTCCGGCGTACCTGATACACCGGGCAGTGCACTACGTATATTGAAGCCAATCAGCGACGCCAACATCGAAGTGGACATGATCGTCCAGAATGTGGGCGCGGATAACCGGACCGACTTCACCTTCACTGTACACCGCAATGACTACAAGCGTGCGCGGGCGGTATTGGACAAGGTGGCTGCGGAGCTGTCGGCCCGTGAAGTCAGCGGTGATGGGCGCATTGCCAAGGTCAGTATTGTGGGCGTCGGTATGCGCTCCCATGCGGGTGTGGCTACCCGGATGTTCGAATCGCTCTCGAATGAGGGTATTAACATCGAGATGATTTCCACATCCGAGATCAAGATCTCTGTGGTGATCGATGAAAAGTATCTGGAACTGGCTGTTCGGGCACTGCACAGTGCCTTTGAATTGCAAGGACCGGTAAACGAGGCATAGGGTCGAAGGCAGGGTGTAAACGTGCCCTGTTAAAGCCTTTCGCAACGGATGACGGGCGTCATGTCACTCCGTCCGGGCCTCGTGCAACAAGGGAACGATTCAGCGTTTCGGGCATCTCAGGGATTATCCTTACGGATAATTGCGGGTTACGAACGCTGCGTCTCCCCACTATAAATAAAGATAGTTGATTAATTATTAATCGTCGGAACAGGTAGCTCTGGACATAAGGAGTAAAGGACATGTTGATTCTAACCCGTCGCGTAGGCGAGACCCTGATGGTCGGTGATGAAGTCACCGTCACGGTTCTGGGTGTTAAAGGGAACCAGGTGCGCATTGGTGTGAACGCCCCGAAAGAGGTGGCCGTACACCGCGAAGAGATTTATCAGCGGATTCAGAAAGAAAAGACGGACCCGGACAGTGATCATGAGCCCGGGAACATCTGAATCCATAAAACCCGCCGCTTCAAACCGGCGGGTTTTTTGTGCCTGCTGGTTGATAACTGAACGATAGTAAGGGGCTGATCGGCTTATAAAACCGGGATAAAAGAAAACGTGAAAATCCATCCCGAAAAAAGTGGTGTCAACCCTATGAAAACAGAAAAATTATGGTACTATACGCCGCGTTCTCAAGGAGAGGTGGGTGAGTGGCTGAAACCAGCTCCCTGCTAAGGAGCCATACGCATTGCGCGTATCGAGGGTTCGAATCCCTCCCTCTCCGCCATTTTCTCTCGGAGAGAATTTTGAGAGCAGCTATCCTTAGCAAGATAGCGATTAAGTGAAAATGAGATTCGCGGCTGTAGCTCACCGGAGCGCCGGCCGGCTGGATAAAGTACCTGGCTTCAAACCAGGTGGTCGGAAGTCCGACCTAAAACAATTGCGCGGCTGTAGCTCAGCTGGATAGAGTACCTGGCTACGAACCAGGCGGTCGGAGGTTCGAATCCTCCCAGCCGCGCCACTTATTCAAAACTGATGTCTCGTCTATTCAGAGTTTCTGGTGTCGAGAGGTCAGACGGGATTCGAGCCGAAAGAGGTTCGACCGAAGCACGCCAAGCGTGCTGAGGAACGCCGGCGTAAGGTGACGGCGGCCCCGAAGGGGTGAGGGCCTGCGGCCCGAATAATCCTCCCTTGGCAGTCACTGCTAAACTGGATAACAAGTTTTACGCGGCTGTAGCTCACCGGAGCGCCGGCCGGCTGGATAAAGTACCTGGCTACGAACCAGGCGGTCGAAGGAAAGGCCAAACACAAGTTTTACGCGGCTGTAGCTCAGCTGGATAGAGTACCTGGCTACGAACCAGGCGGTCGGAGGTTCGAATCCTCCCAGCCGCGCCATATCAAACAAAATACCCCGCCTCGTGCGGGGTTTTTTGTGCCTGCCTACTTTACATCCCGTGCTCGTGCGTCTCCATCAGCTGGCCGCGGATGGCACCCTTGGGGTGTTCCGGATTGTGGACGTTGATGTAGAACTGCTCGGGGTTTTTCAGGATACGCTGCACGATGCCGGCTTCTCCCGTCGGAAATTTTCCTTTCTCGCCTTCCGTCAGACAGTCCCCGGCGTTGCCATCTTCCGGGCCGGCCAGGTTAGCCACAACCTCGCCATCTTTGCCTTTTCCTGCCTCGTGGATATGGGCAGCCATGCCGTCTTTGACTGGAACGAGTTTAATGTCATGGACGACCAGGACGTAGCAGAGTGTCTTGGGGTCGCCGTCGACCCCAAACACGTAGCCTGTGCCTTTGCCATCACTGTCTCCCATCCCGGTTTCTGCATCACCGGACAGGTGGGTCATCAGAACGGGGTTGGTGTGGCCCGCGAGAGCGAACTGGGGTGTGGCCAGGGTGAGGGTGGCGACGGTCATTGTTGCAAGTGTCAAAGATCGAAGAATCGGCATAGTGCCTCCAATGGCAGTTATGGTTGGGAGCGGTCCAAGGGTGGGCCGTCTGAAGGCAAAACGGATGAAGGGGTGTTCTGGATGCAAAATGCATATAAAAATTAGGGCGCGTGACCGGCAAAGGCGTTCAAGAGACGTTCGGGTTGGGTGGCCGTCAAAGGTTGTAGAGCGATGGGTCGGACAGCGGGAGTCGCTGTTTTGCGATGTTGGAAGAGGTTTGTGCGTCTGAGCGGCCGTCAGTAATTCTACGGATGGTGCTGGTTGCTGGCCTGTCGGCAAACGGGTAAATTACAAAAGATTTTGCCTTCCGAATGCGATTGATTCTATGGGGAATCGATAGGGAGTGTCGGAGAAGAAAACCGAATAAAAAACAGGTATTTATCCATGAATGACCTAATGACCAAAGCTGTCGAGCTGATGGTCGCAGGCATGGGCTTTGTCTTTGTTTTTCTGATAATTCTCGTGTTTGCAACCACCTTGATGTCGAAGGTTGTGGCCCGCTTTGCGCCACCTGAACCTGCAATTCCGGCGCGAACTTCCCGCGCCAGATCCTCTGTACCGCCTTCAGTGGACGCTGATACGGCAGAGGCGATCAAACTGGCGATCACAAAATTCCGCGCTCGACACAAAAAATAAGGCGGATGGATTTCTACTTCCGACAACAAGGCTGACACGATGACAGAAACAAAAAAACCGCTGGGGATTACCGATGTCATCTTGCGTGATGCGCATCAATCCCTGCTGGCGACGCGCATGCGCCTCGACGACATGCTCCCGATTGCGGAAAAGCTCGACAAGGTAGGGTTCTGGTCTGTGGAATCCTGGGGTGGTGCGACGTTTGACGCCTGTATTCGCTACCTGGGTGAAGATCCCTGGGAACGCATCCGAGAACTGAAAAAGGCCATGCCCAACACGCCGCAGCAAATGCTGCTGCGCGGCCAGAACCTGCTGGGCTACCGTCACTACGCCGACGATGTGGTGGAGCGCTTTGTGGAGCGCGCCGCGGACAATGGCGTGGACGTGTTCCGTATTTTCGACGCAATGAATGATCCACGAAATCTGGACACGGCCATCAAGGCGGTGCGCAAGGTCGGTAAGCACGCCCAGGGCACGATCGCTTACACCATCAGCCCGGTGCACACCATCGATATGTGGGTCGATCTGGCCAAGGAAATCGAGTCCATGGGTGCCGAGTCGATTGCCATCAAGGATATGGCCGGTCTGTTGAAGCCCTATGTGGCCTTTGAGCTGGTTACCAAGCTCAAGAGGGCTCTCTCCGTGCCGGTACACATGCAATGTCATGCCACCACGGGCATGTCCACGGCGACGGCCATCAAGGCGGCGGAAGCCGGAATCGATAACGTCGATACGGCGATTTCGTCCATGAGCATGACCTATGGGCATTCGCCGACGGAATCGGTGGTTGCCATTCTCGAAGGCACTGAGCGCGACACCGGCCTGGATATCCATCTGCTGGAAGACATCGCTGGATATTTTCGGGAAGTGCGCAAGAAATACGCAAAGTTCGAGGGCAGCCTCCGCGGCGTCGATTCTCGCATACTGACGGCTCAGGTGCCGGGCGGCATGCTCACCAACATGGAAAACCAGTTGCGCGAGCAGAATGCGTCCGACAAGTTTGACGCCGTCCTGGAAGAAATCCCCAAGGTTCGCGAAGACCTGGGTTATATCCCGCTGGTCACACCCACCTCCCAGATCGTTGGCACCCAGGCCGTGTTGAATATCCTGACCGGTGAGCGTTACAAGTCGATTTCCAAGGAAACGGCCGCCGTCCTGAAAGGTGAATACGGTGCGGCGCCAGCCGCATTCAACAAGCCGTTGCAAGAACGGGTTCTGGATGGCAAGGAACAGATTACCTGCCGCCCCGCCGACCTGCTGGAACCGGAGATGGACAAGTTGTCCGCCGAGTTGAAAAAGCTGTCGGAAGAAAAGGGCTTCAAACTGGCGGCCGAATCGGTCGACGACGTGCTGACCTATGCGCTGTTTCCGCAGATTGGCCTGAAGTTTCTGGAAAACCGGGGCAATCCGAGCGCTTTCGAACCCGCGCCAACGGTTGAAGAGGCTACCGCAGCACCGGCCAGGGCAAGTGGGCCGGAAACCTACACCGTATCGGTCAATGGCAAGGATTACGTGGTGGCGGTCAGTGAAGGCGGTGAGATCAGCCAGATCCAGCCTCACGGCACGGCAACCGCAACCGTGTCCCACGCCGAAACGCCGGCACCGGCTGCCGGGGAGGGGGAGCCGGTCAACGCTCCGCTAGGTGGCAACATCTTCAAAGTGCTGGTTTCTCCGGGGCAGCAGGTTGAAGAAGGGGATGTGTTGATCATTCTCGAGGCCATGAAGATGGAAACCGAGGTCCGATCGCCCAAGGTCGGGACTGTTGGTGAGGTCTTCATTAAGGTCGGTGACGCGGTCGCCGTCGGCGATGAAATGCTGACTATCGGATAAGGGCCGCTATCATGGACAAGATGATGACGTTGTGGACGGGCAGTGGCCTGTTCAATCTGAGTATCGGCCAGGCGGTGATGATTGCCGTCGGCCTGTTGTTGCTGTTCCTGGCCATTCGAAAGGGCTTTGAGCCGCTGCTGCTGATCCCCATCGGGTTCGGTGGCATTCTGGCCAATATCCCGGAGGCGGGGCTCGCTCTGTCGGCGGCGGAAAATGCCATTCACATGGCCGAACCCCAGGTGCTGGCGGCATTGGGGCAGATCCTGAGTGTGCCGTATGACGCCAGCCAGGCGGTCACGCCGGATGTCATGCATGCCTTCAAGGAGGCCTACAAAGCAGGTGGTGTGGAAACCATTGCGGCGGTGAACGCTTACGCCGTGGATCATGGCTACGCCAATGGCATGCTGTACAACTTCTACACGGTGGCCATTGCCAGTGGTGCCGCGCCGCTGATCATCTTTATGGGGGTCGGTGCAATGACGGATTTCGGGCCGCTGCTGGCGAACCCGAAAACGTTGCTGCTGGGGGCAGCTGCGCAATTTGGCATCTTTGGCACCATCATTGGTGCCGCCTTGTTGGATGCCAGCGGCACGATGGATTTCACCATTCTCGAAGCGGCCGCCGTGGGGATCATTGGCGGTGCCGACGGGCCGACCTCCATTTACGTCTCCAGCATTCTGGCGCCGCACCTGTTGGGCGCGATTGCCGTGGCGGCCTATTCGTACATGGCGCTGGTGCCGATGATTCAGCCCCCCATCATGCGTGGGCTGACGTCGGCCAAAGAGCGGGCGATCAAGATGAACCAGCTGCGTCACGTCAGCAAGCAGGAGAAGATCATCTTCCCGATTGTGGTGCTGATGCTGGTGGTGCTGTTCCTGCCGGACGCAGCGCCGCTGTTGGGGATGTTCTGCTTCGGTAACCTGATGCGTGAGTGCGGGGTTGTCGAGCGGTTGAGCGATACGTCCCAGAATGCGTTGATTAATACGGTCACCATTTTCCTGGGCCTGTCGGTGGGTTCCAAGCTCAGTGCGGACAAGTTCCTGGACCTGCAGACCCTGGGCATCCTGGCGCTGGGGATGGCGGCTTTCTGCGTCGGTACGGCCTGCGGTGTGTTGATGGCCAAGCTGATGAATGTGTTCACCAAGGAGCAGATCAACCCGTTGATCGGATCGGCCGGTGTCTCTGCAGTGCCGATGGCGGCGCGGGTCTCCAACAAGGTGGGCCTGGATGCGAATCCGCACAACTTCCTGCTGATGCATGCGATGGGGCCGAATGTCGCCGGCGTCATCGGTTCGGCGGTAGCGGCGGGGGTGATGATCAAGCTGCTGGGCTGAAATGACAGGCTATTAAAGACAAGCCCCGCCAATGCGGGGCTTTTTTAGGTTGGCCATACCGTGCCGGCTTGGTTGAAAGTGGTGTCGCCAATAGGTCTTCAGGTCATGACGAGCACGCCAGCTTTGAGGCTGTCTGCACTCTCTCGGCCTTGGCAGGCTGTGATAGACCGTTACGCTCAGGAGAATGCCCGGTTTCGGGTGGCATGGACCCGTCCCGGTTTGCTGGATCGGCGCAAAGTCAGTGCACCATCACCAAGTAGCGTTTGCGCCAGAGCGGCTACCGTAAGGAGCAGCGGGTATTCCCAGCCGCCGCCCTCATTGGTGAATAGCCAGCCGTTAGCCGAGTGGGCCCAGGTGGCGCCAGCCAAAACAGGCACGACGATCAACGCTGCCCACCGGCTTTCTATTCCCAGCACCAAGGCGATACCGGCCACGGCTTCGACCAGGAAAACGACGTAGGCCGCGTAACCGGGGAGCCCGATGCTCTCAAAGAAGGAAGCCGTACCGGGCAGGGTGAAGACGATCAGTTTGAGCCACAGGCTGTGCGTGATCAGGACGATCCCCAGGCTGATCCTCAGGGTGGTGATGCCATAGTTTTGCAGGGTTTGCTCGTTCATGTCCGTGCCCTCGTTGTCTCGTTGACGCGATTCAGGGTCGGCTTAGCCGCCCTCGATGGAGCTACTCTAAGATTGCGTATTAGCAAATTGAATGGCAGATTTCGCATTGTCGTATTGCAATAATGCAAAACACTTGAGGCGTCGCTTCAGGGGAGGGCGGGTGTTATGGATTGGGGGCTTTTACCGGATTTTCTGATGGTTGCCCGGACCCGTTCGCTAACGGCTGCGGCGGACCGGTTGGGCGTGAATCACAGCACGATCTATCGCCGGCTGAATCAACTGGAGTCGCAGCTCAACTGCCGTTTGTTCGAGCGCTTGAGCACCGGTTATCGCCTGACAGTCGAGGGCGAGGCGTTACGGTCTCATGCGGAGTTTATGGAAGCCGAAGTTTTTCGGGCGGAACGGCTGCTCGGTGGCGCGGACGTCACGTTGCGAGGTGAGGTGCGTCTGACGGCACCGGAAAATCTGGTCTACGAATTCCTCCCGAATTATTTGGAGAGATTTCACCAGCAATACCCGGAGATCCGGGTCAGTGTGCTGGTGACCAATACCGATCTCGATCTCAATCGACGTGAAGCCGATCTTGCGTTGCGAGCGACGTCGAGTCCACCGGATTATCTGGTGGGACGCAAGCTGACGGACATCGGCTGGGCGGTCTTCGCAGCACCGAAGTTCCTTGAGGAGAGGGGGAGGCCTGCCAATCTTAAAGCGGCTGGTGATTATCCATGGGTCGGTCCGGAAGCGGCCCTGATGCACATTCCGGGCTATCGCTGGGTCGTCGGTCAGATTCCGGAAAAACGCATCGTCATGCGCGGCAGTACGTTGAATGCCATTGCGCGTCTGGCCCAATCCGGATTGGGGCTGGCGGCCTTGCCGATGGATCAGGCGAGGCCTGAGCTGCAGCCCTTGCTTGAGCTGCCGACCACGCCCATGAGTGCTCTCTGGCTGCTGACCCACGCCGACCTGCGCCATGTCGCCCGAATCCGTGTGCTCATGGATTTCCTGGCAGAAGCGTTTCGTGAGGATCCACGCTGGCCGGCCTTCCGTGGAATGAACCCAGGCTGACGGGGCCGCGCTTCAGCGGAAATCCCTTGAGCGAATCTTCAGCGAGCCCAGCAGATGGCTGAGATCGGTCATCTTTCCCGCCATCACATGCACGATATCGCCCTCTCGCTCCAGGATGCCCTTGACGTGGAGCAGGCGCGACTTGATCAGCGGCTGGCGTTGCTGGCGAGCCGTCGCCAGCCAGACCACCACGTTGGTGTTGCCGGTTTCGTCTTCCAGAGTGACGAAGGTGACGCCTTTGCCTGACCCCGGTCGCTGGCGTCCGGTCACCAGCCCGGCAACATGCACCAGTTGGCCGCTGCTGCAGGCCTTCAGGCTTTCAGACGTCTGGCAATGCCGCAGCTGGCCTTGCTCCCGAAGCAGCGCCAGTGGGTGGCGTTGCAGGGTCAACCCCTGGCTGGCGTAATCTTCCAGGATGTCCTCGCCTTCGGACGGTACGGGCATGCGGATAGCTTCATCTTCCCGGGAGCGGCGGACGGCATACTGTGAGGGTTCTTCCTGCGCAAAAATCGGCGCCGGGGTATCGTGGTCCAGAATGTCCCAGCGGGCCTGGTGCCGGTTGTCGCTGAACGTGCGCAGGGCGCCCGCGCTGGCCAGGCATTCCAGATCCCGGTTGTCGAGTGCCGCCCGTTGGCGGAGCTGCTCGATCGAGTTGTAGCCGGTTGTCGGGCGGGCGGCGACAAGCCGCTCCGCGCCGCCCTGGCTGAGCCCTTTGACCAGCCGCAGCCCTAATCGCAACTCTTCGTATCGATTCTCCAGGGTGTGGTCCCAGAGGCTGTGATTGACGTCGATGGGGTGGATGACCACGTGATGGCGCCGGGCGTCCTGCACCAGTTGTGACGGCGAATAGAACCCCATGGGCTGGCTGTTCAGCAGGGCGCAGTAAAAGGCTGGTGCGTAGTGGCGCTTGATCCAGGCCGAGACGTAGACCAGCAGGGCAAAGCTGGCGGCGTGAGACTCCGGGAAACCATAACCGCCGAAGCCGCTGAGCTGCGTGTAGATTCTTTCGGCAAAGGCTTCGCTGTGGCCTTTTGCGAGCATCCCATCGATCAACTTGCCCCTGAACGGCGTGAGATCCCCGTCGGATTTCCAGGCGGCCATGGCCCGTCGCAGCTTGTCGGCCTCGCTGCCGGTAAAGTCGGCCGCGACCATGGCGAGCTTGATGGCCTGCTCCTGAAAGATCGGGACACCCTTGGTGCGTTTGAGGACGGCTTCGATCTCCGGGTCGCCGCCATAATCCGGCTCTTCCTTGCCGTCCCGCCGTTTCAGGTAAGGGTGGACCATGTCCCCCTGGATGGGCCCCGGTCGCACGATGGCCACTTCGATCACCAGGTCGTAATACTGCTGCGGTTTGAGCCGGGGCAGCATGTTGATCTGGGCCCGGGATTCCACCTGGAAAACGCCGATGCTGTCGCCGGTACAGAGCATGTCGTAGACCCGGCTGTCCTCCCGGATGACGTCCGGCATGCCGAAAGGCCGTCCTTCTTTCAGGGCAATCCATTCGAAAGCCTTGCGGATAGCGGACAGCATGCCCAGGGCCAGGACGTCCACTTTCATCAGGTTCAGGCTTTCCAGGTCTTCCTTGTCCCACTGGATCACGGTGCGGTCCGCCATGCTGGCATTCTCGACCGGCACCAGCTCGGCCAGCGGACCTTCACTGATCACGAAGCCGCCCACGTGCTGGGACAGGTGTCGGGGAAAGCCGTACAGCGTGTTCACCAGGCTGATGAACTGGCCGACGGCCCGCTCGCTGCGGGTAATGCCTTTCTCCAGCATCTGCTCGCGCCAGTCCTGCTGCTTGTCGCGCCAGTCCACCTTGTCGATCAGCTGCTCCAGCAGGTTCAGGTCAAAGCCCAGGGCCTTGCCCACATCCCGGATGGCGCTGCGGTGGCGGTAGCGGATCACCGTGGCGGCGAGGGCGGCCCGTTCCCGGCCATAGCGCCGGTAGATGTACTGGATGACTTCCTCGCGCCGCTCGTGTTCGAAATCCACGTCGATATCCGGTGGTTCGTCCCGGTCGGCGGAAATGAAACGCTCGAACAGCAGTTCCACCTTGCCGGGGTCGACTTCGGTGATGCCCAGGCAGTAGCAGACGATGGAGTTGGCGGAGGAGCCGCGGCCCTGGCACAGGATGTTCTCGCGCCGGGCAAATTCGACGATGTCGTGGATGGTCAGGAAGTAGGGCTCGTAGTCCTTCTCCCGGATCAATGTGAGTTCCTTCTCCACCAGCGCGCGTTTGTCCGCCGGGATGCCGTCCGGGAAGCGCCAGCGGATGCCGTTTTCCACCAGTTCGCGCAGATAGCTGCCCGGTGTATGGCCTTCTGGGACCACTTCCGGTGGATAGCGATAGCGCAGCTCACTGGGACAGAAAACGCACTGGTCGGCAATCACCAGGCTCTGGTGGATCCAGTCGGCGGGGAACAGCTTGCGTAGCGTATCGACCGGGCGCAGATAGCGCTCGCCGTTGGCAAACAGGTGATGGCCGGCCTCGGCGACCGTGCAGCCCTGGCGGATGGCCGTCAGTACGTCCTGCAGGGGCTGGCGGTTGCGCTGGTGCATGTGGACATGGCCGGTGGCCACGATAGGGAGCCCCAGTTGCTGGCCGAGCCGGCGCCAGTGCGCCAGGTTGTCGTCGTCCTGGTCGCCCAGGGTGCGTTCGGCCATGATCCAGAGTCGCCCCGGGAACCGGGTTTTCAACCACTGGCCCGTTTCTTCCTGTGTGGCTGCCGATGTTGGAACGGTCTGCCAGAGGGCCAGGCATTCGTCCAGGGCATGGGTTTCCAGGTCTTCGCCAAACAGGGTGTAGTGGCCTTTCTCGGCGCGGCGCCGACCGGTGGTGATCAGCTGGCAGAGTTGGCCATAGCCCTTGCGGCTGCGGGCCAGCAGGACCAGTTGCAGATCCGGAGACTGAATGCGGAATTCACTGCCGGTGATCAGTTTGACCGGACTGTCCTTCAGGGCGGCATAGGCCCGGGGCATACCGGCGACGGAGCATTCGTCGGTGATGGCCAGAGCGTGATAGCCCTGGCGGGCCGCTTCCTCGGCCAGCTCCTGGGGGTGAGAGGCACCCCGCAGGAACGAGAAATTGCTCAGGCAGTGCAGTTCGGCGTATGACATAAGGCTTTATCCAAACCAGCCGTGAATAAACCAGCCACCGGTCACATCCCGGAACAGCCAGCCGGTCTGGCCGCTGTGCAGCCGGGCAATGTAGTAGTCCCGCTGGACCCGTTCCCCGTCCCACCAGCCGGCGCTGATGCGTTCGGGGCCGGCCAGCCAGGTGCAGGGCATTTCCCGGAGCGGCTGGGGTTGGCGTAACAGCCAGAGCGGGCGACGTGGCGCCGTCCGGGCCGGAGAAGAGCGGCCGCTGGACACCGGTGTGGCCCGCCAGGCCTGCTCCGGCCGATGATCGGGGTTCAGGGCCAGGCTGTGCAGGGCCTCTTCTCCGAGTCGGGCCTGGAGCCGGCTGAGCAGGTGCTGGCGGGCCTCTTCCTGATGTTGGCCTGTGTCGCCGAACAGGTCGTCGCCCCGGGGCGTGTGTCGATCAAGGAAGCGGCGAACCTTGAGGGACAGGCCGGTGGCCGGAGCTTCCAGCTGATGACGATCCAGTTTCAGGCGTGCCAGTTCCAGGAACGCATTCGCCCGGTGCTCCGGCGCCGTCGAGCGGATCTGCAGGGGCGTCACCGGCCGCCGGCGGTGGCGGATTTCCAGTTGCAGGGTATCGGTCTGTTGCTGGCGCCAGCAGAGTTCGGCATCCAGCTCCTGCAATGCCCGCTGCAACGGAAAGAGCAGGCCGCTGCTGTGTTCCACGTCTTCGGCGAAATCCAGGCGCCGGTGGAAGTAGGGTGGCGGCTGCCAGTCGGTCTGGGGATCGGCGGCGCGGCCCTCGATCTGCTGCAGGTGCAGGGCGGTTTCCGGTCCCAGGCGCCGGGCCAGTTCGCGATCGGGCAGGGCCAGGACGGGGCCCAGGGTATGCAGGCCCATGCGTTGCAGGCGCTCGGTGGTCTTTTCATCCAGGTCGGCGGCTTCAATGGGAAGTGCGTCGAGGGACTGGCGCAGGGTCTGGGTATCGTCCGTGCAGTGACCGCGACGATCCCGGGCCAGGATGCGCGCCGCCCGGGGCGTCGGGCCGCAGGCGAGATGGGCGGTCAGGCGACGCTGGTCCAGTTCGCCCCGAAGCTTTTTCCAGAGGCCTTGCAGGCCGCCATGCAGTCGTCGCAGGCTGCCTGCTTCGGCCAGGATGCCATCTGGTGGGTACAGGATGATGCGGGCCGCATGCCGGTACAGCCAGACGGCCTGCTGGTCCAGTACACCGGTCTGCTCTTCCATATCGGCTGCAATCAGGTGCAGGTTGTCGGCCAGAGCTGACGCCGTCTGGGGGCTTTGCCCTTCGGCCACGCCGGCCCGGGCCGCTTCCGGGTTGAGCTGGATGATCCGGGGCGGGTGCCCGCCGATCAGCGCCATGGGGCGGGACGCGGTCTCGCTCTGCTGGAAGTGCTCCAGCAGCAGATAGGGGAAGTGCAGGTAAAGCCACAGCATGGATCGCCTCAGCGCGCCTGTGACCAGGGGCCCTGGATCACGTTACCGGCCGGCTCCGGGCGCTGCGTCACGACGGGTGGTATGGCCAGTTGCAGGTCGCTGACGGGCCAGCCCCCGCGGCGCTTGAGGATATCCGGGCAGAGCTGGCCGTCATTCTCGCCGGGGGTGAGTTGCAGTCGCAGGGCCGCCGGTGACTGCTGGTCGGCGTGACGGCTGTGGCGGAACAGGATGCAGAGGCTGTTACCGGCTTCGGCGGCCAGCTGGATGCGGCGGATGTCGCTGCGCCTGGCGCTGTCCAGCCAGACCATGGCGAGCCCCGTGCCGGGGGAGCGCAGGCAGTTCTCGAGGGTCCAGAGTTGGTCCTCGCGGCTCTGTGTCTGAATCGTGATGAGTTGGCGGATGTCCACATCGGCCCGGGCCAGGGCCGGCGCATAGGGTATGTGGGGGGCATCAATCCAGAAAACGGTCTGGCCGGCCCGGGTCATTCGCTGCAGGGCCGGCAGCATGAGGCGCAGCTCGCCGATGCCGGGGGCATCGGTCAGGCATTCGATCATCGCGCCCCGCGGCCAGCCGCCGCCGGGGAGATAGGCATCCAGGGCGGCGTAGCCGGTGCTTTCGGCGCCCGGGCGGACGGCCTGTCTCTGGCGGCTGGCTTGCCAGACCTGAGCGTTGTCGATCAATTTGTCGAGAAGGTCACTCATTGCGTTGCTCGTCACGATACTGTTTATTTATACAGTATATTGGGCGCTGACGGATTTGCAAAGGGTTGACCCGGTTGCCAGCCGGGCGCAGTGTGTGAACAGGATGCTGAGAAACATTCGCAAACCAAGGAGGACGCTATGTCAGATCTGAAATCTGAATCCTGCGAAGCCTGCCGCGCCGATGCGCCCGAGGTGACCGAGCAGGAGATCAATACCCTCAGTGGCCATTTGCCGGACTGGTTTGTCGTGAAGATGGAGGGCGAACGCCGGCTGGAGCGGGTGTTCCGGTTCAAGGATTTCGCCCAGGCCCTGGCCTTTACCAACAAAGTCGGGGAGTTGGCCGAGTCGGAAGGTCATCACCCGGCCCTGCTTACGGAGTACGGCAAGGTGACCGTGTACTGGTGGACCCACAAGATTGGCGGGCTGCACCGCAATGATTTCATCATGGCGGCCCGGACCGATGAGTTGACACACGCTTAGCCGTCTCGGTATTCCCCGTCGGGCCGGTGGCTTACGCCGGCCCGGACAATCCGTTATCATGCAGCGTTTCGTTGGAGGCCTGTGCCTCCGGACCTGATTTCGAACGAGGGGCCGTGCTGCAACGCTCGCGAGCACCGTCCTTCCGCATGGCTGTGATAACGCATGGAACATACATATCGTCTGGTGATTTCCTGTCCTGACCGGGTCGGCATCGTGGCCAAGGTCAGTAACTTCCTGACTACCTACAACGGCTGGATCACCGAAGCCAGCCACCACGCCGACAATCAGGCCGGCTGGTTCTTTATGCGGCACGAGATCAAGGCCAGTTCCATTCCGTTCGGTCTTGACCAGTTCCGCGCGGCGTTCGAGCCGATCGCCCGGGAGTTCGACATGACCTGGCACATCGCCGATTCCGCATCACCCAAGAAAGTGGTGCTGATGTGCTCGAAGGAATCCCATTGCCTGGCGGATCTGCTGCATCGCTGGCACAGCAAGGAGCTCAATGCGGAAATTGCCGCGGTCATCTCCAATCACGACGATCTGCGCCGGATGGTCGAGTGGCACGACATTCCCTATCACCATGTGCCGGTGACCAAAGACAACAAGCCGGAAGCGTTTGCCGAGATCAGCGAGCTGTTTGCCCGCTATCAGGCCGATGTCATCGTGCTCGCCCGTTACATGCAGATCCTGCCGCCGGAAGTGTGCGAGCAGTACGCGGGTAAGGTGATCAATATTCACCACAGCTTCCTGCCGTCGTTCGCCGGTGCGCGCCCCTATCACCAGGCCTACAGCCGCGGTGTGAAGCTGATCGGGGCAACCTGCCACTACGTGACCCAGGACCTGGACGAAGGGCCGATCATCGAGCAGGACGTGATCCGGGTGAACCACAGCGACACCATCGACGATATGGTGCGCCTGGGTAAGGACGTTGAGAAAAACGTGCTGGCCCGGGGACTGCGTGCCCACATCGAAGACCGGGTCATCACCCACGAAAACAAGACCGTCGTCTTCAGCTGATCCGCGTCCTCTCCGGAGGTCGTCCGACCTCCGGAAATTTCCCCCTCCTGCTTCATTTAGACGTCATTTCCCTGTCACCCTGAGCCCCCGATTGTGGTATGATCGACGGCTTATAAATGCGCCCGAGGAAGCCTCTCACGTGCGAAAGAGGTGATTCATCCCGGGAGACAAAGACAGCGTCGAGTATGGCGCCCCTGCAGAACGCCTTTCGCGTCCCCGCGCACCTGATGCCCGAGGATGACCCGTTCGCAATTCCATACAGTGACGACTTCCAGCAAACGCAAAGGAACCTTTCTCGATGGGTGAATTAGCCAAAGAGATCCTGCCCGTAAATATTGAAGAAGAGCTGAAACAGTCCTACCTCGACTACGCCATGAGCGTTATCGTCGGGCGGGCTCTGCCGGACGTCCGGGACGGCCTGAAGCCGGTTCACCGTCGCACCCTGTTCGCGATGTCGGAGCTGGGTAACGACTGGAACAAGGCCTACAAGAAATCCGCCCGTGTGGTAGGTGACGTCATCGGTAAATACCACCCGCACGGTGACTCAGCGGTTTACGACACCATCGTCCGGATGGCTCAGCCTTTTTCGCTGCGCTACCCGCTGGTGGATGGCCAGGGCAACTTTGGCTCTATCGACGGTGATAACGCGGCCGCCATGCGTTACACCGAAATCCGCATGGAGAAAATCTCCCATTCGCTGCTGGCGGACCTGGACAAGGAAACCGTCGATTTCGTCCCCAACTACGATGGCACTGAGCACATTCCGGATGTCCTGCCGACGCGCGTACCCAACCTGCTGGTTAACGGTTCCTCGGGTATCGCCGTGGGCATGGCGACCAACATCCCGCCGCACAACCTGACCGAAGTGGTCAGTGGCTGTCTGGCGCTGATCGACAACCAGGACATCACCATCGATGAGCTGATGGAGTACATTCCCGGTCCGGACTTCCCGACAGAGGGCATCATCAGCGGCCGTGCCGGCATTATCGAGGCCTATCGCACAGGCCGGGGGCGCATCTATATCCGCGCCCGCCACGAGATCGAGGTCGACAAGAAGACCGGTCGCGAGTCCATCATCATTACCGAACTGCCGTATCAGCTGAACAAGGCGCGTCTGATCGAGAAGATCGCCGAGCTGGTCAAGGAAAAGCGGATCGAAGGCATCTCCGAGCTGCGTGACGAGTCGAATAAGGAAGGCATTCGCGTCGTCATCGAGCTGCGTCGGGGCGAGAACGCCGAAGTCGTGGTCAACAACCTGTTTGCCCACACCCAGCTGGAAACCGTCTTCGGCATCAATATGGTCGCCCTGATCAACGGCGAGCCGAAGATCCTCAACCTGAAGGAAATCCTCGACGCGTTCGTCCGTCACCGCCGCGAAGTGGTGACCCGCCGGACCATCTACGAGCTGCGCAAGGCCCGTGAACGCGGCCATATCCTGGAAGGTCTGACAGTCGCGCTGGCCAACATCGATGAAGTCATCGAGCTGATCAAGCAGTCACCGTCCGCAGCGGAAGCGAAAGAGAAGCTGATCGCCAAAGGCTGGGAGCCGGGCCAGGTTTCCGACATGCTGGAACGCGCCGGCCAGGACGCCTGCCGCCCTGACGACCTGCCGGAAATCTTCGGCATGCGCGACGGGCTCTATCACCTGTCACCGGAGCAGGCCCAGGCAATCCTGGATCTGCGTCTGCATCGCCTGACCGGTCTGGAGACCGAGAAGCTGCAGAACGAGTACAAGGAAATTCTCGACAAGATCGCCGAGCTGATTCATATCCTGAGCGAGCCGGCGCGTCTGATGGAGGTCATCCGCGAAGAACTGGAAGCCGTGGTCAGGGATTTCGGTGACGAACGCCGTACCGAGATCACCACTTCCCGCCGCGACCTGACCATCGCGGACCTGATCGACGAAGAAGACCTGGTGGTGACCATTTCCCACAACGGCTACGCCAAGACCCAGCCGGTGGAAGCCTACCAGGCGCAGCGTCGCGGTGGCCGCGGCCGTTCCTCGACCGCCATGAAGGAAGAGGATTTCATCGAGAAGCTGCTGGTCGCCAACTCCCACGACACCATCCTGTGCTTTACCAATAAGGGTAAGGTGTACTGGCTGCGGGTTTTCGAAATTCCCCAGGCCAGCCGTGCGGCACGTGGACGACCGATGGTCAATATCCTGCCGTTGGACGACGATGAGCGCATCACCACCTTCCTGCCGGTGCGGGACTACCCGGAAGACCATTACGTCCTGATGGCAACGTCGGCTGGTGTGGTCAAGAAAACGCCGCTGCCGAATTTCTCGCGTCCGCGGAGCAGTGGTTTGATTGCCCTGTCGCTGGATGAGGGCGATACCCTGATTGGTGCTGCGATCACGGCCGGTCAGTCCGAAGTCATGCTGTTCTCCTCTGCCGGCAAGGCCGTGCGCTTCCAGGAAGAGCAGGTGCGTGCCATGGGCCGGACTGCACGCGGTGTCCGGGGCATCAAGATGCCGGCAGGTCACACGGTGGTCTCCCTGATCATTCCGGAAGAAAACGGCATGATCCTGACGGCCAGTGAAAACGGCTACGGCAAACGGACCCAACTGGACGAGTTCCCGGCCTACAGTCGCGGCAGCCAGGGGGTTATCGCCATGCAGTGCTCCGACCGGAACGGTAATCTGGTTGCGGCAACCCAGGTGTTCGAAGGTGACGAGATGATGCTCATCTCCGACAAAGGCACACTGGTGCGCTCCAGCACAGAAGAGGTTTCCCTGCTGAGCCGGAACACTCAGGGCGTGCGCCTGATCCGGCTGACCCAGGAAGACGAGCGTCTGGTCGCGGTCCAGCGGATTGCGGAGAGCGACGACGAAGACGAAGAGATCGACGGTGACGGTGAAGGCGGTACGGAAGCGACCGATGCGCCGGAAACCGGAGGTGATGCGGACTGAGAGGTCCGCTTCCCCAAGCAACGAGGAGAGAACAGGCGGTAATGAGCAGAGCGTATAATTTCTGTGCCGGTCCGGCGACCCTGCCGACCGAGGTGCTGCAACAGGCCCGCGAGGAAATGCTGGATTGGCGCGGCACGGGCATGTCGGTGATGGAAATGAGTCATCGCAGCGACGAGTTTGTGGCGATCGCCAAAGAGGCGGAGCAGGACCTGCGTGAACTGGCGGGCATCTCCGACGACTACGCGGTCCTGTTCATGCAGGGCGGGGCCAGCAGTCAGTTCGCGACCGTGCCGCTGAACCTCCTCGGAGACAAAACGTCGGCGGATTACATCAACACCGGGATCTGGTCCAAGAAGGCCATTGCCGAAGCCAAGCGCTTTGCTGATGTGAACGTGGCCGCCTCAAGCGAAGCCGACGGTTTTACCACCATTCCGGATCAGTCCGCCTGGCGGACCAATCCCGAGGCGGCCTACCTGCACTACACGCCGAACGAGACCATTGGCGGCCTGGAGTACGACTTCATTCCGGACAGCGGGTCGGTGCCGCTGGTGGCGGACATGTCCTCCACCATGCTGTCGCGTCCGCTGGATATTTCCCGCTTCGGGCTGATCTACGCCGGCGCCCAGAAGAACATCGGGCCGTCCGGTCTGGTGGTGGTGATCATTCGCAAGGATCTGCTGGGTCACGCCCGCGCGCAGACGCCGACCATGCTGGATTACCGGGTGATCGCCGACAACGATTCCATGTACAACACGCCGGCGACCTATTCCTGGTACCTGGCGGGACTCGTGTTCAAGTGGCTCAAGGCGCGCGGTGGCGTGCAGGCCATGGGTGAGATCAACAAGCGTAAGGCCGACAAACTCTACGGCTACATCGACGCCAGCGGCTTCTACGCCAATCCGATCGAGCCGCGCTTCCGGTCCTGGATGAACGTGCCATTCACCCTGGCGGACGACAGCCTGAACAGTGCCTTCCTGAAAGGCGCCGAAGAGCGCAACCTGCTCAATCTCAAGGGCCATCGCACCGTGGGTGGGATGCGCGCGTCGATCTACAACGCCATGCCGGAAGAGGGTATCGATGCGCTGATCGATTACATGCAAACCTTCGAGAAGGAGCGGGCCTGACCATGAGCGACGAACAGACCCGCCTGGCGGAGCTGCGCGACCGGATCGACAGCCTCGACAAGCAGATCATGGACCTGATCAGTGCGCGGGCCCAGTGTGCCCAGGAAGTGGCGCACGTCAAAATGGCATCGCGCCCCAACGAAGATGTGTTTTTCTATCGTCCGGAGCGTGAAGCCCAGGTCCTGAGGCGCATCAAGGCTGAGAATCCGGGGCCGCTGTCCGGCGAGGAAATGGCGCGTCTGTTCCGTGAAATCATGTCGGCCTGCCTGGCCCTGGAAAAGCCGATGCACATCGCGTTCCTCGGCCCGGAAGGCACCTTTACGCAGGCGGCTGCGCTCAAGCATTTCGGGCACTCGGTGATCAGCGTGCCGCTGCCGGCCATCGATGACGTGTTCCGGGAAGTTGAGTCCGGCGCGGCCCATTACGGCGTGGTGCCGGTGGAGAACTCCACCGAGGGCATGATCAATCACACCCTGGATATGTTCATCGGCTCGCCGCTCAAGATCTGCGGGGAGGTCCAGTTGCGCATCCACCACCACTTGCTGGCGGCGGAAGGCACCGATGACCAGGCGATTACCCGCATTTATTCCCACCAGCAGTCGTTCGCCCAGTGCCGTCAATGGCTCGATGCCCACTGGCATGGCGTTGAACGCGTGGCGGTGAGCAGTAACGCCGAGGCGGCCCGACGGGCTGCGAGCGAGCCGGGGGCGGCGGCGATCGCCGGCGATATGGCAGCCGAGCTGTACGGCCTGCGTAAACTGGCGGCCACGATTGAGGATCGTCCGGACAACACGACGCGCTTCCTGATTATCGGGCGTGAGGAAGTCGGGCCCAGCGGTCACGACAAGTCGTCCATCCTGGTCTCCATGCGTAATAAACCGGGCGCGCTCTATGAGCTGCTGGAACCGTTCCATCGTCACGGCCTGAGCCTGACCCGCCTGGAAACCCGGCCGTCGCCGAGCGGGACCTGGGCGTACGTCTTCTACATTGATTTCGAGGCTCATGTGGACGATCCGCAGGTCCAGACCGTGCTTGGTGAAATCGAAAATGAGGCCGTCGAACTGAAGCGCCTGGGCTCCTATCCCATCGGCGTGCTCTGATCCCCGCATTGCGAGAAGAGGGCGGGCGCCCCGTCCCGCCCGCTCCACGAACTGAAGCCTGGCAGGAGTATCCATGTCGATTGATTTCAAAGCCCTGGCGGTTCCCGGTGTCCGGGCCCTGCAGCCCTATCAACCGGGCAAGCCCATCGACGAAGTGGCGCGTGAACTGGGCCTGAAGCCAGACCAGATCATCAAGCTGGCCAGCAACGAGAATCCGCTGGGGCCAAGCCCCAGGGCGTTGGCCGCCGCCCGTGCCGCGCTGGATGACATGTGCCTGTATCCCGACGGCAATGGCTTTAACCTGAAACAGAAGCTGTCCAGCCGCCTGGATGTGGCGCCGGAACAACTGACGCTGGGCAACGGCTCCAACGACGTGCTGGAGCTCGTCATCCGGGCATTCGCGGACAGCCATTCGGAAGTGGTCTTTTCCCAGTATGCCTTTGCGGTCTATCCGATCTCCACCCAGGCGGTCGGTGCCAAAGGCGTCTCCGTCCCGGCCAGGGGTTGGGGGCACGACCTGGATGCCATGGCCGACGCCATCAACGAGCGGACTCGCATCGTCTTTGTAGCCAATCCCAATAATCCGACCGGTACGGCGGTCGGACGCGACACGCTGGTGCGATTCCTGGACAGGGTTTCGGAAAACGTGATCGTGGTTCTGGACGAGGCGTACTGCGAGTATTTCGAGGGCGATGAATTCCCGGACGGCGTGTCCCTGTTGGCCGACTACCCCAATCTGATCGTAGCCCGGACGTTCTCCAAGGCTTGGGGATTGGCTGCGCTTCGGGTTGGCTATGGGGTGTCCTCCGCGGATATCGCCGACGTGCTGAACCGGGTTCGACAGCCGTTCAACGTGGACACGGTGGCGCTGGCCGCCGCAACGGCCGTACTGGATGATGAGGAATACCTGCAGCGCTCCCGTCAGGTCAATCGGGACGGCCTGAAGCAACTGGCGGCAGGATTTGAGACACTGGGGCTGGACTATATTCCCTCCAGCGGCAATTTCATCGCCGTGGACGTTGGGCAGGACGGCCAGACCGTCTTTGAAGGTCTGCTGAAGCAGGGTGTCATCGTGCGCCCGATGGCCGGTTATGGGATGGCGCAACACCTGCGCGTCTCCGTGGGCCTGCCGGAGGAGAACGCGCGTTGTCTGGAAGCCCTGCAAACGGTGTTGGAGTCACTGAATGGCTAGACCGGAATCATCGGGCGCTGGACGGGCCCCGTTATTCCAGCGCATGGCGGTTATCGGGCTGGGGCTCATTGGAGGCTCCCTGGCCCGTGCCGTGCGCGAAAAAGGGCTAGCCGCCCGGGTGGTCGGTGCCGATCAGCGTCTCGATGACCTCAGGACAGGCGTCGAGCTGGGGGTGATCGACGAATGGGCGCCGTCTGCCGCCGAGGCGGTGCAGGGCGCCGATCTGGTGGTCATGGCCGTGCCGGTCCGGGCGATGGAGCGTGTGCTGGCCGAGATTCGCCCGCATCTGTCGGAGGGCGTGTTGCTCACGGATGTCGGCAGCACCAAGACCAGCTTTGTTCAGGCCGTCGAGTCGGTATTCGGGCGCTGGCCAGAGTGGGTGATTCCCGGTCATCCCATTGCCGGTTCGGAAAAGAGCGGTATTACCGCCGCCACGGCGGATCTGTTCGAGAACCACAAGGTCATCCTGACGCCGTCGGAGCACAGCGACACGGCCGGGCTCAAGCGCCTGGGCGACCTGTGGGCCGGCTGCGGGGCCACCGTACTGACGATGCCGGTGGCGCGTCATGACGAGGTGCTGGCTGCCACCAGTCATCTGCCGCACCTGATTGCGTTCTCCCTGGTCGATACGCTGGCCGGCGAAAGCGATAATCTCGATATTTTCCGTTACGCGGCGGGGGGGTTCCGTGACTTTACCCGGATTGCCTCCAGTGATCCGATCATGTGGCACGATATCTTCCTCTCCAATCGGGAAGCGGTGCTCAACGTCATCGACCACTTTACCGCGGACCTGGCGGGGCTGCGTGAGGCCATCGATACCGGGGACGGCCGGAAACTGCTTCAGGTATTCAGTCGCGCCAAGGCGGCGCGCGATCATTTTTCCAAAATGCTCTCAGGACAGGCTTACGTGACAACCATGTGTCAGAAACAGGTAACGTTCAAACTCCAGCCCGGCGGCAGCGTCCAGGGCGATATCCGGGTTCCCGGTGACAAATCCATGTCGCACCGCTCCATCATGCTGGGCGCGTTGGCCGATGGCGTGACGGAAGTGGATGGCTTCCTGGAAGGGGAAGACAGTCTGGCGACGCTGCAGGCGTTTCGCGATATGGGCGTCACCATCGAAGGGCCGGACAACGGCCACGTCCGCATTCATGGCGTGGGTCTGCATGGCCTGCAGGCGCCGCGGGGACCGCTGTACCTGGGTAACTCCGGAACCGCGATGCGGTTGTTTGCCGGCCTGCTAGCGGGCCAGGCGTTCGATACCGAGCTGACCGGAGACGAAAGCCTGTCCAAGCGCCCGATGGGCCGTGTGGCGGATCCGCTGCGCGAGATGGGGGCGGTGATCGAGACCGCAGAAGGCGGGCGCCCACCGCTGAAGATTCGCGGTGGTCAGACTTTGAGAGGTATCCAGTACACCATGCCGATGGCCAGCGCTCAGGTAAAATCCTGTCTGCTGCTGGCCGGCCTGTACGCGGAAGGGGAGACGGCCGTTACCGAGCCGGCGCCCACCCGTGACCACACCGAGCGTATGCTGCAGGGCTTCGGTTACCCGGTTTCCCGCGATGGGGCGACTGCCCGGGTCAGCAGTGGTGGCAAGCTGACCGGCGGTCATATTGACGTGCCGGCGGACATTTCGTCGGCGGCCTTCTTTCTGGTGGCGGCGTCCATCACGCCGGGTGCAGACCTGACGCTGCGTCACGTGGGCATTAACCCGACCCGTGTGGGTGTGCTGAATATCCTGCGTCAGATGGGCGCGGATATTACGGTCGAGAACGAGCGCGAAGTCGGTGGCGAGCCTGTCGCCGACCTGCGAGTCCGTCATGCGCCGCTCAAGGGCATCGCCATTCCGGAAGATCAGGTGCCGCTGGCCATCGATGAATTCCCGGTCCTGTTTATTGCGGCGGTTTGCGCGGAAGGGCAGACCGTGCTCACCGGTGCTGAAGAGCTTCGGGTCAAGGAAAGTGACCGTATCCAGGTGATGGCCGATGGCTTGGCCCAGTTGGGTGTGCAAACCACCGTAACTGAAGACGGTATTGTCATTGACGGCGGTCAGACTATGGCTTCAGGCACCGTGAACAGTCACGGCGATCACCGGATTGCGATGGCTTTCTCGGTTGCTTCGCTACGGGCCGAGGGTGAAATCACCATCACCGATTGCGCCAACGTCGCCACGTCTTTTCCGAATTTCCGCGAGCTGGCGGCATCCGTGGGTATCCAGCTGAGTGTCGAGGAGAGTGGTTCATGACGGATGTTCCGGTCATTGCCATCGACGGTCCCAGTGGCTCCGGCAAAGGGACCGTCACGCAAATGCTGGCGCGTCGGTTGGGGTATCACCTGCTCGACAGCGGTGCGCTGTACCGCTTGACAGCGTTGGCGGCGCAGCGTCAGGGTGTTGCCTATGACGATGTTGATGGGTTGGTCCGGGTTGCCGGATCGCTCGACGTGGCATTTCAGCCGACACCGCCGGGCGAGCCCGCCCGCGTGCTGCTCGATGGTCAGGACGTGACCGCTGAAATCCGCACCGAGACCTGTGGCGACAATGCGTCGAAGGTGGCGGTGATTCAGCCGGTGCGGGATGCGCTTCTGCAGCGCCAGCGTGATTTCTGCCAGCCGCCCGGACTGGTGGCCGATGGCCGCGACATGGGAACGGTGGTTTTTCCGGATGCGCCGGTCAAGATTTTCCTCACGGCAAGCGCCGAGGAACGGGCCCGGAGACGCTATCAACAGTTGCTGGATGCGGGTGTCGATGTTAGTATTGACGCCCTTTTAGACGAGATACGGGCACGTGACGACCGGGATATGAACCGGGCGAGTGCTCCGCTTAGACCCGCCGATGATGCGCAAGTCATTGACTCGACGGGATTAAGCATAGAAGAGGTGCTGGGGAAGGTAATGGCTGTAGCAGGCCAGGCCTGACCGCACCCTTTTGTCGTTGGAAGCTGGAAATCTGTGTAGTACGCCAGCCTTTGGCAGGTTTTTAGCAAATTTGAACAGACCGTGTTGCTGGTAGCACGGAGAACACTTGCGTTGATCACATAGGACACATAATGAGCGAGAGCTTTGCGGATCTTTTTGAAGAAAGCCTGAAAGAAATTGACATGCAACCGGGTTCCATTGTCCAGGGAACCGTGGTTGATATCGACAACGACTGGGTCACTGTTAACGCAGGCCTGAAGTCGGAAGGCGCGATTCCTGCCAGCCAGTTCCTGAATGACAAGGGCGAGCTGGAAATCCAGATTGGTGACGTTGTCGATGTGGCTCTCGACGCGGTAGAAGACGGCTTCGGTGCAACCCGTCTGTCTCGCGAGAAGGCCAAACGTGCTGAGGCCTGGAAAGTTCTCGAGAAGAGCTTTGAGGCTGAAGAAGTTGTTAAAGGTGTGATCAACGGCAAGGTCAAAGGCGGCTTCACAGTCGACCTGAGCGGCATCCGTGCCTTCCTGCCGGGCTCCCTGGTTGACGTTCGTCCGGTCCGCGATACTGCGCACCTGGAGAACAAAGAGCTCGAGTTCAAGGTGATCAAGCTGGACCAGAAGCGCAACAACGTGGTTGTTTCCCGTCGTGCGGTTCTGGAAGCTGAAAACAGTGCCGAGCGTGAAGCGCTGCTGGAAACCCTGACCGAAGGTCTGGAAATCAAGGGTATCGTCAAGAACCTGACCGACTACGGCGCGTTCGTGGATCTGGGCGGTGTTGACGGTCTGCTGCACATCACCGATATGGCCTGGAAGCGCATCAAGCATCCGAGCGAAATTGTGAATGTGGGCGACGAGATCAACGTCAAGGTCCTGAAGTTCGACCGCGAGCGTAACCGCGTTTCCCTGGGTCTGAAGCAACTGGGCGAAGATCCCTGGGTCGACATCAAGGGTCGTTATCCGGAAGGTTCCAAGGTCAACGCACGCGTGACCAACCTGACCGATTACGGCTGCTTCGCGGAGCTGGAAGAAGGTGTTGAAGGTCTGGTTCACGTGTCCGAAATGGACTGGACCAACAAGAACATCCATCCGTCCAAGGTCGTTCAGGTCGGTGACGAAGTTGAAGTGATGATTCTGGATATCGACGAAGAGCGTCGTCGTATCTCCCTGGGCATCAAGCAGTGCATGTCCAACCCGTGGGAAGACTTCTCCAGCAACTTCAACAAGGGCGACCGCATCACTGGCAAGATCAAGTCGATCACCGACTTCGGTATCTTCATTGGTCTGGACGGCGGCATCGACGGTCTGGTTCACCTGTCCGACATCAGCTGGAACGAGCCGGGTGAAGAAGCGGTTCGTCAGTACAAGAAGGGCGACGAAGTTGAAACCGTCATCCTGTCTGTTGATCCGGAGCGTGAGCGTATCTCCCTGGGCATCAAGCAGCTGGAAAGCGATCCGTTTGCCGAGTTCGTTCAGCTGAACGACAAGGGCTCCATCGTCAAGGGCACCGTGACTGCCATTGACGCGAAGTCTGCGACGGTTGCGCTGAACGACGAAGTTGAGGCTGTCTTGAAGGCGTCTGAAATCAGCCGTGACCGCGTTGAAGACGCGCGCAACGTGCTGAACGAAGGCGACGAAGTGGAAGCCAAGATCATCAGCATCGATCGTAAGAATCGCGTCATCAACCTGTCCGTGAAGTCCAAGGACGTTGAAGACGACAAGGCTGCGCTGCAGAGCGTTCGCGAGAAGTCTGCTGAAACCTCGGGCGCCACCACCATCGGTGACCTGATCAAAGAGCAGATGCAGCAGCAGAATGCCAACAAGGAATAATTGGCAGATTTGCTGAAATGTAAAAAAACGGGCTGTAACAGCCCGTTTTTTTTGTCTTTTTTTTGGGTTTAGCTAAACTACTGGCAAGGGGGATGGCTGAAGGTTTCCGGTAAGTCCCCGAAGTTAGGGAATCTCTTTGGATCACGCCGGTATTTAGATGGGCTGATACGGACTCTGGGTTGTTCGTTTTGCTGCCAGCCGATGGATCCGGGAGAGGTGTGTCATGACCACGAGCCAGCTTGCAGGGGCTTGGCGCGCCACCGAGGAACAAGTCAGTGCTTTCTCAGGGGCTGATTTCGCGATAAGAATCAGAAGGAATGATCGCATGACAAAGTCTGAACTGGTTGAGCTGATCGCTTCCAAACAGACACAACTGTCCGTGAAAGATGTCGAGCTTGCTGTCAAAACCATCATCGAGCACATGTCCCAGTCGCTGGCCGAAGGGCAGCGTATTGAGATTCGGGGTTTCGGTAGCTTTTCTCTCCATCATCGGGCAGCACGAACCGGACGTAATCCCAAAACCGGCGAAGCGGTAAAACTTCCTGCCAAGCATGTTCCGCATTTCAAGCCAGGCAAGGAATTGCGCGAACAAGTCAACGACAGCATGAAAAGCGGTTACTGAGGCGGGTTCTGTCATAGGTGATCGAGCGCAGCGCGACAGGGCGCGCCTGCGCGTATTCCGGGCATTCCGGGGATTTCCTGTGCTACCATGATCAGCCCCACCGCAACGGACGCTAACCATTCGGGAGCCGTTATCTATGGCCTGGCTGCAAAAGGTTATTATTGGCCTTGTCGTGATCTTTCTGATCCTGGCTGCCTTAGTCTTTTCCCTGAATAATCAGGTTTCAGTTTCACTCAACTTTCTGTTTTTCGAAACCGCCGCCTACGGGATCGCTTTTTGGCTGATCCTGGCCTTTGTGGCCGGCGGCATCATTGGCATGTTGTTGACCTCCCTGGCCATGATCCGCACGTCCGTCAGTAAACGGCATTTGCAAAAGAAGCTGGCGCAGACCGAAAAGCAGCTTGAGAAAGCCAGGTTGGAAGCCGGTCGGAACCCCTGATGGACACAGTGCTTCATTGGCTGCTCCTCGTTGTTGCCGTTGCGGCAGGCTGGTTCATGGGGCGTTGGGGTCGTCATGACGGCGCCGGCGGACCGCGGATGGACGATGAGGAAGCGGTCCGGGATCGCCTGCAGTTCCTGTTCACCAATTATTCCGATGAAGCCATCGAGAACTTCGTCCAGTCACTGGCGGTCAATCGCGAGACGGTCAGTCTGCATCTGTCTGTAGGGGCGCATTTCCGCCTGAAGGGCGAAACCGAACGAGCGATCGTCATCCACCAGAACCTCCTCGCCCGGCCCGAACTGCCCACCCGTTATTCGCCCCAGGTCACCTACGAACTTGCCATGGACTACATGACCGCCGGTCTGCTGGATCGGGCGGAGTCCCTGTTTCACCAGTTGCTGGGCAGTCGGGACTATAGCCGTCAGGCCGCGGACCAGCTGATTGAGCTCTATCAGCAGGAGCGCGAGTGGGATAAGGCCAGGCAAGTGGCCAGCACGCTGACGGTTGGCTATCCGGAAGACGAATTGAAAAAACGGCTGGCCTACCTGACCTGCGAACTGGCGGAGGATGCCCTGCGCCAGGATGACCGCTGGGGCGCCCAGAAGCTGGTCAAGGATGCGCTTGAGCAGGATAAGACCTGTGTGCGGGCCAGCTTCCTGCAAGCCGATATTCACCGTCGCCAGGGAAATTTGTCGGAAGTCAGCCAGTCCCTGTTCCGGGTGTTCGACCAGAATCCGTCTTTCGGGCCGGAAGCCATCGACCGCCTGATGAAGCAAGCCCGGGAGAAAGGGGATGTGGCCCGTCTCGGGCGTCGACTGCGCAAGCTGTACGAAAGCTGGCCGAGCACCAGTTTGCTGCTGGCGCTGGTGGAGTCGGTCGAGCGCAGTAATGGCCGGCTGGCTGCCATCAACCTGTTGCGCGAGGAGCTGGAAATCCGACCGAGTCTCAAGGGGTTGCTGCGCCTGGTGGAAATGGCGGGCTATGAGAAGGGGATGACCACCGACGAGGGCCGCCTGGTCAGCCGGATGGGGCAGATGCTGTTATCCAATCGGCCGATTTACCGCTGTATTAACTGTGGTTTTGAGGGGCGCCAGCTGCATTGGCTTTGTCCCAGCTGCAAACGGTGGGAAAAAGTCCAGCCCATCCAGGGTGTGGAAGCGGAATAACGTTTGAATATGCGGGCGATCCGGGGTGGTTGACCGATCGTCTGCCGTATGAATTTATGAGGCGCATGTATGCAGGATCGTAAAACTGAATTGGGGCCGCGGATTGTCGTAGCGCTTGATTTTGCCGACCAGTCAGAGGCGCTGTCCCTGGTGGATTCGCTGGACCCCGCGCTGTGCCGCCTCAAAGTGGGCAAGGAAATGTTCACCCGTTTCGGGCCGGCCCTGGTTAAGGAGTTGCATAATCGCGGCTTCGAGGTGTTTTTAGACCTCAAGTTCCACGATATCCCCAATACCACGTCCGCTGCCGTGGCGGCGGCGGCCGATCTTGGTGTGTGGATGGTGAACGTGCACGCTTCCGGAGGTGAAACCATGATGGCCGCCTGTCGTGAGCGACTGGAAAGCTATGGGGCCGATCGCCCGTTGCTGATTGCGGTCACGGTGCTGACCAGCATGACCGCCGATGACCTGAAAGGTCTGGGTATCGCCGAGTCGCCGGAGGCGCACGTGTCGCGCCTGGCAGCCATGACCTATAACGCGGGTCTGGATGGCGTTGTGTGCTCCGCTCAGGAGGCTTCTGTGCTTCGCTCTGAGCAGGGTGAGCGTTTCCGCCTGATTACCCCGGGCATCCGACCGACGTTTGCCGCCCAGGGCGACCAGAAGCGGATCATGACCCCTTCCGATGCATTGCGCGCTGGCAGTGATTATCTGGTGATCGGTCGGCCGATTACCCAGGCCGGCGACCCGCTGGCGGCCCTGGAGGAGATTCAGGCAGAGATTCGGCTGGCCGAAGAGTAGGGTTCAAGCCGGTAGCCGCCATTCAAGCGCCTCGGAGTGATCCGGGGCGTTTTTGTTGGTGGCTTTTAGGGGCGGGCTGTGAATTTTGCGCACAAAAAAAGCCGCTGGGATCAGCGGCTTTTCGAAATAGTGGCTCCCCGAGCTGGGCTCGAACCAGCGACAAACGGATTAACAGTCCGTTGCTCTACCAACTGAGCTATCGGGGAACGTCGTCAGTGACGAGGCGCGTATATTACGGTGGCGCCCCATCACCGTCAACCCCCTAATCAATAAACCTTTTATGTTTTCTCACGGGGTTGATGGAACCGGCCTAGCCCAGCACTTTTTTCAGGCGCTCGACCGCCTTCTGCAGGTTTTCCATGCTCGTGGCGAAGCTCAGTCGCATATGGCCCGGTGCTCCGAAGGCGGAGCCAGGAACCAGCGCCACGCCGGCTTCCTTGAGCAGCACTTCGGCCAGCTCCACGTCGGTCGATACGTCGTCACGAGCGTCGATGGCGCCCTGGAAGCTCGGGAACACATAGAAAGTGCCGTCGCCTTTCAGGCACTCAACGCCGTTGATGCCGTTCAGCGCATCAACCAGATAGTCGTGGCGTTCCTTGAAGGCTTTGACCATTTCGCCCACGCATTCCTGCGGACCTTCCAGTGCGGCCTGGGCGGCAGCCTGGGAAATGGAGCAGGGGTTGGACGTGCTCTGGGACTGGATTTTCTTCATGGAGCCGATGATCTTGGCCGGACCGGCGGCATAGCCGATGCGCCAGCCGGTCATGGAGTAGGCCTTGGAGACGCCGTTCAGGACGAACGTGCGATCGTACAGTTCCGGGGTGGCGTTCAGGATGTTGCAGAATGGCTGACCGGTCCACAGGATCGGTTCGTACATGTCGTCGGTTGCGATCATCACCTGAGGATGCTTTTTCAGGACCTCGCCAATCGCCTTCAGCTCATCCAGGCTGTAGGCCATGCCACTCGGGTTGGACGGGCTGTTCAGCACAAACAGGCGAGTCTTGTCCGTGATGGCCTCTTCCAGCTGTGGGGCGGTAATCTTGAAGCGGCTCTCGGCAGAGGTTTCCAGAATGACCGGCTTGCCCTCGGCCACCAGTACCATATCCGGGTAGGAGACCCAGTAGGGCGCCGGGATAATCGCTTCGTCTCCCGGGTTCAGTGTGGCCAGGGCGAGGTTGAAGAAACTCTGTTTGCCACCACTTGATACCAGTATCTGGTTGGCTTCGTACTCAAGACCGTTATCGCGCTTGAACTTCTCGATAATCGCCTTTTTCAGACCCGGCGTACCGTCGACTGCGGTGTACTTGGTCTGACCGCCCTTGATGGCTTCAATGGCAGCGGCCTTGATGTGTTCTGGCGTATCGAAGTCAGGCTCACCGGCGCCGAGGCCGATAATATCCTGGCCCGCCGCACGCAGTTCCGCGGCCTTATTGGTGACGGCCAGGGTCGGTGAGGGCTTGATCGCTTGTACACGGCTCGAGAGTTGAAGGTCCAAACTAGCGCTCCTTAAGATGCGTCATGAGTGGCCGCCCGGAAGTCGGGCCGAGGCAAATCGGCATCGATGGCCGGGGAAGCCGGAAAAAATGCAAAACGCTGTGATGTTACCATGAAGGTTTCATCAGTATAAGCTGGCACACAGACTCTGCAGTGTCGGCTACCTGAAAATCATCGCACACTGCGACCGACTGTAAAGGGGGCACAGACGCCACATGTTCAAGGTTCAATCGGCTTACCAGCCTGCAGGCGATCAGCCCACAGCCATTGAGGGTCTGGTCGACGGGATTGAATCCGGCCTGGCCCACCAGACCCTCCTGGGGGTGACGGGGTCGGGCAAGACGTTCACCATCGCCAACGTGGTGGAGCGCATCCAGCGGCCGACCATCGTCATGGCCCATAACAAGACGCTGGCGGCACAGCTATACGGGGAGTTCAAGGAGTTCTTCCCGGAGAACGCCGTCGAGTATTTCGTCTCCTACTACGACTATTATCAGCCGGAAGCCTACGTGCCCTCGTCGGACACCTTCATCGAGAAGGACGCGTCCATCAACGAGCACATCGAGCAGATGCGACTGTCGGCGACCAAGGCCCTGCTGGAGCGGGATGACGCCATCATTGTGGCCACCGTGTCCTCGATCTACGGTCTGGGCGATCCCCAGTCCTATCTGAAGATGATGCTGCACCTGGATCGGGGCGATCCGATCGACCAGCGGTTTATCCTGCGCCGCCTGGCCGAGTTGCAGTACACGCGCAACGACGTGGAATTCCATCGAGCCAACTACCGGGTGCGCGGTGACGTGATCGATGTGTTCCCGGCGGAATCCGAGAAGGAAGCCATCCGCATCGAGCTGTTCGACGACGAGGTGGAAAACCTGAGCTACTTCGATCCGCTGACCGGTGAAATGCTGCGTCGGGTGCCTCGGGTGACCATCTATCCCAAGAGTCACTACGTCACGCCGCGTCAGGTGGTGCTGGACGCGGTCGAGAACATCAAGGTGGAGCTGGATCAACGGCTCAAGCAACTGCGTGACAACAATAAGCTGCTGGAGGCCCAGCGTCTGGAGGAGCGGACCCGCTACGACATTGAGATGATGTTGGAGCTGGGCTACTGCAACGGCATCGAGAACTACTCCCGCTATCTGTCCGGACGCCAGCCCGGCGAGGCGCCACCAACCCTGTTCGATTACCTGCCGCCCAACGCGCTGCTGGTGGTGGACGAATCCCACGTGACCATTCCCCAGATCGGCGCTATGTACAAAGGGGACCGCTCACGCAAGGAAACCCTGGTGGAATACGGCTTCCGCCTGCCGTCGGCCCTGGATAACCGGCCCATGCGGTTCGACGAATGGGAGCGGATTGCGCCCCAGATGATCTTCGTCTCGGCTACGCCCGCCGACTACGAGGCCAATCATGCCGGCCAGGTGGTCGAGCAGGTGGTGCGGCCGACCGGTCTGCTGGATCCGGAAATCGAAGTGCGGCCGGCGTCGACCCAGGTAGACGATCTGCTGTCGGAAATCCGCAAGCGGGTCGGGGCTGATGAGCGGGTCCTGGTCACCACGCTCACCAAGCGCATGGCCGAGGACCTGACGGACTTCCTGCAGGAGCACGACATCCGCGTGCGTTACCTGCATTCCGACATCGATACCGTGGAGCGGGTGGAGATCATCCGTGACCTGCGCCGGGGCGAGTTCGACGTGCTGGTGGGGATCAACCTGTTACGGGAAGGCCTGGACATGCCGGAAGTGTCTCTGGTCGCGATTTTGGATTCGGACAAGGAAGGCTTCCTGCGGTCCGAACGCTCACTGATCCAGACCATCGGCCGGGCGGCGCGGAACGTCCACGGCAAGGCGATTCTCTACGGCGACAAGATCACCGGGTCAATGCAGCGGGCGATCGATGAAACCGGTCGCCGTCGCGAGAAACAGCAGGCGCACAACGAAGCCCATGGGATCACGCCGCAGGGTCTGAAGAAGAACATCTCCGACATCATGGAAGGGGCCCATAACGGGGCACCGGGACGTCGACGCGGAAGCGAGCGTCCGGGACAGAAAGCCGCCGAGGAAGCGGAAGAGTACCGCGTGGTGGCCCACGGCAAGTCGCCGGAAGAACTGCTCAAGGAGATCACCAAGCTGGAAGACGAGATGTACAAGGCCGCCGCCGACCTGGATTTCGAGCGGGCAGCGCGGCTGCGTGACGACATCGCGTCGCTCAAGGAAGCGTCGATCCGGACCGCCTGAAGCGGTCCGGGGCTTAATCTGAAACGTCGGGGGTCCGTTTCGGCCCGATAATCACGACAGCCTGCAAACGCTGCCGATGACCGTAGCTGGCCATCTTCTCGAACACGGCCCGGTCCACCGGCAGGTATTGCTTGTCGGCGATGGTCTCGCCTTCGGCCACATCCACTTCCGGGTCGTGCAGGTAGACGAACTGGTTGTCCATGGCACAGACGGTCACCCAGTGAGGGACCCGGCTGCGATTGAGCTGCCAGGTGCTGACCAGGATGACCGGAATGTCGCCGCGGGCCAGGGCGTCTTCGATGACATCGACGGTGATCGGCTCGTTATGCAGCTCGATATCGGTCAGCGCCATGTCGTGGATAAAGCCCTCATGGACCAGTTCCAGCACCCGCTTCTTCTCCTCGCTGCGCACCGTGTCCTTGAACAGCGCCCCTTCCTTGCTCACATAGGCGGTCACGGCAAATCCGCGATGCCACGCTGCCAGTGCCAGTCCGTGAGGACCGCAGCCGCCGTGGCCGGCCAGCATAAAAATGGTGGTGGCCTCGCGCCAGATCCGCAGTTCCTCGAGGGTGGTGAGACGCCGGTCCGGGCACTTGGCGGCCATGGCCATCATCAGCGCGGCCGGCCCGCAGGTGAAGTCGGTGGTCTGCGGATAATAAGGCACCGGTCGCACCGCGTCCGACGGTTCGAAAAACAGGATACGGCGCTCGAAACGCAGCGCGTTGCCGTGATCCTCATAGTAGTCCCGGTAGGTGCCGAACTGCCGGTAACCCAGGCGGCGGTACAGGCGGATCGCGCCATGATTGTCCTCGCGCACTTCCAATCGCATGATGATCCGGTCGGCCTCGACGGCAACGGCTTCGCTTTCCCGGACCAGTTTTTCGCCCAGACCCTGGCCCCGCGCCTCATCCGCAACGGCAATGGAATAGATGCGCGCCAGTCGCGTGGCCTTGTGCATCAGCACCAGGCTGTAGCCCACCAGTCGACCGTCAGCGTCGGCGACCAGGACCCGGTCCCGGGGCATTTCCAGGAAACGGCGGAAGCTGCGGCGGGAGAGCCGGTCCTCCGAAAAACAGCGATTTTCCAGGTCAACCAGGGCATCCAGGTCGTCCGGGAGGGCGCGGCGAATCAATACGTGCATGGCCAGTCCTGTAACAGCGTTCGATAAGGCCGGGGGCGTCATTTACGAAGTGCCGGCGTGAACTATTATGGGTGGTGTTGGCAGACTGCGAAAGGTGCGTGAAATCCGCTATAAGCCGATGATTGTGCGGGTTCATCAGCCAGCGTATTGTCGCGTTTTCGAGGCCGTTTCAGGAAGGAAGCCGGTATGACTCGTTTGATGATTGTGGTGGATCGTGACCGTGACTGGGCGCCGTACTATCCCAGTTCCGATGTGATGACGTTCGACCAGTATGTCCAGTTCTCTGGGAACACCAACCAGCGGGTGCGGGTGATCAACCTGTGCCAGAGTGCCCGTTACCTCAGCCGGGGTTACTACTGCTCGCTGCTGGCGGAGGCCCGCGGTCATAATGTGGTGCCGTCAGTGATGACGCTGAACGACCTCAGGCGCAAGGACCTGTTCTCGCTGGAACTGCAGGAGCTGGATCCTGGCGTGATCCACTGGCTGGATGATGCCGCCACCGCCGAGTCAGTCCCCACATCCGAGAACGCACGGGAAGCGGTGCGTCAGGTCAAGGTGCGGACCTTCTTTGGCAAGGCCGAGCATGAGGCCCTCAAGCCGGTCGCGCGGGCGCTGTTCGAGCGCTTTCCGTGCCCGATCCTGGAGGTGGTGTTCCGCTATCGCAAGACCTGGCAGATCGAGTCCATGAAGCCGGCCTCGCCGGCCGATCTGACCGAGTCCGAACAGGATGTTTTTGCCGGCGCCCTGGATCGCTTCAGCAGCGCGTTGTGGCGCAAGCCCCGGTCGCGCCGGCAGTATCGCTACGATCTGGCGATGCTGGTGGATCCGGAGGAAAAGCTGCCGCCGAGCGATGCCAAGGCGTTGCAGTATTTCATCAAGGCTGGCAAGAAGCTGGGCATTCATGTGGAGCCCATCACCCGCAAGGATTACATGCGGCTGCCGGAATACGACGGCCTGTTTATCCGGGAGACCACGTCGATCGACCATCACACCTACCGCTTTGCCCGCAAGGCTGAAGCCGAAGGCATGGTTGTCATTGATGACCCGGTGTCGATCCTGCGTTGCACCAACAAGGTGTTCCTGGCGGATCTGTTGAAGAACAACAAGATCCCCACGCCGCGTACGTTGATCCTGTCCAAGGACCAGAAGGACAGCGTCGAGCAGGCGATCGAACACCTGGGTTTTCCCATGGTGGTCAAGATCCCGGACGGTGCCTTTTCCCGCGGAGTCATGCGTGCCGAGAACGAGGCACAACTGAAGGAGGCGCTCAAGACGCTGTTCCGGCAATCGGCCCTGGTGTTGGCCCAGGAATACCTGTACACGGATTACGACTGGCGGATCGGCGTGCTGGGCGGGCGTGCCATCTTTGCCTGCAAGTACTACATGGTGAAAGGTCACTGGCAGATCTACAGCCATGGCGACAACCAGCAGTTCGACAGCGGTGACTTCGATACGCTGCCGACCTATGAAGTGCCGAAGAGCGTCATCCAGGCTGCGCTGAATGCGACCCGGCTAATCGGTAATGGTCTTTACGGGGTGGACATCAAGCAGTCCGGCAATCGCGTGGCGGTCATCGAGGTGAACGACAACCCCAACATCGATGCCGATGTGGAGGACCGCTTCCTCGGTGGCGAACTCTATACCCTGGTGATGCAGGAATTTCTGTCGCGCATGGAAGAGCGGCGCCGGGCCTGACAACCTCGGCGTTTCCGTTTAACGCATCGGCTGCCAGATCCGGATGTTGCCCAGCCAGTCCAGACGGGACGCCGCCTCGCGGAGTTGTTCGGTGGATACCGGGGCGGTCAGGCTGTCGGGATTGTGGACGTAGACCTCCACCGACACGTGATCGCCGAGGTAATGCAGCCGCAGGCTGCGCAGGGTCTCCGGCTCGAGCTTGTCCTGCCAAACCCCTTCCAGGGCACGGATGACCTCGCTGCGTGTGGGCAGGCCGGATTCCGTGGGCTCAGCGCCCGCATCGTTCTCCGCATCGATATGGAAGACGACATCGGTGATGTCCGGGTGGGCATCGCGGATCCGTTGGGTCACCTTGACGCCGATTTCATGGCCCTCCGACACGCTGATGACCGGGCTGACAAGCAGGTGCAGGTCGACCAGGACATCGCCGCCCATGCGCCGGCTGCGTAAGTCATGCACGTTACGCACGCCTTCGGTGGCCCGGGCAATGTTATGAATTTCCCGGGTCTGACTGTTGTCCAGTGCGGTGTCGACCAGTTCCTTCACGCTGTTCCAGGTGAGATGCCAGCCGACGTGACCGATGATGACTGAAACGCCGATCGCTGCCAGGGCATCCAGCCAGGCCACTCCGGTCATGGCACCGGCAGCGCCTACCAGGACCACAATGGATGAAAACGCATCGGTCCGGCTGTGCCAGGCGTTGGCGATGATCAGGTCCGAGCGAATCGCTTCGCCCACGTGCCGGGTATACCGGTAGATCCACTCTTTGCCGACGATCGACAGGGCTGCTGCCACCAGCACAGGCCAGCCGGGCAGGGCGACGTCGGCCGGCTCCCACAGCATCCGCTGCAGACTGTCCCAGGCCAGGGCGCCGGCCAGGCCGACCAGAAACGTGCCCAGAATCATGGTTCCAAGGGTTTCGAAGCGCTGATGGCCATACGGGTGGTCCGAGTCGGGCGCTTGCCGGGCCGTCCGCATTAACCCGAGAACAAGAAGATCGGACGCCACGTCGGAGAAGGAGTGGATGCCATCGATGACCAGAGCCTGGGAGTGGAACAATACGCCGATGATGCATTTGGCGGCGCCCAGAATGGCGTCAAGAATCATTCCTATCACGGTGACTCGCGTGGCCGCCTGCTGCTCCTGCTTCAACTTGATGTCTGTCATTCCCCAACACGTTCCTTTGGGCCGATTTTTGCTGTCAGCCTGATTGTCTTATGCACAAACCGGCGAATCAGTGAACAATTTTTGAAATTGTTTCAGATGCCCATGCACCGGCGTGATGCATCTTTAAGCTATTGAAAATATTGAATAAAATAGTTGATCAAAAAATGATCAATTTGTAGATGGGCCCATCTCCCAAGGCTTCCGAAAATCTGCACGCGGATTTTCAACAGAGTTATCCACAGATTCCGTGGAAAAGGTCACAAGAGCTTAACCATACAGTCATTTAGCGGTCATGTATGCATGGCCAGACACTCTGTGGAAAACCCGTACGGGGCATCCCGGACGCAATCAGTGCGCGAATAGGTGTGTCGGAAGTGGCTGAATTTCGGCCGTATCCGGTATACTCCCGCACCATTGTATGGATGGAGTGACGACAATGTATGGCCTGATCCGAAACCTGCTGTTCCAACTGCCGCCGGAGCAGGCTCATCATGTGGCGTTACGCGCCCTGGACCTGGGTGAGCGCCTGGGTCTGTTGAAGCCGTTGGCACCGAATGTGCCGGACAGTCCCGTCGAGGTCATGGGCCTGACGTTTCCCAACCCGGTGGGGCTCGCGGCGGGCCTGGACAAGAACGCCGAGCACATCGATGCGCTGGCGAGCCTCGGCTTTGGTTTTATCGAAGTCGGGACTGTGACACCGCTGGCGCAGCCGGGCAATCCCAAGCCTCGCATGTTCCGGTTGCCGGAACACGAAGCCCTCATCAATCGCATGGGTTTCAACAACGAGGGTCTGGATGTGTTGCTGGCCAACGTGCGCAATGCCCGATTCAACGGCGTGCTTGGCATCAATGTCGGCAAGAACAAGGTGACGCCGTCTGACGAGGCAGAGTCGGACTACCGCAAGGGGATTGCGGCGGTCTATGAGCTGGCCAGCTACATCACGGTCAACGTATCGTCACCGAATACGCCGGGCCTGCGGGATCTTCAGTTTGGTGATTCCCTCAAGCAACTGCTCGTGGCTATCAAGGAAGAGCAGCGCCTTCAGGCCGAACGTCAGGGGCGTTATGTCCCCATCGCTGTCAAGATCGCACCGGATATGGATGACCAGGCCATCCGGTTCGTGGCGGATGCGCTGTTGGAGACGGGTATCGATGGTGTCATTGCCACCAACACCACCATCGAACGAGATGCGGTCAAAGGTCACCGCTTTGCGGAAGAGCAGGGAGGGCTCAGTGGTGCACCGGTACGCACGCCGTCTGTCCGGGTGATCGAAGGGCTTTACAGCGAACTGGGCGACCGTCTGCCGATTATTGGCGTGGGTGGGATCACCGATGGCGAAAGTGCCGCTGAAAAGATCCGTGCGGGTGCGCGACTGGTACAGGTCTATACCGGCTTTATCTACAAAGGGCCGGCCCTGATTGCGGAGGCGGTGAAAGCGATTGCGGCGCTGGAGCGTTAACGGAACAGGACCAAGGCGAGGTGGGCCGAAAGGAACGAGTGGCTTAAAAATAAAGTGGGCCCGCTGAGCGGGCCCGTGCGGGGGATAAACCCCGTGGCGTTGCTTTTTTTTGCTGGTAAGGGTCGAGTGGACCCTTTGGGTTAATCGGTTTTCCAGTCTGTTTTTCGTTTGCTAACGCTTGGTGTGCAAAAAATCCTGTTTGAGTTAGTCGTTGAAAGCCGAGTCACTGATTTAAAAGACAGTGGGCTTATCTGCTTCAGGCTGTGATGTTTGGTAATCGATGGATGCCTGAGACCCCCGTGAGGCCTTCCCAGTTGTCCATCCGTCCCTCTCGCCAACCATTCAGCCACTCCTGCCGGGTTTCCACCTGTTCAAGAGGGCAGCTATCCTTGGATTTACCGGAAATGCCGGCCAGATAACCCCGTTTGAATGCGCGAGCACTCATATCTCTTTTCTGTCTTTTCATGCTGTTCCTCACCTCATGGGTTTACAGATCATGGGGTGCGCACCAGAGCATGCCAGTCAGCCTTGAAAGCAGATATCGCGAGACTCCGCCCGGAGGGATCCACCTGGGCCGCAGGCACCAGGATCCTGTTGCCGACGTCAACAAACGCCAGCACTTGAAAAGACGCGTCAATGACAAGGTAAGACGAAACCCTTAAGGATGTACACTATTAATTTCATCTAGATGACCGTTGCTTTATGTTTGTGTGACATAAAAATCCGTACGCTTAGTAGAGGTTTGCGCCACAATCAGCGGTTTAGCGCATTTTCTTCTAAGCAGACTGTAGTCTTGTGACTGCCTATTCTGTGGCCGATATCCGGGTCGCGGGATGCCCCCGGTCAATATCTACCCAGGCAGCTACGCTGTCACGGTTGATGACGACGAATAACGATTGGAGCCCGAAGTGTCCCAACACGATTTTTTCCTGAGCTGCCCCAAAGGCTTGGAATACCTGCTTGCCGATGAGATGGCAGGCTTTGGCATGACGGTCACCCGCCATGCGCCGGCCGGCGTCTGGGGGCAGGGAACCCTGGAAGACGGCTATCGGGCCTGCCTCTGGTCGCGCCTCGCGAACCGGGTCATCCTGCATCTGGCCACTGTGGACGGTCGTTCCGGCGATGCGCTCTACGAGGCGCTCCATGCCATGCCCTGGGAAGAGCACCTGCAGATTTCCGGGCGTTTCCGGGTGGTGTTCATCGGTCAGAATGAGGCGATCCGTAACACCCAGTATGGGGTCCAGCGGGTCAAGGACGCCATTGTCGACCGGCTGCGCAAGCCTTCAGGGGTGCGACCTGCCGTGGACACCAGCGATCCGGACATCACCGTCTCGGTCCGGTTGCATCGCGGCGAGGCGCAGGTCGGTCTGGATCTGAGTGGCGACAGCCTCCACAAGCGTGGTTATCGCACCGAAAAAGGCATCGCTCCGTTGCGCGAAAACCTCGCTGCGGCATTGCTGCTGCGCGCCGGCTGGCCGGAGCTGGCCAAGTCCGGCGGCGACCTGGTCGATCCCATGTGCGGGTCCGGTACGCTGCTGATTGAAGGCGCAATGATGGCGTGTGACATCGCTCCGGGCCTGGCTCGGACCGAATACGGTTTCAGCCGTTGGCCCGGCCATGATGCGCGGCTTTGGGAGAAACTGCAGACGGAAGCGCAGGAGCGGGCGCAGATCGGGCGCCGGACCAATCGCAGCCGTTTCCGCGGGTATGACGAGAATGCCCGGGTAATCGCAACCGCCTGGCACAACATTCAGCGAGCAGGCCTGGAAGATCGGATCCATGTGGAAAAGCGGACGCTGGCGGACTTCCAGAACCCGTCCACAGCCGACACCGGCCTGATTCTCACCAATCCGCCCTATGGCGAACGTCTGAGTGAGCGTAAGGCGCTCGGCCCACTTTACGAAACCCTGGGTGAGGTCGTCCGCAGCCAGGCCCAGGGCTGGGAATTGGGTGTCTTCACCGGCGCACCGGAACTGTGCCACGCCCTGGGCCTGCGCAGCCATCGCCAGTACAAGCTGTTCAACGGGCAATTGCCGGCTCAACTGCTGCTGTTCACCGTGTCGCCGGAAAACGAGGCCCGCGTGCGGCATCCCGGGGAACCGGACCGGGTCGTACCCCGCATTGCCAATCCCGAACGCGCGGAGATGCTGTCCAACCGCTTGCGTAAGAACCTGAAGCAGCTCGGCCAGTGGGCCCGCAAGAACAACATCGAGTGCTATCGCCTGTACGATGCGGACATGCCCGAGTACGCCTTGGCCATCGATTGTTACGGCGAGCAGGTGCACGTCCAGGAATACGCCCCGCCCAAATCGGTGGACGCCCGGGCCGCGCGCGAGCGTTTGGGGGAGGCTTTGGCAGTGATTCCGGAAGTGTTGGGTATCGATGCCGATCACCTGGTCTGCAAGCAGCGTCAACGCCAGGCGGGTAAGGCGCAATACGAAAAGCAGTCGGCCAGCGGGCAGTACTTCACGGTCCATGAGGGCGGCTGCGCGTTGCGGGTGAACCTGCGGGATTATCTCGATACCGGACTGTTCCTGGATCATCGCCCCATACGGCAGTGGATCCAGTCCAAGGCGAAAGACAAGCGCTTCCTGAACCTGTTCTGTTACACCGGTGCCGCGACGGTTCATGCCGGCGTGGGTGGCGCCCGTGAAACCGTCAGCGTCGACATGTCGAAAACCTACCTCTACTGGGCACGGGAGAACCTGCGGCTGAACCATCTGGACGACCAGCATCACCGGTTGGTGCACCAGGACTGTCTGCAGTGGCTGGAGGGCAAGCCGGGCCAGGGCGAGCGCGACTTCGACCTGATTTTCATGGACCCGCCGACCTTTTCGAATTCAGCGCGTATGGAAGGTGTGCTGGACGTGCAGCGGGATCATCCCCAGCTCATTCGTCAGGCGATGGCGCGACTGGCACCGGGTGGGGTGTTGGTGTTTTCCAATAATTTCCGCCGCTTCCGGCTGGAGGCGTCGATCAGCGAGGAGTTTGAGGTTCGGGACGTGACCCGTCAGACCATCGACAAGGACTTCGCCCGCAATCCCCGGATTCACCAGTGCTGGGAAATCCGGGCGAAGGCCTGAGAACGGGCGTGCGCTCAGAATTCGTAGCGCACGCCGCCGTTGAACTGGTAGCCACTGGCGGAGCTGTCGGTGTCCTCGAACAGGCGGCCGCCTTCGAGGACCAGGTAGGTGTTGTCGACCACTTTCAGGTCGATGCCGGCCAACCAGCTGAAGGCGAAGGAGCTGCTCGGAAAATCTTTATCCAGATTCGAGTAGGAAGGCGGGATATCCTCCTCCTCGGCGGTTGACACCTCTTTTACTTCGGCGTTGCCAGTAATGTGAGAGAAGCCCACCTGTGCGTAGACGTTTGAGAAGTCAGTCATGCTGTAGTGCATGCCCATGTACCAACTGGCGAACCAATCCATATTGACCTTCAGAGTTCTCTCAATCTCCGCGTCATTTAGGCCTGCACCGGCACGCACTTCAACGTGAAACAGATCGGAAATGTTGGAGCCCAGCACCAGCGTGCCCGCTGAGAGCCAACCGCGGCCTTCGGGCAGGCCGCCGACCTTTCGGTACTGCAGGGCCATGCCCTGGACCCCAACATAATCGAGACCGGCCCGGCTCTTGGGCGGTTCCTGGGCGTGGGCGGGCAGGCTGACCAGCCCGCTGGCGAGTGTCAGGGCGAGCAGGGAACGTCGGGTGGACTGCGTCGTCATAAGGGAATCCTGGCCTGGAGGTCTGACCGCGGCGGGGCGGTTCTTATTCTCGGTGGGGCGGGTGAAGCGCCCGGCTACCTCCGGGGATTCTGCGTTATGAGACGCAAACTTGCGTCGACTCAGGTCACAAATCGCCGGTATCCGTGCCTTCCGGAATCAGTCCGCCGTCCCGTGCCAGCATCAACAGCGCAAAGACGCTGCTTTCCGGCAACTGTGGATCCAGGCCGTGGGTGAACAGGAGTTCCCGGCGCCAGTCTTCCAGCTCTTCGTAGGGCAGGTGCTTGATCAGGTGATCAACCGTGGCGAGCTCAAACGGCACCGGCATGCGCAGCGTATCGAACAGCAGATCCACCAGGCCTTCATCCGGATCCAGGCCGTCAACGAAAACGGTCTGGTCGGCCAGATCTTCGTTCAGCTCCCGGGCCAGTTCCAGCAGCGGCACGCCCTGTTCCTGCAGGTAGGTGAGGTCCACGTCCAGACCATCGGGATCGTCCGGCAGCCAGGCATCGTCCGGCTCGATGACGACGGTTTTCATGGCGCCATCTGCCAATGACCAGGCGATCGCGGTAGGGAAACAGGCGTCTTGAGCGTCGACAAACTCGATATCGAGGAACTGTGGCAGGCGCATGATAACTCTTGGTCCGGTGTGTGGTGTCGTAAGGATACCAGCTTACCTTTAGCGGGGAGAGGGTGTGTACAACGCGCAATTTCGACAGGCTGGCCGATCATGCGATACTGGTGCGGTTTCTCTGGCAACGGATATTTTGGATCAGCATGGATAACGCCGTTTTCAATTCTCAGCTTTTTGAATTCCTCAAACAGTCTCCCACGCCTTATCACGCCGTTCGGCAGATGGCCCGCCGTCTCGAAGCGGCCGGATTCGAACGTCTCGATGAGCAGGCGGCCTGGTCACTGGCACCGGGGCAGCGGTATTACGTGACGCGCAACGATTCCACGATCATCGCGTTCCAGACCGGCCAGAGCGATCCGGTTTCCCACGGCATCCGCATGATCGGCGCTCACACTGACAGTCCGTGCCTGCGGGTCAAGCCGAACCCCGAGATCCACAAGAAGGGCTATTACCAACTGGGCGTCGAGGTCTACGGCGGTGCGTTGCTCAATCCCTGGTTCGATCGGGACCTGTCGATCGCCGGTCGCGTGAGCTATGTCGACAGCCAGGATCGACTGCGGGATGCGTTGATCGATTTCGCCAAACCGGTGGTAACCATCCCGAGCCTGGCGATCCATCTGGACCGGGAAGCCAACAACAGCCGCACCGTGAATCCGCAGACGGATGTGCCGCCGATCCTGATGCAGGCGGACGAGAAAGAGGCGGTGCTCTTCCGTGAACTGCTGGCCGGCCAGATCCGCACCGAATATCCCGAAGCGGACGTGGCCAAGGTGCTGGACTACGAGCTGAGTCTGTACGACACCCAGCCGCCGGCCACGCTCGGCCTGAACGAGGATTTCATTGCCTCGGCCCGGCTGGATAACCTGCTGAGCTGCTTCATCGGCCTGCAGTCGTTGCTGGATGCCGATCCCGGCCAGCCGGCGTTGTTGGTCTGCAACGATCACGAGGAGGTCGGCAGCATGTCGGCCGAAGGCGCACAGGGGCCGTTCCTGTCCTCCGTCCTGGAGCGTTGGGTCGGTGCCGCGGACAAACCGCGCGTGATCGCCCGGTCGATGATGATCTCGGCGGACAACGCTCACGGCGTGCATCCCAACTACGCCGATCGACACGACGGCAACCACGGCCCATTGCTCAACGCCGGCCCCGTGATCAAGATCAACAACAACCAGCGCTACGCGACCAACAGTCGGACCGCATCGCTGTATCGCCATATCAGTGAATCACTGGATCTGCCGTGCCAGGCGTTTGTGGTGCGTACGGATATGGGCTGTGGCAGCACGATCGGCCCATTGACGGCGGGGAACCTGGGGGTGCGGACCCTGGATATCGGCGTGCCGCAGTTCGCGATGCACTCGATTCGTGAGATGGCCGGTGCCCGGGACGGTTTTGTGCTGTATCAGGTCTTGCGCCGTTACATCGAGTTGGAGCACATTGATTGAAAGCGCTTTGATTCGGCGCAGTGATCGAGGAAGGACGCTGGCTCCCTGGAGAGAGTACGACTCTCGAAAGGGGCGCCGGCAAACTGGGCGCCTGAAACGAAAAAGGCCGCTCAATTGAGCGGCCTTTAAAATTCGATGGCTCCCCGAGCTGGGCTCGAACCAGCGACAAACGGATTAACAGTCCGTTGCTCTACCAACTGAGCTATCGGGGAACAGCTGTGATCAGCAGGCGCGCATATTAAGGAAGTTCCGGTGAGGGGTCAACCCTTGCCGGCAGAAAAAGAGGTCTGCAGACACAACGCATGTCAGGTTATCAATCCCGCTCCTATCCCTTGCCGGCCGGACTGGCGTCCAACATCCGCAGCTACCGGCCGCCGCTGTGGTTGCGCAACGGCCACGTCCAGTCGGTCTGGCCGACCCTGTTCCGCCGGATTGATGTGGCGGATCCGCTATTACAACGCATCGACACCCCCGACGGTGACGAACTGCACCTGGACTGGTATCGCCAGGGCAGTCCGCGGCTGGCCATTCTCTCCCATGGCCTGGAAGGTCACAGCCGTCGCCCGTATGTCTTGGGCCTGGCGCGCGGCCTGCTGGCGGATGGCTGGGATGTCCTGGCCTGGAATTTCCGTTCCTGCGGCGGCCACATGAACCGTTTGCCGAGGTTCTACCACAGCGGTGCCACGCAGGATCTGCACACGGTGGTCCGCCATGCGCTGGCCGACCGGGCTGACTACCAGCACGTCGCCTTGTCCGGCTTTTCCATGGGCGGCAACCTGACGCTGCTGTACCTGGCCGAGCAGGGCGAGCGTATCGACAGCCGGATTCGGGGGGCGGTGACCTATTCGGTGCCCTGTGATCTGGCGGGGAGTGCCCGGATGCTGGCGCTACCCAGTCGCCGGATCTACATGCAGCGTTTCCTGAGGGACCTGCAGGTGAAGATGGCGGAAAAAGCCAGTCACTTCCCGGACCTGATCGACCTGGACGGTTTTGACGAGATTCGCAACTTCCAGCAGTTCGACGACCGCTACACGGCACCGCTGCATGGTTTTCGCGATGCCAACGACTACTGGGCGCAGGCGTCGTGCCTGCCTCGGCTGTCTGAGATCCGGGTGCCTTCGTTGATTGTGAATGCTGCAGACGATCCTTTCCTGTCCACCGCGTGCTATCCGGAGAAGCGACGACAACTGGGTGCCTGGGTCACCCTGGAAGCACCCCGCTGGGGCGGTCACGTCGGCTTTGTCGAGATCGCGCGGGACGGCTATTACTGGTCCGAACGCCGGGCGCTGAATTTCCTGCGCGGTCTACTGAGCTGAGGCGGCATCCAGCAGAGGCATCAGATGGGGCCAGACATTGGCCAGTAGCTGAGGCTGACCCTTGGCGGTTGGATGAATGCCGTCGGCCTGCATAAAACCGTCGCGATCGTAAACGCCATCCAGGAAGAACGGCACCAGCGCCGTGTCCTGCTTCTCGGCAATGTCCGGATAGATCGACGCAAACACCTGGGTGTAGCGGGGGCCATAGTTGGGCGGCATCTGCATGCCGATGAGCAGAACCCGGGCACCGGCCTGTTGCGACAGCGAGGTCATTCTGGCGATGTTCTGGCGCGTTACCTGGGGCGGAAAGCCGCGCAGGCCGTCGTTGCCGCCCAGTTCGATAACGACGATCGCCGGCGTGTGGTTGTCCAGAAGTTCCGGCAGCCGGCGCAATCCCCCATCGGTGGTTTCGCCACTGATGCTGGCGTTGGCGACCTGCCAGTTGCCGTAGCCTTCGTCGTCGAGCTTCTGGCGCAGCAGTGAGACCCAGGCCTTCTCCGTGGCCACCCCGTAACCGGCACTGAGACTGTCGCCCAGGATCAGCAGGGTGGATTGCGCGGCAGCGAGTCCAGGCGCCATCAGGCAAAGGCAGAAAGCGATTGATCTCAGGAACATAAACTTCGTATCCATTGTCAGTAAAAGATGGCGTGCAATAACATCGGCCTTCAAGGGCGTCTGGCTGCAAGCTCCGACAGAGGGAGATCGGCCTGGCACAGGATACGTTTTTACCGTCGGGGAGACACTGTGGCAACTGGAAGCGACATTCTGAAAGTAACGGACCTCACCCACGAAGTGGCCCTGGGCTCGGAAACGCTGCGTATTCTGCACGACGTCAACCTGTCCATCGGTGCTGGTGAGTCCGTGGCGATCGTGGGGCGCTCCGGCTCGGGCAAAACCACGCTGCTGGGCCTGTTGGCCGGATTGGATACCCCGACCCAGGGGCGTATCGAGCTGGATGGCCAGCCCATCAGTCAGATGAGTGAGGACGAGCGGGCCAGCCTGCGGGCCCGGCGGGTTGGCTTTGTGTTCCAGTCGTTCCAGCTGTTGCCGGCGCTGACGGCCCTGGAAAACGTCATGCTGCCACTGGAACTGGCCGGTCAGACCGATGCCGCCGGCCAGGCCACCGAACTGCTCCGGCGCGTTGGCCTGGGTGAGCGCCTGCAGCACACGCCCCGACAGCTTTCCGGCGGCGAGCAGCAGCGGGTTGCGATTGCCCGGGCGTTCGCCGCGCATCCCAAAATCCTGTTCGCCGACGAGCCCACCGGCAATCTCGATAACAACACCGGCCAGGCGGTGTCCGACCTGTTGATGGCGCTGAACCGGGAGCAGGGCACCACCCTGGTGATGGTCACCCACGATGAGCACCTGGCCGCGCGCTGCGGGCGTCAGCTGTCGATCGAGGCCGGCGAGGTATCCGAAGACGGTGTGGTGCCGGCCCGGGGAGTGGCAGTCTGATGGCGGCGGTACAACTGGGCCGGAGTGGCCGGGACTGGCGGGAACGGGATGTCCGGGTACTGGTCGCAGCGCTGATCGTGGCGGTGGCAACCGTGGCGACCATCGCCCTGTATGCCAGTCATCTGGAACGGACCCTGGTCACCTCGGCCAGCGCGTTCCTGGCGGGCGACCGGCAACTGGAGAGTGAAAACGGCCAACCCATCCCCCAGGCATGGCGCGATGAAGCCGAGCGTCAGGGGCTATCGACCGCGCGCATGGTGGAGTTTTCCACCATGGTATTCGGCGCCGGCAATTTCCAGCTGGTGTCGGTGAAGGCGGTTAGCAATCGCTATCCGTTGCGCGGCCAGGTGGAGTATCAGGCGGACACCGACGCGCCCCGCCAGGCACTGTCCCATGGTCCCGACCCGGGGGCCGTCTGGGTGAACCCGCGCCTGTTGCGATTGCTGGATTTGAAGATCGGCAGCACCATCGAAGTGGGCAATCTCGACCTCAAGGTCACGGGCCTGTTGATCCGCGAGCCGGATGCCGGTTTCAGCATGTCGGCGCTGGCTCCCCGCATTATGATGCATGCCGATGACGTGTCCGCCACTGGCGTGATCCAGCCCGGCAGCCGCGTTGAGTACGTCAACCTGTTTGCCGGCCCCGAGGACGCGCTTGAGCGTTTCCATACCTGGCTCAAGCCACAACTCGGGCCCAGCCATGAATGGAAGAGCATCCAGGACGGCCAGGCCCTGTCGGACTCCCTGACCAAGGCGAGGCGGTTCCTGCTGTTGGGCGGCAGTCTCGCGGTCCTGCTGGCCTCGGTGGCTGTGGCGGTCGCCAGTCGCCAGTACGCGATGGGGCAGCGGGACACGGTCGCGCTGCTAAAAACCCTGGGGGTGCCCGGGCGGCGTATCAGTGGCCTATATACGGTCCGGCTGCTGTTGTGGGGTGTCGTCGGAACGCTGCTGGGCATTCTGGTGGCCCTGCCGGTATTTTGGGGGCTGGCGTCGTTGACGGCCGAAATGCTGGATCGCGAGATGGATTACAGCGTGGACCTTCTGTCGCTGTGGCCCGCCCTGGTTACGGCGCTGGTGGCGTTGTTTGCCTTTGCTTACCCGCCGATCAGCAGGTTGCGTCAGGTGCCGGCGATGCGGGTCCTGCGGTCGCAACCTGGTGAGGCCGGGCGTGGCGTGCTGTTGGATGCCGCCATCGCGCTTTTGGCGGTGTTTGGCTTGATCTGGCTCTATGCCGGTGAACTCTGGATGGTGCTGGCGCTACTGGGTGGTCTTGCGGCACTTTTGGGCATCCTGGCGTTGGCCGGCTGGGCGCTGGTTCTCGGCTTGCGGCGTGTTGTGGGTGGCGGAAATGCCTGGCGCCTGGCCTTGGTCGGGCTCTATCGGCATCGCAAGGCCAGCCTGTCACAGATCGCCGTCTTTGCCATGACGCTGATGCTGGCATCGACGCTGATCCTGGTTCGCTCATCGTTGCTGGATGACTGGCAGGCCCAGTTGCCCGCGGACGCGCCCAATCATTTCCTGATCAACATTGGTCCCGAAGCGGTCGACGACGTCCGCGGTTTCCTGGGTGAGCACGACCTGTCGACCGATGACCTGTATCCGATGGTCCGTGGCCGACTGACCGAAATCAACGGCGAACCGGTGCGGGAGGCCGTGAGCAAGGACCGCGAAGTGCGAGCCCTTAACCGTGAGCTGAACCTGACCTGGATGCAGGATCTGCCCGAAGACAACCGTCTTGTTGAAGGCCGTTGGTTCAAAACGGGTCAGACCGAAGGGCTGTCCATCGAGTCCGAGCTCGCTCAGCGACTGGGCGTGACGCTGGGTGACCGGCTGACGTTTACCATCGGGTCGCAGACGGTCGAGGAACCGGTGACCAGTATCCGCACGGTGCAGTGGGACAGCATGAAACCCAATTTCTATATGGTGTTCCCGCCAGGTGGCGGGCTGGACGGGCTGCCGGCCACCTGGATCACGAGCTTTTACCTGGAGCCGTCCCGCAAGAGCCTTCTCAACGATTTCACCCGGCGCTTCCCGACCATTTCGGTGTTGGAAGTCGACCACATCATCGATCGGATCCGTGAGATCGTGCAGCAGGTTACCCAGGCCATTGAAGCGATACTGGCGATGATCCTGGTTGCGGCCATCGTGGTGATGGCGGCTGTGGTCAGCGCCACGCTGCAGGATCGCCAGCGGGAGGGAGCCCTGTTGCGCACGCTGGGCGGCCGGCAACGGCTGCTGGTGAACAGCACGATGCTGGAGTTTGCCCTGCTGGGATTGTTTGCCGGCATCCTCGGAGTGTTGGCTGGCGAGGTGGCCGTCTGGGCGCTGCAATACCGGATGTTTGAGGGCACCTTCCACTGGCACTGGCGGGTGGTGTTGCTGCTGCCGTTGGTCAGCGCTGCTGTGCTCGCCGTGTTCGGCCGCTGGCAGTTGAATCCGGTCCTTCGCGTTTCTCCGATGCTGTTGTTGCGCCGCCTGGAATGATGGCCTGATGTTACTGGTAATTGGCCAGAATGGCGTCGAGCTCGCCGTTGGCTCTCATGGCGGACAAGGCCTTGTCGAAGCGAGCGGCGAAGTCAGCCATGTCCGGGCGTACCATGAGACTGAGCCCAAAATCGCTGAGGGTGCCATCGCTGGCGCTGAACTGGCCGCGCCAGCCGTTCTTGCGGATCAGCCAGTGCCCGACCCACCGGTCGGATATAGCCACGTCAAAACGGCCGTCCCCCTGGAGCAGGTAGCTGAACATGTCGCGATCCCGCGGCACATCAAATCGCTGCGCTCGGCCGGATTCAAACAGATCCTTCAGGTAGGGGTACTTGTAACCCAGGTGGGTCACAACCACTTTGCCATCCAGGTCCTCGGGGCGATCATAGACGAATCGCTTGTCGCCAACGGTAAAGAACACTTCCTGCACCCGGACGATAGGCTGGGTGAAGACAAATTGCTCGGGGTGCTCGGTCCATTCGGGAGCCCGGGCCGTGGCGTCGAAATAGCCGTCGAGCAACATGCCGTCCACCCGCTTGCGGGGAATCTTGTAGGCCTCCACCTGAAAACCAAGGCGCTGGCCAATGGCCGTGGTCACATCCCAGACAATTCCCGAGACGGCGTGATCGCCGACGATGGTGTAGGGCGGGTAGCCGTTGGGGGAGACGTTCAGCCGCAGGGTCTGCAGCTTTTCCGCTTGCGCAGGGAAACAAGGCAGCAACAGCAGGGCAGCGGCAAGAGGAATGGATAATCTACAAAACATGTTGGCGGGCTCAAAAGCAAAACACCCGCTTCAACACCAGACTGCTTCCATCGCGCCGGCTGAGCGGGTTTTCGAATGACAGTGCTATTTGCTTCCGTGCACCAACCGCTATTCTGCCAAAGCGACTCGTCGTCGTCCCGTTGAGTTTTGTAAAAAGAGCGGCTGAATCAATAGGCTGAATCTGACGCTGCCGTCAGATTCAGCCTGCCTTCGGGAATTACCCCCAGGCGCGATTGAGGACGGCCATGGCGTCGTCCAGCGTGACTTCGCGAGGGTTGAACATGATCGAGCCGTCATCGAGGGCCAGTCGTGCTATCCGCTCCAGCTGGTCCTGCCCGACCTTGCCGGTTTCCTGCAGGGTCCGGGGCAGTTTGCAGTGCTGGTAGAGCGCATCGCGCAGCTTACGGATGGCGGAAATGCATTCCTCGGCGCGGCGGTTGGCTGGCGTGGTGGCATAGACGTCCGGCCCGGCCATATAGAGCAGCAGCTCGCCCAGCGGCTCCCGGATGGTCTCCAGGTTGTATTCCAGCACGTAGGGCAGGTAAAGGCTCATGCACAGGCCGTGAGGCAGGTGGCAGATCGCGCCGGTGGCGTGCCCCAGTGCGTGGACCAACCCCACCATGGAGTTGGAGAAGGCAATGCCGGCCATGGTGGAGGCTTCGGCGAGCTCCAGTCGGCTGTCGGCATTTTTCGGGTTGTCCATCACTGTCAGCAGGTTGTTGCTGATTTTCTTCACGGCGGCCGTGGCGTAGGCGTCGCTGAGCGGATTCTTCGCCATGCAGGTGAAGGCTTCCGTGGCATGGGTGAGGGCGTCCATCCCGGTGGCTGCGGTGATGTGCGGCGGCAGGGTCAGCGTCATGCGCGGGTCGATGATCGCCGCATCCGGCAGCAGGAACGATGAAGTGAAGGGCAGCTTCACCGACTTCTCCGTATCCGCAATCACGGCGACGGAGGTGACTTCCGACCCGGTACCGGCGGTTGTCGGCACGACGAAGAAGGGTTTCAGCGGATTGGTGAGAACGCCCGCGCCGGCGTAGGCGGAAAGATCGTCACCGCCCTCGGACACCAGAATGTTCACGGCTTTGGCAGTATCAATGGCCGAGCCGCCACCGACCGCAATAATCGAATCGCATTGCTCGCTGCGGTAGATGCCTGCGATGTCTTTGACCACGTGAGTGGACGAATCGGGCGGCACGTCGTCGTAAATGGTCACGATTTCCTGACCGCCTTCTTCACAGGCTTCCAGTACCGGCTCCAGCAATCCGGCTGCACGCACGCCCTTGTCCGTAATCAGCAGCGGCCGACCGGCGCCCAGGCCCGACAGCTCGTAGGGGATGTGTTCCAGCGCCGCCTTGCCGGCAATGACTTTGACGGGGCAGAAAAACTCGTAGTAACGCTGACTCATGATGCTCTCGCTGTGTCAAAGAATTGGGTGGCGACCTTCAGGTAGATGCGCGCCGCGCTGAGGACCTTCTGCGGCAGTTTGAGATTGGCCGGGTACTCCTTCACTGCACGGCTGGCTACCAGCTTGGGCAGGATAAAGACTTCCAGCCGGTTGAGGATGCGGGTCATGCGCAGCGCGTAGCTGATATCGCCGTCGACCAGCATGCGGTCGTGAGCGAAGGCCTCGGAGGTTTTTTCCTGGAATGACACCACCAGGAAGGCATGGGCGATGTGCTTGAACTGGATCGACAGGTCGACCGGTCGAGGTGGATTGTCGCCGTGGTAGTGGAAGCGGCCCTCGCCCAGATGCTCCACCACCAGAGACGGTCCGTTGGGGCGGACCATCATCTCGAACAGAAAGCCCTCCGGGAGTTCCCTGGCTTCATCCCGGGCCGCCTGGTCCACTTCGCTGATGCCCTGCAGGGCCCGGCCCATTACCTGGAACATCAATTCAACATAGAGCCGCCGGGCCTGCAGCGCCATGGGTCTGAGAGGTTTGGCTAACATGGTTACCCGCCTTTTCTTATCGTGTTTACTGATTTTTAGAGCTTTTACTCTATTAAGTCAACTGGTGACACGTTGAACGGGCTGTCGGATTGGGCCAGAAAAACGGGGCGAGGTTGGGGGATATAAAAAAGGCCCGTAAAAACGGGCCTTTGCGATACAACGGCAGGATCTACGATTGCTGGAGCGCGGCGAGCTTCTGTTGGGCTTCTTTTGCCAGATCGCTGTCAGTCTGGGCGACAGCGGCGTAGTACTGGGCCGCTTCCTCCTTGCGGTTCTGTTTCACGGCGATGTCGCCGAGACGCAGGTAGGCGATTGCGGTGGGCACGACCTTGTTGGCCGCTTCCAGGTCGGTGCGTGCCGCGCTAACCTTGTCGGCGTCGAGATAGCCCAGCCCTCGATACAGGCGGTAGCTGAACATCTCTGGATACAGGGAAACTGCTTTATCGAAGTCCTTTTGAGCGGCGTCTCCCTTGCCCTGTTCTTTCAGGATCTGGCCGCGCAGGGCATAGAACGCCGGTTCCTTCGGTTCGATCTTGATGGCTTTGTTCACCTTCTCGAGGGCGGCGTCCATATTGCCCTCGTTGGCCATCTTCAGGGCCTCATCCTGGGCGTCGTAGGCGGGCTGCTTGCTGCGCAGGTAGGCCAGTTTGTTGTCATAAACCTGCTCGCCCCGATAGCCACCGGGATTGCCGAGTTTGTCCACCAGGGCCTGGTTAGCGCGGACCCGCTCCTGGGAAGGCGGATGCGAAGCAAACAGGCCATCGACCCAACTGCTGTTGTTGCCTTCGGCCAGCTTCACGAAAATCTGCTGCAGTTCGACAGCGGCCTGAGGGTCATAGCCCGCCTTGACCATGTACTCGACACCATAGTGATCGGCTTCGAGTTCATTGCCCTGGCTGTACTGGGCCATTGTCAGCTGACTGCCCAACGCCGCGCCACCCATGATCAGCGAGGCATAGTCGTTGTCCGAGAGGGCGATCCCGAGACCGGCGATGCCGGCGTTGAGGATCATGCCCTGCTGCATGCGCTGAACGCTGTGGCGAGCGGCAGCGTGAGTGATTTCGTGCCCCAGGACGGAGGCCAGTTGGGCTTCGTCTTCCAGCTTGGTGAGCAGCCCGCGGTTGATCGCGATCTTGCCGGAGGGCAGGGCCCAGGCGTTGGGCACGCTGCTGTTGAGGATCACGAATTCGTAGGGCAGATCCGGCCGGTCGCTGACGGCCGCCAGTTTTTGGCCGACACTCTGAACGTAGTCGGTCAGCTCCGGATCGGCCTGGTACTGGCCACCCTGCAGTTGCACCGTAGGCTTGTACTGCTCTTTGCCCATCGAGATTTCCTGGCTTTCGGAAATCAGCGACAACTGTCGCTCACCGGTGACTGGATTGACGGCACAGCCGGTCAGCGAGATGAGCAGGCCCATCAGCAGGGGCAGAAGGGATAGTCGCAAATGTCTCACACATCACTCCATGAACCATTGAGGATTGCATCAGGTTATAGCATACCTTGACTCGATCGCGTGATGGACGTTAGCGCCTTGTATAATAGAGGTATTCGGGGCCATTGGTTATGCTTGGAAAGAAGGGTGACGCCGACGGCGCGCCTGCTTCATGCTGCTGACGGAAGTCCCCGATGATACCTCTACTGGACCTGATGGCCCTGGCCTGGTTTTTGATCTGCTGGCTGGGATACAGCGAGTATTCCCGGCGCAAGGCTCACGACCGTCCCTGTCTGTCCAACACGCTGGACCTCTACCGGGAAGACTGGATGCGCGCCATGCTCAAGCGCAGCAACCGGATTGCCGATGCTTCCGTGGTTGGAAACCTGGAGCGCAACGGGGCCTTTTTCGCGTCCAGTTGCCTGCTGATCCTGGCGGGCCTGTTGACGGCGCTGGGCTATACGCAGGAAGTGATGGAGGTGTTCAGCACGCTGCCGTTTGCCAGCAGTGGTAACCGGTCGGTCTGGGAAATCCGGCTGTTCATGCTGATGCTGGTATTCGTCTACGCCTTCTTCAAGTTCACCTGGTCCATGCGGATGTACAATTTCGCGGCGGTGCTGGTGGGCGGCGCACCGTTGAGTGACGACAAACAGGTATCGCCGGCCTCCCGCGAGGCTTTTGCCCGAAGCTCGGCACGGGTCTGCAGTCTGGCGGGCGATGCGTTTAACCTTGGGCTACGTTCCTATTATTATGCGCTCGCCGTGGTGACCTGGTTTGTACACCCAGCGTGTTTCATCATCGCGTCCACGTTGGTGGTGGTTATCCTGTACCGTCGGGAATTCCGCTCCGATGCGCTGGACACGTTGCGGTCGGGCAAGGTGTTCGACGACCCCGTATCCAAGAAAGGCGACGATCAGTAGTGCGGTCCTGCAAGCGCCGTCGTCGCCACTGAGGTAGTAACTGGCATGAACGATTCAATCCGATTTGACCGGGTCAACCGGTTTATCCATACCCTGGAGCAGGTCAAGGCGCTGGGGATCGATGTAGCGGAGGCGCGCGAGAATCACCTGGTGCTGCGCCTGCCCTACAGCGAGAAGATCATTGGCAATCCCGAGTCGCGGATTATCCACGGTGGCGCCATCACCACGCTGATGGACACCGCCTCCGGTTCCGTCATCATCTGTGCCCTGGACGACTTCGAGCTCTGTCCGACGCTGGACCTTCGGGTCGATTACATGCGTCCGGCCGAGCCGGACGAGGCGGTTTTGGCGCGAGCCGAGACCTACCGCGTCACCCGCAACATCATTTTCACCCGTTGTGAGGCCTATCAGGAAAGCCATGGCCAGACCATCGCCAATTGTGTGGCCACGTTCATGCGAATCGGCCGTGAAGCCACGCCGAAAGCCTATCGCGAATTGATCACCGGAGGTGCGGTATGACCAGCGCCGAGACCCTGCGCTACACCCAGGACACCGGAGATTTTTCGCGACTGCTGGCGGACATTCCCTATGCCGGCACCATCGGTTTGCAGTGCGACCGCTTTGGCGACGACCTGATCTTCCGGCTGCCGCGCAAACAGGACAACCTGGGTAACCCCATCCTGCCGGCCATCCATGGCGGAGTGATTGGTGGATTTATGGAGCTGTCCGCTGCCATCTATCTGATGATGTCCCAGGAATCCCTGCGCATGCCGCGCATCGTCGATTTCTCGCTGGATTACCTGCGGGCCGGTCTGGACCGTGAAACCTACGCGGAGTGCCGCCTGACCCGGCAGGGTAACCGGGTCGCCAATGTGATGATCACCGCCTGGCAAAAATCCCGCAGCCAGCCGATTGCCACTGCGCGGGCTCATTTCCTGATGGAAGACTGACGGCTGCCGGTCATTTTCTGACGGGCGATCAGGCAAGCTGACCGCCCGGAACGTTCCCGCTCAGCCTTCCTCCTTGCCCAAAACGCTTGAAATGAAAAACTGCGCCCCAATCTTCATTGCCAAGCCAAAGAAGGTGAGCCGCAACAAGCGGCTGACCCAGTAATAAGACTGGTACCAAGCAAGGAGAACCATTCCCCATGACGGTCGAAACGCAGAAAGAGACTCTGGGCTTCCAGACCGAGGTGAAGCAGCTGCTCCACCTGATGATCCATTCGCTGTATTCCAACAAGGAAATCTTCCTGCGGGAACTCGTATCCAACGCGTCGGACGCCGAAGACAAGCTACGCTTCGCGGCTCTGAAAGACGACAGTCTGTTCGAGGATGATCCCGATCTGAAGATTCGCCTGGACTACGACAAGGACGCGAATACCGTCACGCTGACCGATAACGGCATCGGCATGAGTCGTGACGACGTGATCGAAAACCTGGGGACGATTGCCCGTTCCGGGACCGCTGAGTTCCTGAGCCAGCTCACTGGTGATGAGAAGAAGGACAGCAAGCTGATCGGTCAGTTTGGCGTGGGTTTCTACTCCGCCTTTATCGTGGCCGATCGGGTCGAGGTCTTTACCCGTCGTGCCGGCCAGTCGGCGGAAGAGGGTGTTCACTGGGAATCGACCGGCGATGGCGAATTCACCATCGAAAGCGTCGACCGCCCCGCACGCGGCACCCAGATCGTGCTGCATCTGAAGCCGGAAGCCAGCGAATTTGCCGATGGCTACCGCCTGCGCAACCTGATCAAGAAATATTCCGATCACATTTCGTTCCCGGTCGTCATGAAGGCTGAGAGCAGCGAAGAAGACGACAAGGATGCCGAGCCGAAGGACGAGACCGTCAACGAGGCGACCGCGCTCTGGACGCTGCCCCGGACCGAGATCTCTGACGAGGAATACAAGGGCTTCTACAAGCACATTGCCCACGACTTCGAGGACCCGCTGACCTGGTCCCACAACAAGGTCGAGGGCAAGCTGGATTACACCAGTCTGCTGTACATCCCCAAGCGCGCGCCGTTTGACCTGTACAACCGGGACGCGCCGCGCGGTATCAAGCTGTACGTTCAGCGTGTCTTCATCATGGATCACGCCGAGCAGTTCCTGCCGCTGTACCTGCGTTTCGTAAAGGGTGTGGTGGACTCCAACGATCTGTCCCTGAACGTCTCCCGCGAGATCCTGCAGAACGACAGCACCGTGGAGAACATCAAGTCGGCCCTGACCAAGCGTGTTCTGGACATGCTCGGCAAGCTGGCGAAGAAAGAGCCGGAAAACTACCAGGGCTTCTGGGACGAGTTTGGTACGGTCCTGAAGGAAGGCCCGGCCGAGGACTTCAGCAACCGTGAGAAAGTGGCGGGCCTGCTGCGTTTCGCGTCCACCCATTCTGGTGAGCCGACCGAGAACGTCTCCCTGGCCGATTACATCGAGCGGATGAAAGACGGTCAGAAGAAGATCTATTACATCACGGCTGACAGCTTCACCGCTGCCAAGAGCAGCCCGCATCTGGAGGTCTTCCGCAAGAAGGGCATCGAGGTGCTGATCCTGTCCGATCGCATCGACGAGTGGATGATGGGTTATCTCACCGAGTTCGACGGCAAGCAACTGCAGGACGTGGCTCGCGGCGAGCTGGACCTGGGTGAGGAAGAGACCGAGGAAGACAAGAAGCATCAGGAAGAGGCGACCGAAGCCCACAAAGGGCTGCTGGAGCGCATCAAGACGGCGCTGGATGATCGTGTCCAGGAAGTCCGCGTCACTAACCGTCTGACCGACTCACCGGCGTGTCTCGTTGTGGGCGACTACGACATGGGCGCGCAGATGAAGAAGATCATGGAAGCGGCCGGCCAGAAGGTGCCAGACAGCAAGCCGATCTTCGAAATCAACGTGGACCACCCGCTGGTGGCGCGTCTGGAGCAGGAGGGCTCGGATGAGCGCTTCGGCGATCTGGCGGCGGTGCTGTTCGATCAGGCCACGCTGGCCAGCGGCGAGCAAATCAAGGATCCCGGCTCTTATGTCAGCCGGCTCAACCGACTGTTGCTGGAAATGAGCAACACCTGATGCAGTCGATTGTGGTGGACCTGGCCATCAGCCCTGAGGAGTGGATCAAGCTCTATCAGGGCGTGGCCCATGATGTCCGCACCGTGGCCCGGGACGGACGCAGCGTCCGTTTCCCGGCCCGCATTCTTTCCCGTTTTGCCCTCCGTGACGGTGTTCACGGGACCTTCCGGATTAATTTCGATACTGAAGGGCGCTTCAAGGACATTGTTCGCCTTTAGTCTTTCCTCCCTTTCTATAGCTATTCGCTTTTAAATGCCTAGTCATAATTGATTGTGACTTTTCTCTTCGCTGGCCTAAATTTTTGCTGTGACACACGCAAAAGGAGAGGGGCATGGCATTGTCGAAGCGGAGTCGGGCGTTTCTTGAATGGATGGATTACTACGTGAACTATGCGCTTTCCCAGTAGAGGCCTGGCTGGCTCGATGTTCAAATCCAGGACTGGGAGCTCCTGCCAGGGAATCGAATGAACCGCCTTGCCTACGCTGTATTAGACGGCCGTCCATGGCCGGCTAATACGACCGGGACGTCCTTGTCCCTCCTTCGGCAAGGCGGTTCATTCGATTCCGAGTCATTACGAGTTTTCGCGACCCACTAAAGAACGATGAGCTGGCCGCTGCTGACGTTGTCCGAATTGCGGGTTGTTCTTATCCGGTCCACCAATACCTTTCTTTCGCACCGCAACTCTCTACAATGGCGACCAAAGATTTTCTGGATAACCCCATGCGCCTGTTTCTCGCCCCGATGGAAGGGCTGGTTGATTGCTACATTCGTGAACTGCTGACGTCGGTTGGCGGCATTGACCGCTGTGTCACCGAGTTTATCCGGGTGACGCGCGGAACCTTGCCGGAGCGGGTTTACTATCGCTTTGCGCCGGAACTGAAGCAGGGCGCCAAAACGCAGGCCGGCGTGCCGGTTGCGGTGCAGTTGTTGGGCTCCGATGTGCAACAGGTGGCGATTCATGCGGCGAAAGCCGCGGAATTGGGTGCGCCCCAGGTGGATCTGAACTTTGGCTGCCCCGCCAAGACGGTCAACAAGCACCGCGGCGGGTCGGTACTGATGCGCGAGCCGGAGCTGATGCACGACCTGGTGGCGGCGGTTCGGGAAGCCGTCCCTGCAGAGATTCCGGTCACCGCCAAGATGCGGCTGGGCTATGACGATCGGTCCATGGGCGTAGCCTGCGGACAGGCTCTGGAAGCTGCCGGTGCCAGTGAGATCTGCATCCACGCTCGCAGCAAGGTGGACGGCTATCGGCCGCCGGCCTACTGGGAGGAGATCGCCCGGGTTCGCGAACGGGTGCGTACGCCGATTATTGCCAATGGGGATGTCTGGTCCGTTGAGGATTACTGGCGTTGCCGTGAGGTGTCCGGCTGCGACGACGTGATGATCGGTCGTGGCCTGGTGGCGCGACCCGATCTGGCGCGCCAGATCAAGGCCAGCCAGGCCGGTGAAACCTGTGAGGATTTGCCTTGGGCGGGTGTCGTCGAACTCCTGGTCGACTATTCACGCACCTTGCATACCTTCCTGGAAGGCCGTTATGTGACCGGCCGCATCAAGCAGTGGCTGAACTACACGCGCCGTCAGTACGTCGAAGCCGAGGCCTGTTGGCACAAGGTCAAGCGAGTCAGTGAGCCTGAAGAGGTTTGCCGGTTGTTGAAGGACAGTGCTGAGGCGGGATCGGAATGGCGGGTGAGCGCCTGAGGCTCCATTGAAAGACTGGCTGCGATGGCAATGCGCCACCGCAGCCAACCGAATCAGGCCTGGCGGCCTGTGGCTTTCAATACGAAGGGCAGGGCGTCCGCAGCCGGGATGTCCTGGCGGTCTGCATCGCTGCGGCCCTTGTATTCCAGGGTGCCGGCCTGCAGGCCGCGATCGGAAATCACGACCCGGTGGGGAATGCCCACCAGCTCCATATCCGCGAATTTCACGCCCGGGCGCTCGTTGCGGTCGTCCAGCAGCACGTCTAGCCCGGCCTGACGCAGCTGGTCGTACAGCTTTTCAGCCGCTTCCAAGACTGCCGGTGACTTGTGCGCGTTCAGTGTGACAACCGCCACTTCAAATGGCGCAATGGCCATCGGCCAGATGATGCCTTTTTCGTCGTGGTTCTGTTCGATCGCCGCCGCGACGATCCGCGATACGCCAATGCCGTAGCACCCCATTTCCAGGATGGCAGACTTGCCGTTCTCGTCCAGTACGGTAGCGTTCATGGCCTGGCTGTACTTGTTGCCCAGCTTGAAGATGTGGCCCACTTCGATGCCGCGCTTGATTTCCAGGTGGCCGTCGCCGGTCGGGCTGGGGTCGCCCTCGACGATGTTGCGAATGTCCTCAACGCGGCCCAGCGCCACGTCTCGATCCCAGTTCACGCCGGTCAGGTGGACGTCGTCCTTGTTGGCGCCGCAGACAAAGTCCGCCAGATGAGCCGCGCTGCGGTCCACGATCAGCGGGATGGGCAGGTTGACCGGCCCGATGGAACCGATACCACAGCCCACGGTGGCTTTGATCTCGTCTTCTGAGGCAAAGGTCAGCGGCTCGGCTACATCCGGCAGGTTCTCGGCCTTGATTTCATTAAGCTCGTGATCGCCGCGCAGGATCAGGGCCACCAGGTTCTGGTTACCGTCCTCATCCTCTGCGCCTTTTACGATCAGGGTCTTGATCGTGCGGTTGGCATCGATGCTGAGGAAGTTGGCGAGGTCGGCGATGGTGTGCTGATCGGGGGTATCCACCTCGGCCATGGTGTCACCGGGAGCGGGACGCTCACCAGTAGGCGCGACGGCTTCCGCCTTTTCGATGTTGGCGGCGTACTGGCCGCCGGTGCTGAAGGCGATGTCGTCTTCACCGGACGCGGCCAGCACGTGAAATTCGTGTGAGGAGCTGCCGCCGATCGCGCCGGAGTCCGCTTCCACAGCGCGGTAGTCCAGGCCCAGGCGGTCAAAGATGTTGCAGTAGGTCCGGTGCATGACCTGGTAGGTCTCGTCCAGACCGGCCTGGTTGAGGTCGAAGGAATAGGCGTCCTTCATGATGAACTCACGGGCGCGCATCACACCGAAACGCGGGCGGCGTTCGTCGCGGAATTTGGTCTGGATCTGATAGAAGTTGGCCGGCAGATCCTTGTAGCTCTTGAGCTCGTTACGGACCATGTCGGTGATGACTTCTTCGTGGGTTGGGCCAAAGCAGAAGTCACGGCCGTGACGGTCGTTCAGGCGTAGCAATTCGCCACCGTACTGCTGCCAGCGACCCGATTCCTGCCAGAGCTCCGCCGGTTGGACGGCTGGCATCAGGACTTCCTGGGCGCCGCTCCTGTCCATCTCTTCGCGAACGATCCGTTCCACCTTGCGCAGAACCCGCAGGCCCATGGGCAGCCAGGTGTAGAGGCCGGCCGCCAGTTTACGGATCATGCCGGCACGAAGCATGAGCTGGTGACTGATGACTTCCGCGTCAGCGGGGGTTTCTTTCAGTGTGGCAATCAGATAACGGCTTGCGCGCATCTCGGGAGTCCGTGCTTCTGTTGTGGTTGATGAGGGCAGGTCAGTCGGCTCGCGCATCGTTCGTGCGGACAATGAACCGCCGGCCCGGTAAAGTATTCCTTTGATTCAATCAGCCCGCTATTGTACGGAGCCATTGTGGTCACGTACAGGTAGAGCCGGCGGCCCGGCCGTATTCCAATAAAAAGGACAGGAGCAGTCTATGACCCTCAGTGCCAGCGAAGTGGAGGTGTTGATCCGCGAAGGCGTCCCGATGGCGGGGGATATCGGCTTCCGCGTCGATGAAGTGCGCAACGGGTTTGCGCGGACCCGCGTTCCCTTTGCCGAGAATTTCGTGCGGCCGGGTGGGACGTTATCCGGTCCTGTGCAGATGGCGCTGGCCGATGCCACCATGTACGCCGCCATCCTGGCCTCTTTAGGCAAGGTGGAAATGGCGGTAACGAGTAACCTGAACATCAATTTCCTGCAGAAGCCCGCCCCCGCCGACCTGGTGGCTGAGGCTGTTGTCCTGCGGATGGGGCGCCGCCTGGCGTTCTGCGAAGTCCGCCTGCTGTCCGGCGAGGAAGAACGACTGGTTGCCCATGTGACCGGCAGTTACGCGCTGCCCGCCTGAGGCCCATTGCGGCCTTGGCCGACGCGTAGCTGCCGGCGGACCACGAGGTAAGCCGGAAAACATGATCGATACACACAGCGTGTCCCCGCGTCGCAGGCCTTTGCAGGCCCGCAGCCGGGAACGCGTGGAGACCATTCTCAAGCACGCCACCCTGACCATTCACGATAGTGGCGTCGACGGCACCAGCATGTCGGCGATTGCCCGAAGTGCCGGTATGTCGCTGGCGTCTCTCTACCGGTATTTCCCGAACAAATCCGCGATCGTGAAAGCCATCGCCGAGCGGCATGTGGAGCGACTGGAGCGGTTGCTCCGGGAGCGTCTGGCCAGCTGCGGGCCGGAGACCGTGGTCGAGACCCTGCTGGATGTCTACTACCTGTTTTATCGCGACGAACCGGCCTACAAGGCGATCTGGGCCGGCGTCGAGGCTATGCCGGAATTGCAGGAGCTCGATCTACAGGAGTTGCACGCCAATGCTTCCGATCTTGAGGCCTACCTGTCCGCCAACTGCCCGCAACTGTCGGACTCTCGGCGCTGGGCGGCCAGCGTGATGCTGCCGCGAGCTTGCGGCAGTCTTCTCCGGCTGGCGGTAACGGTGCCCGAGCCGGACGCCGAAAAGCTGCTGTGTGAACTGAAACGCATGGTGCGGGCGTATCTGAATGAGCTAATGATGACTGACCGTGGATAAGGACGTGTGATGGTGTGGATGCCCCGTTTGATTCGACCCTCCCTGTTGGGCCTTTTGAACCTGCTGATACTGGCCGGCTGTACCGGGGTTCCGGAAAAGGTGACGCCGGTTTCGGGTTTTGAGCCCAACCGATACCTGGGCACCTGGTATGAAATCGCCCGACTGCCCCATCCGTTTGAGGAGGGGTTGAGCTATGTCCAGGCGACCTATTCCCAGAACGACGACGGTTCGATTGCCGTGCTCAACGAAGGCTTCAATGCGGATAGTGGCGAATGGGAGCAGGCCGAGGGCGTTGCGAAGTTTGTGGAGACGCCCGATGTCGGTCACCTCAAGGTGTCGTTTTTCGGCCCGTTCTATGCCAGCTATGTGGTGATGGCGCTGGATAAGGACGACTACCAGTATTCCCTGGTGACCGGACCGGACAAGGATTACCTCTGGATTCTCTCCCGCAGCCCCGAGCTGGATGGTCAGGTGCGTGACCGCCTGGTGGAACAGGCCCGGGAGGCCGGGTATCCCGTGAAGGATCTGATCTGGGTCAATCAGTCCGGCCAGCCGCCGGTCCCGCGGCCGGAATAGTCGGCTACAGGTAACCCAGGGGCAGGGCGGTGCTGTCGATCACCCGGCGCAGCACGAAGCTGGAGTGCACACCGCTGACCCCCTGGATCCGTGTAATCTTGTTCAGCAGGAACTCATGGTAGTGGTCCATATCCGGCACCACGACCTTGATCATGTAGTCGGCGTCCTGCCCGGTGATCAGGTAGCACTCCTGGACTTCCGGATATTCTCCCACCTGCCGCTCGAACGCCTCGAACCGCTCCGGGGTGTGCCGGTCCATGCCGATCAGGATAATGGCCGTCAGCGCCAGGCCCAGCTTCTTGTGATCCAGGATCGTCACCCGGCGGACAATGATGCCGGCATCCTCCAGGGCCTTTACCCGCCGGGAGCAGGGCGAGGGGGACAACCCCACCCGTTCGGACAGTTCCTGGTTGCTCAGCTCGCCATGGCGTTGCAATTCCTCAAGGATTTTTCGGTCAATACGATCGAGCTTTACGAGTTTTTCGTTATTCACGGCAGGTTTCGCTATTAATCATCAAAATATTGGCGGAATCTTTCAATCATGGCCGAGATGAGCGAAAATTAGCAAGCACATTGCGCTTTATTTTTCTTATCCTGTTTACGTTGTCTGCGTTCCCGACCGCTTACCGGCCGTCACCCGGAAGCAGGCAGCCGGCATCAATCCGATGCCCGTCCCGGCCAAAAGCCAACGGACACAGGAAAGGATGCCCGTCAGCCTGATGCAGGCGGGCCACATCATTCTCGTTATTACTTGAACTCAGCAAGGAATCGTCATGGGATTCGATCATCGCAAATACGTTGCCTTCCAGCCGGTCCAAAAGACCGATCGCCGCTGGCCCGACCAGGTTATCCAACACGCGCCGACCTGGTGTGCCGTTGACCTGCGGGACGGCAATCAGGCGCTAGTGAAACCGATGACCGTGGCGCAGAAGCAGCGCCTGTTTGACTTGCTGGTCAAGCTTGGATTCAAGGAAATCGAGATCGGCTTTCCGGCCGCGAGCCAGCCGGATTTCGATTTCTGCCGCAAACTGATTGAAGAGGACCGGGTGCCGGACGACGTGCATATCCAGGTTCTCACCCAGGCCCGCCCGGAGCTGATCGCCCGGACCTATGAGGCGCTTGAAGGCGCCAGGAACGCGATCGTCCACGTGTACAACTCCACCTCGACCGTGCAGCGGGAGAAGGTGTTCCGGATGGATCGTGAGGGCATCAAGGAAATTGCCGTCAACGGCGCGCGTATCGTGAAGTCTTACGCGGAGAAGCAGCCGGGCACCAACTGGACGTTCCAGTATTCTCCGGAAAGCTTCACCGGCACGGAGCTGGATTTTGCCGCCGAAGTGATCGATGCGGTCAACGAGGTCTGGCGCCCCGATCAGGGCCAACCGGTCATCATCAACCTGCCGGCCACCGTGGAAATGGCGACGCCGAACGTGTTTGCCGACCAGATCGAGTGGATCTGCGACAAGGTGAAGTACCGCGAACATTTTCAGATCAGCGTCCACACCCATAATGACCGGGGTTGTGCGGTTGCGGCGGCAGAACTGGCCGTCATGGCCGGCGCCGATCGCGTCGAGGGCACGCTGATGGGCAACGGCGAGCGCACGGGCAACATGGATCTGGTCACCATGGCCATGAACCTGTACTCGCAGGGCATCGACCCGACGCTCGATTTGTCCGGCATGGCGGAGATCACCGATGTGGTGGAAGCCTGCACCGAGATTCCGACGCATCCGCGTCACCCGTACGCGGGCGAGCTGGTGTTCACCGCCTTCTCCGGCAGCCACCAGGATGCGATCCGCAAGTGCCTGTCCACCTATAAGGAAGGCGACAAGTGGGAGATTGCCTACTTGCCGATCGACCCGCGAGACCTGGGTCGTCGCTACGAGGAAGTGGTGCGCATCAATAGCCAGTCCGGCAAGGGTGGCGTGGCCTACGTGCTGGAGCGTGACTACAACATCGCCATGCCGCGCTGGCTGCAGATCGAGTTCAGTAAGGTGGTGCAGCAGGCTGCCGAAACGGAAGGTGGGGAAGTGGATTCCGACACCATCCACCGCCTGTTCGAGGAAAAATACCTCGCGGTTCGCCCCGATTGGCGTCTGCGGACCTACGACCTGCATCGCACCGATGATGGCGTCACCGCCACCGTTGAATTTGGTGAGCAGCGTCTTTCCGGCGAAGGCCTGGGCGCTGTGGAAGCGGTCGCCGCGGCGGTTGAACAACGGTTCGACGTGAGTCTCGCGGTCGAAGCCTACGAGGAATTCGCGCTGGGTGAAGGCACCAATGCCAACGCCATGGCCTGCATCCGCATCCAGGTGAACGGCGAGCCGCACAGCTCAGCGGCGCTGGCTGAAGACACTACATCGGCAACCCTTCAGGCGCTGCTGTCTGCAGTGGCCCATCATGTGGAGGCGAGCCAGACCTCAACCTCGGGCACCGCCACGGCGTAACGACCGCAGGCCAGGAACGAAAAAAGCCGACACTGAGTGTCGGCTTTTTTGTTGGCGGGCCATGCCACGGAGGTGGCCTACCGGTTTTCAAGTCATCAGAGCGGAGTCACGTTTTCCGCCTGCGGTCCTTTCGGGCCCTGAGTCACGGTGAACTGAACCTGTTGTCCTTCGGCCAGAGTGCGGAAGCCGTTTGCGTTGATAGCGCTGTAGTGGACGAATACGTCACTGCCGCCTTCCTGAGCGATAAAGCCAAAGCCCTTAGCTTCGTTGAACCACTTCACGTGGCCCGTTTTCGTATCTGACATGAATCTATCCTGTCTATTCCTGAGGGTAAACCCTTAACGGGAGGCTTCTCCGGGGAGAAAGCCGGAATGCTGAGAACTACAGAGAGTACCGAGGAAGGGACCAACGCAAAGCGACTCAAGCCGACCGTGGTAACGCTTTCACTGAATACCGCTGTCTTTCCACAGCAAAAATTAGTATAGACCGTCTTCTGGACCCGTCAAAGAAAATCTTTGGCACTGGAAACAGGAAGTTGGAGAACATTGAGGGGCTGGAATCGGTCGCTGGAATGCGCCAATTTGGAGCGCTGGATGATCAGGCAATAACCAGTCGACGCCTCATTCAGCGCCGACCGGTTGTTCAGGGACTGTACAGCCTCAGGATCGAAAGCGGCTTTCGATGTCCTCGAGGATCGTCGGGTCGTCGATCGTCGAGGGGACTTTGTACTCCTCGCCGTCGGCAATATGTCGCAAGACCCGGCGCAGAATCTTGCCGGAGCGGGTCTTGGGCAGTCGATCCACAATCATGGCGCGACGGAAGCAGGCCACGGCCCCGATGCGTTCGCGCACCATGTCGACCAGTTCGTCCTCGAGTTCATCGTGCTCGATGGTCGCGCCATCCTTGAGCAGCACCAGTCCGATCGGCAATTGCCCCTTGAGTTCATCGTGCACGCCGATGACGCAGCATTCGGCAACCGCCGGGTGAGAGGCCACCACTTCTTCCATTTCGCCGGTCGACAGCCGATGTCCGGCCACGTTTATGACGTCATCGGTGCGGCCCATAATAAAGACGTAGCCGTCTTCATCAATGTAGCCGCCGTCTCCGGTGGTGTAATAGCCGGGCAAAGGCGACAGGTAAGTGTCGACATAGCGTTGCTGGTCACCCCAGATGCCGCTCAGGCAACCCGGAGGCAGCGGCAGTCGTATGGCGACCTGACCCTGGTCGCCCGGCCGCACAGGCTGGCCGGCAAAGTCGAGGATCTGGACGTCGTAGCCCGGCGAGGGCACCGTGGCCGAGCCCGGTTTGGGCGGCATGGCCTCCAGCCCCACCGGGTTGCAGCAAATCGCCCAGCCGGTTTCGGTTTGCCACCAGTGGTCCAGGATCGGTAGGCCGGTCTTTTCCCGCAACCATTCATAGGTGGGCGGATCGAGCCGTTCCCCGGCCAGGAGAATGCGGCGCAGTGATGAAATGTCGTATTTCGCCAGGTGGTCGGCTTCGGGGTCTTCCTTGCGCACCGCCCGGAAAGCGGTCGGCGCGGTGAACACGACATTGACGCCGTGATCGGCGCAGACCCGCCAGAACGCGCCGGCATCCGGCGTTTTGACCGGCTTGCCCTCATACAGGATGGTGGTACAGCCCGTGATCAGCGGGGCGTAGACAATATAGCTGTGCCCGACAACCCAGCCCACGTCGGACGCGGCCCAGAACACATCGCCGGGTTCCGCGCCATACACCAGCGACATGCTGTAGCGCATGGCCACGGCATGGCCGCCGTTATCCCGCACCACGCCCTTGGGTTTGCCGGTGGTGCCGGAGGTGTACAGCACATAGAGCGGATCGGTCGCCTTGACCGGCACCGGAGCGGCCGGTTGGGCATTGGCTTCCAGTTCAGCCCAGTCGAAATCCCGACCTTCGATCATGCGGGCGTCCGCCTGGGGGCGCGCGTAGACGATGCAGCCCTCCGGCTTGTGTTCGGCCTGATCGATGGCGGCGTCCACCAGCGGTTTATAGGGAATGACTTTCTGCAGTTCGATGCCGCAGGAGGCCGTGAGAATCAGTTTGGGTGTGGCGTCATCGATACGCACCGCCAGTTCGCGGGCGGCGAATCCCCCAAAGACAACGGAGTGAACGGCACCCAGGCGCGCGCAGGCGAGCATCGCGATCACGGCCTCCGGGATCATCGGCATGTAGATGATGACCCGGTCTCCCTTGGCCACCCCTCGCTCGGCCAGGGCGCCGGCGAAGCGGGCGACACGCTGCGTCAGTTCACTGTAGGTAAAAGACTGCTGTTGGCCGGTGACCGGGGAATCGTAGATCAGTGCCTTCTGATCACCCCGACCATTGCGGACATGCGCATCGAGGGCAAGATCGCAGGTGTTGAGCTCACCGTCCTCATACCAGGTGTAGGTGTACTCGTCGTGGCGTGTGAGGATCTTTTCGGGAGGCTTGAGCCACTCGATCAGCTCCGCTTTTTCTCTCCAGAAGTCATCGGGTGCATCGATTGATTTCCGGAATTCGTCGCGGTAACCCATGGAACCACCTCGCGTTGTTATCGGCATTGTGAAGGAGGATTTACCTTCACTTTAGGTGGTTAAATCTTGGTCGCTACTAGACGATTGGCTAAGGTTTCGCCCGGCCGTCGGAAAAGCGTCCGGGCGCCGGAGTCAGCTGTTTTCCGGAGGCTCGTCCTCCGGATAGACCGCGGTAACCAGCGCTTCCACATGGCCCTGGCCGAGACGGGCGGTGATGCTGTCGCCGGCGTAGAGATCGGACGCCCGGCGAACCACTGGCTTTTCGGCTGTGCCCACGATCGCGTAACCCCGGTCAAGCGTGGCTAGCGGGCTGACCAGTTGCAGGGCCTGACCGGCGTGGGCCAGGCGTTCCCGCTGCTCGCCCAGGCGCCACTGCAGGGCGCGCTGAAGGCGTTCACCTAACTGGGATGTGCGTTCCAGGCGCTCATTGAGCAGGCGCTGCGGGCTCTGGGCGGACAGGCGCTGCTGGTTCTGTTGCAACTGCTGCTCAATGCGGGACAGGCGCTGACGCATGGTCGACAGCAGCCGGATCTCCTGTTCGTCCAGGCGTTGCTGGTAGGCCTGTAACTCCCGGCGCGGATCCCGAAGCCGCTGTCCCAGGTGTCCCAGTTGCTGGCTCATGTTGCGCAGGATGCGACGGATCACGCTGTCCAGGCGATGCAGTTGCTGGTCCAGGGTGCGTAACCAGGCGGTTTGATCCGGGGCCAGGTGTTCAGCGGCAGCGGACGGGGTGGGCGCGCGGAAGTCGGCGACGAAATCGGCGATGCTGAAATCCACCTCGTGGCCGACGGCGCTGACGGTTGGCAGGCTGCATTCGGCAATGGCGCGGGCGACTTTTTCTTCATTGAACGGCCAGAGATCTTCCAGGGAGCCACCGCCGCGACCAATGATCAGTACATCGGCGACGCCGTGCCGCTCGGCCTTCTGGATGGCGTCCACGATCTCGTCGGCCGCGCCGGCGCCCTGGACGGACGTCGGGTAGAGAGTGACCGGAATGCCCGGGCAGCGCCGTTTCAGCACCGTCAGAATGTCATGGACGGCAGCCCCGGTCGGTGATGTCACGATACCGATATGCCGTGGCACGGTGGGTAACGGCTTCTTGCGCTCCGTCTCGAACAGCCCCTCCGCCTGCAGCTTCTTCTTCAGCGCTTCAAAAGCCTGTTGTAGGGCACCCAGCCCGGCCGGCTCCAGGCTTTCGACGATAATCTGATAGTCCCCGCGGGCTTCGTAAAGCGTCACCTTGCCGCGAATCAGGATCTGATCGCCTTCCTTCGGCGTCTTGCTGACCCGCTGGTTGTTGCCCCGGAACATGGCGCAGCGGATCTGGCTCTTGGCGTCTTTCAGCGTGAAATACCAATGGCCGGAAGAGGGGCGCGAAAACGAAGACAGTTCGCCTTCAACCCAGACCTGGAGAAAGGAAACTTCCAGCAAATGGCGCACTTGATGGTTGAGTTCACTGACCGAAAGCGCGCGCGGCCGGGACGTGTTGGCTGTTATATCCATAATTTGTAGGGGTTTTCCGAAGATCGGAACATTTAAAAAAGGCGAAATTTCAAAAAGATAAACAAATACGGGGCATGAATTCAGGTTTACTGTCCATTCACACCCTCATATAATAGATCGATTAAAGGGAGCGATGATAAACGCGCTTCGGCAACTCCTCCAGCGTCGCCTCGTGAGAAGAGCTGCTGAAGCGTTTGTTTTATCTGATATCCCTGATTTCTGCCGGTCCTGGCGCGCGCTGTATGGATTGCAAGAGTATCCAGTGCCGGGGTTGTCAGGGGCAGGCCTCCCGGAAATTTAGCACGTTAAATTAAGGCGGGTCCCATGCTGCGTATTGCCGAAGAAGCCCTCACGTTTGATGACGTCCTCCTCGTTCCTGGTTATTCCGAAGTCCTGCCCAAGGATGTCAGCCTCGAAACGCAGCTGACGAAGGGCATATCCCTGAACATCCCTCTCGTGTCTGCCGCCATGGATACCGTCACCGGTTCCGAACTGGCCATCGCCATGGCCCAGGAAGGCGGTATCGGCATCATTCACAAGAACATGACCGTTGAGCAGCAGGCCGCTGCGGTTCGCAAGGTCAAGAAATACGAAAGCGGTGTCGTGAAAGATCCGATCACCGTGACGCCGGAGACCACCGTTCGCGAACTGCTCGATATCACCGCGGCCAACAACATTTCCGGTCTGCCGGTGGTGGATGGCCGCGACCTGGTGGGCATCGTGACCGGTCGCGACATTCGCTTCGAGAGCCGCCTGGATACCCGCGTCTCCGACATCATGACGCCGAAGGAAAAGCTGGTCACCGCGCCGGAAGGCGCCAGCCTGGACGAAGTGAAGAACCTGCTGCACCGCAACCGCATCGAAAAGGTGCTGGTGGTCAATGACGAATTCCAGCTCAAGGGGCTGATCACGGTCAAGGACATCCAGAAGGCCAAGGATTATCCACTGGCTTGCAAGGATGATCAGGGTCGCCTGCGTGTTGGTGCCGCCGTCGGCACCGGTGGCGACACTGAAGCCCGCATCGCTGCCCTCGCAGAAGCCGGCGTTGATGTCATCGTGATCGACACCGCCCATGGCCATTCCCGCGGCGTGATCGAGCGGGTGCGTTGGACCAAGCAGAACTACCCGGACGTCCAGGTGATTGGCGGCAACATCGCCACCGCCGACGCCGCTATTGCCTTGGCAGACGCCGGCGCGGACGCGGTCAAGGTCGGTATCGGCCCCGGTTCTATCTGTACCACGCGTATCGTCGCCGGTATCGGTGTTCCGCAAATTACGGCGGTCTCCAACGTTGCTGCTGCCCTGAAAGAGCGCGGTGTGCCGCTGATCGCCGACGGCGGTGTTCGCTTCTCCGGCGACCTGGCCAAGGCCCTGGCCGCCGGCGCCTACAGCGTTATGGTCGGCAGCTTGCTGGCGGGCACTGATGAAGCGCCGGGCGAAGTGGAACTGTTCCAGGGCCGGAGCTACAAGGCCTATCGCGGTATGGGTTCCCTGGGTGCCATGGGTCAGGGCTCCAGCGACCGTTACTTCCAGGACGCCAGCGAAGGCGTCGAGAAACTGGTGCCGGAAGGTATCGAAGGTCGCGTGGCCTGCAAGGGTCCGATGCGTGCCATCGTCCATCAGCTGATGGGCGGCGTTCGCGCCTCCATGGGCTACACCGGCTGCGCCAACATGGATGACATGCGGACGAAGCCTGAATTCTCCCGCATCACCAACGCCGGCATGCGCGAGAGCCACGTTCACGACGTGACCATCACCAAGGAAGCGCCGAACTACCGCGTGGGTTGATCGACCGCGCTTTCGGTTGTTTTAACGAGGTCTTGAGACCGGTTCCGGGGTGCGGGATATTGTCCTGTACCCCGTTCGTTTTTTCTGAATTGAGGATTTCATGGTTCAAAATATTCATGACCACCGCATTCTGATCCTGGATTTTGGTTCCCAGTACACCCAGCTGATTGCCCGCCGTGTCCGTGAGATCGGTGTCTACTGTGAAATCCGCCCGTTCGACATCACGCTGGAAGAGCTGGACGAGTTTCGTCCCAAGGGCATCGTCCTGGCCGGTGGCCCCGAATCGGTGACCGAACTGGGTGGTCCCCGGGCTCCGGAGGGCCTGTTTGATCGTGATCTGCCGATCCTGGGCATCTGCTACGGCATGCAGACCATGGCCGAGCAGCTGGGTGGCCGTGTGGCCAGTTCCGAGAAGCGGGAATTCGGCTACGCGCAGGTGAAAGTCCGCGCCGAAGGTCCGCTCCTGAAGGGCATTACCGACCACCTGACCGAGCAGGGCGAGTCGCTGCTCGACGTCTGGATGAGTCACGGGGACAAGGTCGTGGCCATGCCGGAAGGCTTCGAGCTGCTGGCATCCACCGAGAGCGCGCCGATCGCGGCCATGCAGAACGTGGATCGCAACCTCTATGGCGTGCAGTTCCACCCGGAAGTGACCCACACGCTGCAGGGCAAGCGCATCCTGGAGCACTTCGTACTGAACATCTGTGGCTGCGAGGCGTTGTGGACGCCGGCTCAGATCGTTGAGGATGCGGTTCGCCAGATCCAGGAGCAAGTGGGCTCCGAGAAAGTGCTACTGGGTCTGTCCGGCGGTGTGGACTCCTCCGTTACTGCGGCACTGCTGCACAAGGCGATCGGCGACCAGCTGACCTGTGTGTTCGTCGATAACGGTCTGCTGCGCCTGCATGAAGGCGATCAGGTGATGGACATGTTTTCGCGCAACATGGGCGTGAAGGTGATCCGTTCCGACTCCGAAGACCTGTTCCTCTCCAAGCTCAAGGGAGTCACTGATCCCGAGCAGAAGCGCAAGGTCATCGGCAACACTTTCATCGATGTCTTCGACGACGAGGCCGCCCGCATCAAGGACGTCAACTGGCTGGCGCAGGGCACTATTTATCCGGATGTCATCGAGTCCGCTGCATCGAAAACCGGCAAGGCACATGTCATCAAGTCGCACCACAACGTGGGTGGCCTGCCGGAGACCATGAAGCTCAAACTGGTGGAGCCGCTGCGGGAGCTGTTCAAGGATGAGGTTCGTCGGATCGGTCTGGAGCTGGGGCTGCCATACGACATGCTCTACCGTCATCCGTTCCCGGGACCGGGTCTGGGCGTTCGTATCCTCGGTGAGGTCAAAAAAGAGTACGCGGAAATCCTGCGCCGTGCCGACGCCATCTTCCTGGAAGAGCTGCATCGCGCCGATCTCTACCATAAGGTGAGTCAGGCGTTCGCGGTCTTCCTGCCGGTCAAGTCGGTGGGCGTCGTGGGTGATCAGCGCCGTTACGAATATGTCATCGCCGTTCGCGCCGTTGAGACCGTGGACTTCATGACGGCACGCTGGGCGCGCCTCCCGTACGAAGTGCTGGAAACCGTCTCCAACCGCATCATCAACGAGATCTCAGGGGTGTCCCGTGTGACGTACGACATCTCCTCGAAGCCGCCCGCCACCATTGAGTGGGAATGATCACACGTTAGGCACTAGCTGGTACTAACTGGCATTAAATGACACTTAAGCCCATGTTTACATGGGCTTTTTTGTTTTTGTGTCTGGCAGTATTTGGCAACTGATAGCAGCGGGAAGCACCGCTTGAGCGTGGTATCCAAGGTGGTATTATCGAGACATGATGCCATGAGTGATAGCCGATACCATGCTGCTTGATCCTGTGTGTTCATGGTATCAAAATTATTTAACCTACTGTTTTTATTGATCTTATGGCCTGATTTTTGGGTGATCTTTCAGCATGGTATCGGAATCGAAGAAGGATAAGACTCTTGCTGACCGATACCAAGCTGCGCAACCTCAAGCCGAGGGATAAACTCTACAAGGTGAATGACCGGGATGGCCTCTATGTGGCTGTCACCCCTGCCGGTTCCATCTCATTCCGTTACAACTACTCGATCCATGGCAGGCAAGAGACAATCACCTTTGGCCGCTATGGCGTTGGGGGTATCACTCTGGCAGAAGCCCGTGAGCGGCTAGGAGAGGCCAAACGGATGGTCGCAGATGGGAAGTCGCCAGCTAAGGAGAAGGCCCGTGACAAGGCGCGCGTGAAAGGGGCTGAAACCTTTGGTGCCTGGGCGGAAAAGTGGTTACGTGGCTACCAGATGGCCGACTCTACCCGTGATATGCGCCGCTCAGTTTATGCGAGAGAGCTGGAAACGAAATTCGGCAATCAGAAGCTGACAGAAATCACCCACGAAGATTTGCGGGCGCTAACCGACGCCATTGTGGAGCGAGGCGCGCCTGCTACGGCGGTTCATGCGCGCGAGATTGTACTCCAGGTATACCGCTGGGCCACTGAGCGAGGCCAGAAGGTTGAGAATCCGGCAGACCTGGTTAGGCCAGCAAGCATTGCCAGGTTTGAGCCGCGAGATCGAACCCTAACGCCCGAAGAAATCAAGATTATGTACCAGTACATGGGGCGTATTGGTACATCGCCATCGATTCGGGCAGCGGTTAAGCTGCTGTTGTTGACGATGGTGCGTAAAAGCGAGCTGACGAATGCCACCTGGAGTGAGATCAACTTCAGCGAAGCGCTCTGGACGATCCCCAAAGAACGGATGAAGCGGCGAAACCCTCACCTGGTGTTTCTATCCAGGCAGGCCATGGACATCCTCATCGCTTTGAAGACGTTCTCTGGTGGATCGGAGTATGTTCTGCCGTCGCGTTACGATTCTGACGTACCCATGAGCAGTGCCACGCTGAACCGGGTGATGACGATGACTTACAAGCTGGCCCAGAAGGAAGGGCAGCCCCTTGCCAAATTTGGACCCCATGACCTGAGGCGCACAGCCAGTACCTTGCTCCATGAAGCTGGCTACAACACCGACTGGATAGAGAAATGTCTAGCGCATGAGCAAAAAGGCGTGAGGGCAATCTATAACAAAGCCGAATATCGTGATCAGCGTACAGCGATGTTGCAGGACTGGGCTGATATGATTGATGAATGGACAGCTTAAAAGGTTATAGGCTGTAAGCCCAATCTTTTTAAAGTTACTGCTTAAAACAACCCGTTTAATGTATTTTTCTAGGAAAGATACTTGCCTTTAGAAATGTCGAGACAGAAGAGATAATTCTGACTCGACATTTGAAAATTAGAATTGAATTTATGGAGAAACAAATATCTTTAGCTCCACATCATTGATGTGCGCTGTTGATATCCAGCTATTAATTAATTGGTAAGCTTGTAATGTCTCACTGGCCGCATTTTGACCAAGCCATAGCTGATCTTTGAAGTGCCCTACAGAAAAGCTATTTGCGGAAACAATCCATACTTCCTTGCGAACTGCTGTTGAGCGGCGTCTCTGGGAAACTACGTCCCAGACTTCGTTCAGCTTTTGCTGCCTATCTTGAGGATTACTGGCGGTATAGGGTTGTCCGTTAATCAACCTGATCCTCTCATGCATCAATTGCTCAGCCCCCGCTGTGGGCCAAGCTGAAAGTAGTAAGTTCCAGTTTCCTGGTTTTAGCAATTCGTTCCCACTTACCAACATTTCCATGTTTTTGATTGCTTGAGATCCTACCTCAGCAAGTGCACCAGCTGAAGAGTATGGCCTTACAGAACTGTTGCCACACTTTATGTGTACATATACAAGTTTGCTCTTAGATGACAAAATAAAATCGGCAGGCTCAGTACCCATATCAGTGTTTATAACTAGATCGGCATTGGGTATATATGGGGAAAACGGTCCTAAGTCTGCCCGTGTTGGATTATCCATTCCATTGGCTTTAATCTTGTCTAATAGGTAGAAGATTGATTCTGTGCTGAAGTTCTGATTTGCAACCTGATATACTCCATCCCTATAACCTTTTTCATCTAGGTTTTCCCCTAGTAATTCGGGAAGCCCAATGACCACGCTTGCTAGATTTGATTCATCAAAATTGAAAGAGTGTTCGACGGGAAGTTTTGTTTGATAGAATTTATCTTGGGAATACCCAATTCCATTTTCCAATAAAGCTTTGTGGAGATGTTCAGTTAGAAAGTCAACAATATTCTCGTTTTGAACGTCATGTTTATGTATAGAATAAAAAATTGGCTGGTCAGGGTTCATGTCTAGGTATGGCTCTTCATTACGAAGCTCGATTACTATTCGACTCTCCTCAACTCCAGGTAGTAGCAGAAATCCGTTTTCATAATTCCTGTGTAAGAAATCATTGTCTATGGTATGACTTGAACCATCGATTGAGATTGTTATTGGTGATTCGAACTCGCTGAAATCAAATATCACGCTTTCGACATTTATGTTAGTGTCTATGCTAACTGGCTTTGCATAAGAGTCTATGAGGGGGTTGTTAACTAGTAAGTCTCCAGCAAGGACAGTGTTCATTGTTTCTAACCAGTCATTTAATTCATGTAGGCTGAATGAGTTTTCTTTTTGGTCTGATATGCGCCCTGAGTCTACCCCTACGTAATAACTACCAGATTTTGTTTGCATTCTGTCATAAGTATCTAATCTTGCAGTAGAAATTCTGTATGAGGAGTTAGCTTGTTGATCTGCCATTTGATCCAAGTTCTGCCCCTTAATCGCTATGCTATCAGGGCGTCTCCTTGCTGAACTAACAGACTTGCTGCTGGCCTCTTTAGTAGTTGAGGATTCACCAAGAGATAGAATTTTAAATAAATTCTCTTGTGGTACGGCAGAGCCAAGTTTTAATTCTTTGTCTCTGCTAAGGCGTCGTCCCCTGCTATCGTAAATTGCGACGATATTGTTAGATAGTTCTTTGATAATAGTTATTTCTAAGGAGGGCTCGAAAAAGAAATGCTCTTTCAAGAATTTAGAACGGTTGAAAGCTATGGAGGCAATAATATAAATACCAATCTGTGTGTTAAATTGCTTAGCAAGCTCTCCGTTATTATTGCATCGCCAATATAATATGTCTGATAGAAGCTCTACACTAAACCCCTCAGTTGTGTTTAAAAAACAAACAGATGCTGTTGGTATATTTAGTGAGGCCTCTGGATCAAATTCGTTAAGGTCAAATTTCCTCAAAAAGCGGTTGCCATAATAACTTGAATCAGGAAAAGCCTCCAGATAAAGCTCTATTAACTTGTTTGCATCTAAGGAGAGGATGAATTTTTTAACAGCGCTATCACTATTGAGAGATGCATCAAATAAGCGATAGTTCTGCCACATTTGATGATTTGAATTGCTGTTTATCTCTATCACTTTGGGTTCGATTTCAGCAAATATTCTAACGACACGGCCAATTGTTTGTACGAGCTCTCTACCACTATTAACATTGTAAGTGAGGATTAATAGCTTTGCTTGGGGTATGTCAACGCCCTCATCAAGTTTTCGTTGATGAATGATGACTTCATATTGAGAGTTTTTTAAGTTGGCAGGCACGGTTGACTTAACATTACTTCGAGGATCTTTCTTAAGTTGATCGTGTATGGCCAGTACATTAAAGTCGCTGTTTAATCGATCGTAATAACTTTCAATTTCACTTATGTTTTTGCATTTTATGATGCATTTTGTATTAGGGTTTTCAGTTAAGAATGAGCGAATGGAAGTGCTTAAGCTTTGAGGCTCAATAGATTCAAATTGAGGTTCTTTAAGCACGTTATCCGAAAGTGCTTTTTCAAAGGTGTAGATATAGCTGAAGTCTGCTGAAACATCAAATTGAAATAGATCGTTGCGATACGGAGTTGCTGTGATGACAATTTTATGAGCATCCATTCCCCTTACGATAGTACGCCAAACGGGAGAGGGTTCAGAGTGACCTTCATCAATAATAATAAGGTCAATTTCTTTCTTTAGTTCTCCTAGTTCTATAGAGTTGAATTTTTGAAGCTTCTGAAATGTTGATACATAAATACCATTATTTGATAAATCGTCGACATCATCAAAGACACGCTTTAATGGAATACTTGAACCGTCAGCACGTTCGTCAAAAAACTTACCATTTATCTCTGAATACAATTGATCACAAACGGCCCTTCGGTGACAGAGTACAAGGACCTTTTTTTGAGAGGCTTTATGGCTGATGACGCTAATTACACCAGATTTTCCAGCGCCTGTAGGTAAACTGACTAAACAAGCCTTAGCAGTTTCAGTTAGCGGTTTTCTTAAGTAGTCGCCCCTGCAAAAGTAAAAACCTGAACAAAGGCAATGAGTTGGCCTGACTTCGGGGTATAATATCCATCATAAATCTCCCCGTTTCGTCCAAAAACCGGAAGAAAGCCCCATGATCCCA
>NZ_JAGDDW010000014.1:0-128597 GCF_040148665.1 Marinobacter sp. NFXS9 | reverse complement strand
ACCGGGACGGCCAGTTGGAATACCTGGGCCGGATGGATCAGCAGGTGAAACTGCGGGGCTTCCGGATCGAGATCGGGGAAGTGGAAGCGGCCCTGAAAGCCTGCGACGGGGTGAAGGACACCCTGGCCGTCGTCAAAGACACGACCGCCGGACAGCGGCTGGTGGGTTACGTCTCCGGCGAGGCCCTGGACGAGCGCAGCATCAAGGCCACGCTCCGGGAGCAATTGCCGGAGTACATGGTGCCGTCGCACATCGTGACGCTGGAGTGTCTGCCACAGTTGCCCAATGGCAAGCTGGATCGTAATGCGCTACCGGAACCCACGACGCCTGTCGAACAACAGGAAGCGCCGCAAGGGGAGCGGGAAACGCTGCTGGCGGAACTCTGGCAGACCGTGCTTGGGATGGAGGGTGTCAGCCGGGGCGACAGCTTCTTCGAACTGGGCGGCGATTCCATCCAGTCGCTGGGGCTCATTACCCGACTGCGCCAAGCCGGTTGGCACCTGACACCCAAGGCCGTCTTCCTCAAGCCGAAGCTGGCAGACATGGCGGCGGCGCTGGAAGCCGCTGTGGACGAGGCGTTGGCGCCGGAGAGGGTGGACGGCGAGCTGCCGTTAACGCCGATCCAGCATCATTTCTTCGAACAGCCCCTGTGCGACGCGGCTCACTGGAACCAGTCGCTGCTGCTGAAAGTCACTCGCCCCCTGGATGCAGGCTACCTGCAGCAGGCGGTGCAGGTTCTGGTGGATCACCACGACAGTTTGCGCCTGGGCTTCCGCCGGGAGGCCGGGCGCTGGCAGGCATTCTATCGGCCATCCGAGCAGGCAGGACGCCTGCTGCGCGTGTTGGAACTGCCGGATGCCGAGGCGGTCGGCGCCGCCTGTGACGCCGTCCAGCGGAGTTTCGATCTGGAACAGGGACCTCTGGCAGGACTCTTGTTGGCCAGCCTGCCGGATGGCGAGCAGCGCCTGTTGCTGAGCGTGCATCATCTGGTGGTGGATGGGGTGTCCTGGCGAATCCTGCTGGAAGACCTGACACGTGTCTACCAGCAGATCGAGGCCGGCCAGCCTGCGGATCTCGGACCGCGCAGTGCCAGTTACCAGCATTGGGCCGGCCATCTGGCAGACAACGTAGCCTCAGGCACCTGGTTGTCGGAGGTCGATTACTGGACCGGTTTGGGTGAAGACGACGTCTGGCCGGTGGATAACCCGGACGGGCGGCGCGCCCAGACCGATGCCGGTCATGTGGAATGGCGGCTGCCAGCGGAGCAGACCCGGCGCCTGCTGCGGGAAACCCTGGCTGCCCGGGAAGCGGGCATGGACGACCTGCTGCTGGCTGCGCTGGCAGAGGGGCTGCGTGCCTGGGGCAATCTGGACAACCCGCTGGTGGCGGTGGAAGGCCACGGCCGGGAACCCCTGGACGAGCGCCTCGATCTCAGTCGTACCCTTGGCTGGTTTACCAGTCTGTATCCGCTGCGCCTGCGGACCACCGGTGAGCCCGAGCTTACCCTGGCACGTGTCCGTGAGGCCCGTGCGGCCATTCCCGGCAAGGGGCTGGGCTTTGGTGCCCTGCGTTACCTGGCGGAGCCGGAAATCCGCTCCCGCCTGGCTCGGGTACCGGAACCCCGGCTGGCGTTCAACTATCTGGGGCAGGTGGACGGCCACCTCACGGACGACCGCTTCCAGCCTGCCGATGAATCGCCCGGTGACCTGGTTCATCCCTGGTCGCCTCTCGGCCGTGAGCTGGAGATCAACGGCCAGATCCATCGGGGGCAGTTAGTATTGAATGCCCGGTACAGCTGCCAGCGTTATCGGCCCCGGACGGTGGAACGGCTGATGGCCGCCATTGGCCGGGCCCTGGAAGCGCTGATCCAGGCCTCTCCAGCAACGGCCGTCGAGACGGCGGGCGACGCGATTGATGGGGCGTCGCTCGACCCCAGGGTCCGCTTGGGGGGAACAGGGGACAACGCGGAAACGCTCTTCTGCCCACACCCGGTGAGCGGCACGGTCGTGGGGTACTACCCGCTCGCGCGACGACTGTCGGATGACTGGACGGTCTGGGGTCTGCAGAACCGGCAGATTCTGGATGCCCGCTGGCGCGATAGGTCCCTGGCGGCCATGGCGAGGGATTATGTACGTGTCCTGCTGGAACAGCAGCCGACCGGGCCGTATCACCTGCTTGGCTGGTCCATGGGTGGCGCGCTGGCATTGGAAATGGCCAGCCTGCTGGAACGCCTTGGCAAGCGTGTCGCCTTCGTTGGTTTGATCGACGGCTATGTGCCTGGTGCGGGTGAGGCGAGAGCGATGGACGACAATGCGTCGGCGCCCGAGGGTGTCAGCGATGACCAATGGCAGCAACTGTTGGCGGTGGAGCGCCACATGCGCACGCTGGCGCGGACCCATGACACGGTCAGGCCGGTCAGGGCGCCGGTCCATGCCTGGTGGGCGTCGCAGTCGCCGGAAAATAACGCCAATGCCGAGAGCCTTCTGGAACATTCGCTTGGGCAGCCACTGGCATCCTCGGTCTGGTTGGAAACGGACCATCTGGGGATTGTCCGTGAGCCGGTCTTTATCGGGCAGTTGGCGCAGCAGTTGTCGCATGGGGTGACAGCAACGCGGTCTCCGGCCTGATGTTGGGGGCCGGATAGCCGCATCCGGCCGATCGGGCCATCCAGAGCAACGGTCTTTCCTTTTTATTGAATAAGAATATTTATCATTTACATTATTGTTAATTTTAATTAAGGTGTGTTCGCTTTTGGGAGGGAGCGTTTGCACGCGCTTTACGTCAACAGGGCGTCTGATCCGAACCATTGGGTATCGGACCGGGCTGGGTGAGTTAACCGGCTTCCAGGCGCCACAGGACCAACACGGAAATCATTTATGGATAAGATGCACAAGCGCCAGACGGCGTTCCGCGTGAGTCTGCTGGCAGCCATGGTGGCGGCTGCTCCGGTGACTGGCTGGGCCCAGGATAAGGAGGATGCGCAGGAGCTGGATGAGATTACGGTGACCGGTCAGCAGGAAGGTCCCCAGGGCCCGGATGTGGGTTACAAGGCGGAGCGCAGCCTGACCGCGACCAAGACGGATACGCCGCTTTCCGAAACGCCTCGGTCAGTATCGGTTGTGACCCGTAAGCAGATTGACGACCAGGGCGCGCAGACCCTGAGCGATATCCTTGAATACGTCCCGGGGATTTCTTCACCGAACTATCCGGCTGGCGACGCCTTGGCAGGCGATATTTTCTACATCCGCGGCATGAACCAGCGTGACTATGGCTACGGCACCTATCGCGACGGTCTGCGCACGCAGCCCAACGCCTACGCCACATCGGCCGAACCCTACGGGCTGGAGCGGGTGGAAGTCTTCAAGGGGCCGACATCGATCCTTTATGGCGAGAACGTGCCGGGCGGGCTGGTGAATCTGGTCAGCAAGCGCCCCACTGAGACCCGCCAGGGTGAAGTGAACCTGAGTTACGGGACCCATGACCGCAAACAGGTATCGACGGATGTTTCCGGTGCATTGACCGACGATGGCAGTGTTCGGGGGCGTCTGGTGTTTCTCGCCCGCAATGCCGATACACAGACCGATAGCGTGCCGGACGACCGCATCTATTTCGCGCCGTCCCTGTCCATTGACCTGAGTGACCAGGATACCCTGACGCTGCTGACCCAGTACCAGAAGGACAAGACTGAAATCCAGTTGGGTCTGCCGGCCGCCGGAACCTTGTTGGATCATCCAGGCGGAGAGCTGGATACCGATGCCAATATCGGGCATCCGGACTGGGACTCGTTCGACCGGGAGTTCTGGATGTTGGGCTACGAGTTCGAGCACCGCTTCAACAACGATTGGACATTCCGTCAGAACGCGCGTTATACCCGATCGCTGGTGGATCGTCAGGAGACCTGGTGGTCGTTTATCGACAGCGGTTACGGCCCCTATGTGGGCACTTACGGGCGTGATCGGGGCAATGAATCTCGCGTCTATTCCATTGACAACCAGCTCGTTGGACATGTAACCACAGGGGCATTCGATCATACCGTGTTGGTCGGGGCGAGCTATGACCGGGTGTCGTTTGAGCAGACCCAATACGTTGGCGACACCGCTAACGGTGAGTTCCAACTCATCGACATCTTCGATCCCCAGTACGCCAGTGAGCCGATGACGTCGCTGCTGGCAACCGATGATGAGCTCAAACAGGATCTTGCCGGCGGCTATGCGCAACTGCAGACCAAAGTGGGCGGTCTGATCGCCCTGGTGGGCGGTCGCTATGACTGGGCGGAAAGCAAGTATGACGACCGTTCAACCGCCAACAATGACTCCACGCGGACGGATAACGAGTTCACCTGGCAAACCGGCGTGATGTATCAGTTTGCCAATGGCCTCTCCCCCTACGCCTCCTACGCGACGACCTTTGTGCCGGTCCAGCAGCTAGCCGATACGGTGAATGGCGATACCTTCAAGCCGATTACCGGTGATCAGGTGGAAGTGGGCGTGAAGTATGAGCCTGTCGGCTGGAACACGACCATGACCGTTGCGGCCTACAAGCTGACCAAGGAAGACGATGTCACCTACGACAGTTCGCTTTCGAACTACCGCCAGGTTGGCGAGACCGAATCAAAAGGTGTTGAAGTCGAAATCAAGAGCGACATCACCGACAACCTGAATGTCACGGCGGCATACAGCTACACCGATGCCAAGATTACCGACGATGCCGGCTCACGTTATGAGGATAAGCAGGTCACCGGGGTGCCGCGGCACCAGGCGTCCGTCTGGACCCAGTATGCGTTCCGTGAAGGCGTGTTGGCCGGACTGGATGCGGGTCTGGGCGTACGGTATCTGGGCAGCTCCTACGCCTACCCGCCGGATACCCTGGACTACGGTACGCTGAAGACCGATGACGAAACCCTGGTCGATGCGGCCCTGGGCTATGCCTTCACCGAGAACTGGCATGCCAGGGTCAACGTCAAGAACCTGTTCGACCGTGAGTATGTCGCTCAGTGTAACAACGCCGGTCGTTGTTACTGGGGTTCCGAGCGTACCGTGCTGGGCACCGTATCCTATAACTGGTAATGCCTGATTGCTCCCGGGTTTCCCCGGGGGCTGCGCAATCCCGTTGCGTCTGGGGGCGGTTCGCCGCCTCCTTTTTATTTAGGAACTCTGCGGCCGGTATCGGTTGTGGGGTTTTGTCGTTTCAGGAAACAAGGAAGCATCCGTGGACCGGACCCTGACGGTGGACTCTTCCACCGAATCCCACTCCCGGTCGTCCGTTTTCCGGGCGGCTCTCGTTGGACTCCTGCTATTGCTGGCGCTGGTGCTTTGGCAGACGGCCCTGCGGTTCCCGGGGCTGAACCTGTCGGCGATGATCGATGCCTGGCAAGGCCAGCCTTCGCTCGACGGCCTGCTTTTTCGCGAGTCCCAACTGCCGCGCGTCGTTGCCGGGGTTGTCGTAGGCGCCAGCCTGGGGCTGGCCGGTGCCCTGATGCAGTTGATTACCCGTAATCCGCTGGTGTCACCCGACTTGCTGGGCATCACCGCAGGCGCGCAGCTGGGGGTTATCCTTGGCTTGCTGTTGCCGGCCAGCCTGGGGCTGCCGGTGATCTTTATCGGTGGCTTACTGGCGGCCGGCCTCACCTTTGCCCTGGCGGGTGGCAGTCGCACGACGCCGTTGCGACTCGTGCTGGCGGGGATGGCCATGGGGCAGGCCTTCTATGCGCTGATCACGTTGTTCCTGACGCTCAATGCCCAGGCCGCCATGGTGGTGTCGCTGTGGGATACTGGTTCACTGAGCCAACTGGGTTGGGGCGGTCTGACACCGGCACTGTGGCTGGTTCCTCCCCTGCTGCTGGTGGTGGTGTTGATGCGTCGGCCCATCAATATGGCGGTGCTGGGCGACGCCCAGATGCGCATGTTGGGGCTGTCACCGCGTTGGTTGAAAGCCATCGTGATCCTGGTGGGAACGATCCTGACCGCTTTGGCGATTCACCTGGCGGGCCCTCTGGGCTTCATTGGCCTGGTCGCGCCCAACCTGGTCCGCTATGGCCTGGGTATCCGCTGGCCATCACGGCTGTTGCCGCTGGCAGCCCTGTGGGGAGCGGTACTTACGCTGGGAGCCGATGCCTTGGTGACGGGCCTCAAGGGTTGGATCGATCTGCCGCTGGGAACGTTATCCGCCATCATCGGGTCCCTGGCGGTGCTGCTGTTGCTGCGGGTGACCGTCCGGGGCGGGCCGGCGGGGAATGCCGAAGCGTTCTCCGGCGAGTCCGGCGGCGTCCGCTGGCCAGTGGGGCCGGCCAGCCTTGTTCTGGTGTTGGGGCTTTTGGCCGCCCTGGCGTTCGGCACCCTGGACGGCGCGACAGCCATCGGGTTCGGTGACCTGCTGGCCCGGGAGAACTGGGCCTGGGCGCTGGTCGACCTGCGTTTACCGCGATTGCTTGTCGACGCCTGCGGCGGTGCCCTGTTCGCCATGAGTGGACTGATCCTGCAATCGGTGACCCGCAATCCACTGGCGAGCCCCAGTGTGCTGGGGGTCAGTCAGATGGCGGCACTGGCCGTGCTGGCGGGCCTGGTGGTCAGTCCGGACCTGATCGTGGCAGCACGCCTGCCATTTGCCTGGACGGGGGCGGCGCTGGCGCTGTTCCTGATTATCGGGTTGAACCTGCGCCACGGACTGGAACCCCTGCGGCTGATCCTGACGGGCTTTGCGCTGACCGGCCTGGCGATGGGCGTCACCAGTCTGTTGATTGCCTACCATAGCCAGAATGTCGCGCTGGCCCTGATCTGGATGACCGGCAGCAGCTACGCCGCCACCTGGACGGATGTTGTGAGTCTGGCGCCCTGGCTGGTGCTCGGACTGGTCCTGGCCTGGCTGAGTCGTCGTTGGATGGATCTGCTGGCCCTCGGCGATGGGGTGGCGGACAGCCTGGGGCTGGCATCCACCCGTAAGCGGCTCTGGCTGCTGGTGTTGGCGAGTCTGATGATCGCTTCCAGTGTCAGCGTGCTGGGTCCTGTTGCCTTCGTTGGGCTGCTGGTTCCCCACGCCGTGAAACTGCTGGGTTTCCATGGTTATCGCGAGCGGCTGATGATCACGCCGCTGCTGGGGGCGGTGCTGCTGGTGCTGGCGGATATCCTGGGGCAACGGCTGATGGCGCCGCTGGATATTCCGCTGGGGATCATGACGGCGGCGATTGGGGCACCGGTCTTCCTGGTGCTGCTCAGTCGAACCTATCTGCGGCGGGGGTAAGGTATGCGTTGCATGGGATTCATTGTGTTGTGCCTGATGCTGTTGAGCGGCACAGCGCTGGCATCCGGCCCGGAGGTCGTGGCCTACCGGTCGGATGCGTTGCCGGATCAGCCGCAAAGGATTGTGACCCTGGACGACCTGTCCACCGAGTTGGCCGTATCGCTGGGCCTCCGGCCGATTGGCGTGGCCAACCTGGCGGGTTATCGGCGCTGGGTGAAACTGGGGAGCGACCAGCTGGACGATGCCGTTGCGCTGGGTTCTTCCCAGCAGCCCAACCTGGAGCAGTTGGTGAGTCTGAAGCCGGACCTGATTCTCGGGGTGGCCAGTTTGCACGGCGCGCTTTTCGAACGGCTTGATGCGCTCGCGCCGACGTTGCTGTGGAATGTATCACTGGCACCGTCCTCACAGGATGCGGTGACGAAGGGCGAATTAATGCTGAACCGGCTGGCGGGGCTGACCGGGCGCCGGGCCCAGGTGACGCAGGTACTGGATCGGCTGCAGGCGGCGTTGGATGAGGCGGAAGGTGTCGCGGAGGCCCGTGGTATCAGCGATGAACCCCTGGCGGTGCTCTATCCGCTGACCCAGCAGGGGCTGTTTATCGTCTCCAATGAGCAAACCCTGGTGGTCAGCCTGGCGAACCGGCTGGGCGGAAGCAACCCGTGGCCGCTGCAAGCCGGGCATAGCCTGCACCGGCGTATTGAGGTGAACGCAGTGGCGCACCAGCCGGACCTGAACCTGTTGTTTATCGGTGGGTTTGGACAATCCCCTTTCTTCGAGTCGGATCTCTGGCAGGCCCTGCCGGTAGCGCAGCATCACCGCTATGGCTTCCTCGATACGCCTTACTGGTCCTATGGCGGGCCCTGGTCGGCGACGGTGATCGTCAGACAGATGGCGGATGCCCTCCGCAGGATGCCCGGCTCTTCAGGCGATCAGGGAGCCTCTGATTAAATTTTCGGAATCGCCAGTCGTCTTTAGGATGCAACACATCAGGGCCATGGGGCCCTGGAACCCGATCGGTCAGACGAGGTGCACGATGAGTTTTGACAGCGACAACACCGTTTTCCAGGTCGTCATCAACGGCGAAGAACAGTATTCAATCTGGCCGGACTACAAGGCGATTCCTGAAGGCTGGCGGGCGGTAGGCTTCAGCGGTGACAAGGCGGCCTGCCTGGCGCACATCGAGTCGGAGTGGACCGATATGCGCCCGAAAAGCCTGCGCGATGCCATGGCCGGAGCGTAAGCGCCATGGATGCCGTTATCGAACAGGCGGAGGCGGCCGGGCTTTCCCTGCGGGAAGGTTTTCCGCTGACCGTACAGTCCACGGATCGGCAGCACAGCCTGGAACAGGTCTTTGGCGCTATCCGTGATCAGGTGGACCGTCGCCTGGAGCGGGATGGCGCCATCCTGTTCAGCGGGTTTGCCGATCCTGGCGTCGATGGCTTCCAGGCGTTTGCCGCGGCTTTTGGCCATCCACTGCTGAGCTACGAGTTTGGCTCCACCCCGCGCAGCCAGGTGACGGGTGGCGGTGTCTATACCTCCACGGAATATCCGGCCTATCGCTCGATCCCGCTGCACAATGAACAGGCCTATACCACCGAGTGGCCGATGCGGATCTGGTTCTATTGCGCGCAGGCGGCCGAGGAGGGAGGCGAGACGCCCATTGCCGACAGCCGCCGCATCTATCGCCGGGTTGATCCGGCGCTGCGCCGGCGGTTCGAGGAAAAAGGCCTGCGCTATGTGCGTAACTATGGCAACGGCCTGGATGTGGACTGGCAGCAGGTCTTCAATACCGATGATCCGGCGGCGGTCGAAGCCTACTGTCGCCAGCACCGGATCGACTGTCTCTGGAAAGACGACGGCACTCTGCGGACATCCCAGCGTTGCCAGGCGGTTGCCTGCCATCCGCGTACCGGGGATCGGGTCTGGTTCAATCAGGCGCACCTGTTTCATGTGTCGGCACTGGATCCGGAAATGCAGGAGGTGTTGTTTGAGACGGTCGGTGAAGCGGACCTGCCACGCAATGTCTACTATGGCGATGGAGCGCCGTTGGAAGGCTCGGCGCTCGATGAGATCCGCGGAGTCCTGGATGAGAGCCGCATCGTCTTTCCGTGGCAGACCGGTGATGTGCTGATGCTGGATAACATGCTGACAGCCCATTCCCGGCAGCCTTTCAAGGGCCCCAGGAAGGTTGTGGTGGCCATGGCGGAGGGGGTTTCCCTGGAATCCATTGCTCAAACGACACCGCAGGAGGTTTCCCATGACTGAGGTTATCGAACGCGCCGAGCTCCCGTTACCGGATGGCCGTGTTCTGCAGGCCAGCGAGGACGGACGTCATGGCACGCTGGCACTCGACGGCGAGCCGCTGATCCAGTTCCGGTTGGCGCCGGATGAGCAACGACTGGGTGTCTGCGTGGTTGAATGCAGCGAACGGGACCCGGACCAGGCGATCTGGCTGGCCGGGTACTGGCTTTTTGTGACGCGCCCGAAGAGCTTGATGCTGCAGTGGAGCGGCCTTCCCCTGACTCCTGCCATGCAACAGGCGGGTCTGGTCATGCGCTCGGCGGACGGAGGTTGGCAGACCTTACGCACGGCCTTCTGGCAATTGGCCTCCCCCTGGCTCAGGACCGGGTCCCCGACCGACTATCCCCAGGCGATGCAGATGGTCTCGGGCGTACGCTTCCCCCGCCGTCCGCCCAAACCGGTGGGCGAGGTCTACCGGCGCTTCGATGCCCGGCTGGGCAGCTGGATTTCGCTGCGTACGCTGGACATCGAACAGGATCTTGAGCGTTTCAATCGTTGGCAGAATACGCCGCGCGTCGAGAAATTCTGGGAAGAGGGCGGTACTCTCGAAACGCATCGGGCGCACCTGCAGGCCGTGGCGGACGATCCCCATTGTCTGCAGTTGATCGGTTGTTTTGACGACGAACCCTTTGCATTCTTTGATACCTACTGGGCGCGGGAAGACCGGATCGGGCCCTACTATGAGGCGGATCATTACGATCGCGGGATTCACATGCTGGTCGGGGAGGAGCGCCATCGCGGGCCGCACAAGGTGGCCAGTTGGTTGCCGGCGCTGTCCCACTACCTGTTCCTCGATGAGCCGCGCACACGGATGATCGTCTCGGAACCGCGCTCTGACAATGATCGGATGATCCACCACTTGCAACGTATCGGCTTCCACCGGCAGAAGGATTTTGATTTCCCACACAAGCGGGCTGCGCTGATGGCACTGAGTCGGGAGTGTTTCTTCGATCGCTGTGAGTTGTGTTGACGCATGGCTATTTCCGCCCTGGCGCCTTTGTTTGTAGGTGACTTTTCTCACTACCGAGAGGTGCTGGTGCTGACAGACGATCCGCGTCCTGCGATTGCCGCCCGTTCACTGTTAACTCCGGATGGCCTGGAACAGGTGCTGGCGCGCTATGCCCCGAACCGACCGGAGGCCGACCGGCGGGCTCTGACATCGCAATGGTCGCGTGCCTATTTTTTGCGACTGATTGTACCGACGGTTGCTGCCAGCCTGATCCTGAACCGTGAGCTGCCGGTGGAACTGGCGAGGTTGTCGGTGGTGCTGGATGATGAGGGAGAGCCGGCAGCGTTCAAGGTGCCTCATGAGGGTTCTCTGTGGTCGAGGCCTCCAGTCGACCCGTTCGAGCGTTTCGATACGCTTCTGGCGGGCAATTTTGCGCCATTGATCGATGCCATGAGCTGCCATGTCCGGGTGTCGCGGAAGGTGCTCTGGAGCAATGCGGCCAACTACTTCGAGTGGTTGATCTCTGCCATGGCCCGCTTCCGGGTGCCCGAGCCGATGCTTCGGGACGGGAGGGACCTGATCGACTCCCCGCATCGACCGGATGGTTCACGCAATCCGATGTTTCAGCCGGTCCGCTATGTCGAGCGCGAAACGGGGCCGTCGCCGCTACGCCAGCGTCGTCAATGCTGCATCCGGTATCTGCTGCCGGAACTGGATTTGTGTGAGAACTGTCCACATATCGACAATCCGCCCAAGGGCGTTAAAGTCGCAGGACACTAGACCACGGCAATCCGGTCGCCTTCCGTGTGGGGGTGGGCCATCACCGACATGGGAATACCGTAGATCGCTTGCAGGGTCTCGCTGCTCATCAGGTCGTTCGGCGTGCCTTGAACCAGCAGTTTCCCGCTGTGCAGGGCGATCAGGTGGTCGCAGTAGCGGGCCGCCATATTGATATCGTGCAAGACCACCACCACGCCGATATCCAACTGATCGCAGAGCGAGCGGACCAGCGACAGCACTTCGACCTGATGGGCGATGTCCAGTGCCGATGTGGGCTCGTCCAGCAGCAGGTAGCTGGGATTCTGGGCCAGCAACATGGCGAGCCAGACCCGCTGCCGTTCGCCGCCGGACAGCGCGTCCACAGCGCGATCAGCAAAGCCTCCGATACCGGTCATGGCCATGGCCTTGTCCACCTGTTCCTGGTCTTCCTTTGAAAACCGGCCCAGAGCCCCATGCCAGGGATAGCGTCCGAAGCGAACCAGGTCCGCGGCCGTCAACCCTTCGGCCGGGGGCAGCTGTTGCGGGAGGTAGGCGATCTGTCGGGCCAGTGCCCGATCACGCCAGTTGGCGAGCGGGGTTTCTTCCAGTGTGATCTGCCCGTCGCTGGGAATCAGCTGGCGGGCCAGCAACTTGATCAGCGTGGACTTGCCGGAGCCGTTGTGCCCGATAAGGCCAACCATACGACCATGATCGATCTTGAGGTCGAGCGGGTGGAGAAGGGTCTTGCCTGGAATTCGGTAGGTCACGGCATCCAGTATGAACATCGGGCTCTCGCAAGGTACTGCAGTGAAGGAAGCCTGATGGTATGTTAAATGCTAATTGTTATCAATAACGGTAGGCCTGCTTTGCTGGCCGGGCATCATTGCGTTGCCACCGGGATCAGGCCAAGGATGCGTTCGTTGACCTGTGCCACAAAGGCGTCCAGCTCCCGACCGGCCTGCCAGTCCGGAGACAGTTCGGTCAGCAGGCGCAGCCGGGCGGCGCCATCGTCGGCGATCGCCAGAACTTCCGCGTGCTCGAAATAGAAACGCTTCAGGGTGAGCGGGTAAAGCGCCTTGAACAGGCATTCCTTGAGAGAAAAGATGCGGGTCAGGCAGGCTCCGGGAGCTTCGGACAAGGCATCCGCAAATCGGATGCTCTCGTCTGGCGTCAGGATCTGGTGGGCCAGCTTGTGGGCCCGGGTATCCGGCATCACGATTTCGGCATCCAGACCCAGTCCAGCATAGTCCCGATTGTGTCCGACAACGGCGGCGGCCCAGCCCCGGGTATGCGTGATGGAACCCACCATACTCTCGGGCCAGCGAGGTGCACGATCTTCGCCGGTGCCGGGATAAGCGTCCAGATTGGCGATTCTTTGCAGCGCTTCACGTGCGCAGAGGCGACCGGCCAGGTATTCAGCCTGACGTTTGGAAACGGCTCGTTGGACCGTCGCTGGGGGTAAAATCTCGCAGTCGCGGAAATCGCCGGGGCGGAGCTGGTCGGGATCGAAATCGAGGGAGATCAGCTGCAAGCCGGGCAACGGCTGGCGCCAGGGCCAGCCGTCATCCAGATTGCTGCAGCAGAGGGGCAGGGAGGTCATGGCCGACGTCCCCGCGCAGGCTTATACGTTAAAGCGGAAGTGAATGACATCACCGTCCTGGACGATGTAGTCCTTGCCTTCCAGGCGCCATTTGCCGGCTTCCTTGGCGCCCTGTTCGCCGTTGTTCTCGACGAAGTCGTCATAGCTCACCACTTCGGCGCGGATAAAGCCTTTCTCGAAGTCGGTGTGGATCACGCCGGCCGCCTGCGGGGCCGATGCGCCGATGCGGACGGTCCAGGCGCGGACTTCCTTCACGCCAGCGGTAAAGTAGGTCTGCAGGCCGAGCAGCTTGTAGCCGGCACGGATAACGCGGTCGAGGCCCGGCTCTTCCATGCCCATCTCTTCCAGGAAGATGGATTTCTCGTCGTCTTCCAGTTCGGCGATTTCCGCTTCCAGTTTGTTGCAGATAGGCACGACCACGGCGTTTTCTTCAGCGGCAATGGCGCGCACCTTGTCCAGGTGCGGGTTGTTCTCGAAGCCGTCTTCGTTGACGTTGGCGATGTACATGGTCGGCTTGACCGTGAGCAGGCACAGCTCACGGATCAGGGCCATCCTGTCCTCATCCAGTTCCATGCTGCGCACCGGTTTGCCTTCGTTCAGCACCGGCAGCAGGGTCTGGAAGACCTCCAGCTGGGCCTTGGCGGTCTTGTCGCCGCTCTTGGCAACGCGCTCGACCCGTTTGATGCCTTTCTCGACGGTTTCCAGGTCGGCCAGGGCCAGTTCGGTGTTGATCACTTCGATGTCGGCCGCCGGGTCGACCTTGTTGGACACGTGAATCACGTTGTCGTCCTCGAAGCAGCGGACGACCTGGGCGATGGCGTCGGTCTGACGGATGTTCGCCAGGAACTGGTTACCCAGGCCTTCGCCCTTGGACGCCCCGGCCACCAGGCCGGCAATGTCAACGAACTCCATCGTGGTCGGGATGACCTTCTGCGGCTTGACGATTTCCGCGAGCTTGTTGAGGCGCGGGTCGGGCATGCCAACGACGCCGGCGTTCGGCTCAATGGTGCAGAAGGGGAAGTTTTCCGCCCCGATACCCGCTTTGGTCAGCGCGTTGAACAGGGTGGATTTGCCGACGTTGGGAAGGCCGACGATGCCGCAGTTAAAACCCATGAAAAGCCTCTGCTGGATGCGAAAATTTGATGCTGGATTATACCGATGTGGCCCGACCGGTGCGAATATGGAAAGGCCGAAGACGGATTGGACCGGTCTGGTGATGCCGGAAGAAGGTCAGGCGCCGGGGCGAACGCTGTGCAGGGCGTTCATGGCCTTGGCCAGGTCGCCGTTGAGAACGTCTGGCAGCACGCGCATGATGTCGTCGCTGATGTTGTCCAGGTGAGTGGTGTCGGCTTTGGTCAGGCGGCTGAGCACGTAGCCGGTGACTTTGCGACTGTCGCCGGGATGGCCGATGCCAAGGCGCAAGCGCTGGAATTCCTTGGTGCCCAGATGGGCGATGATGTCCCGCAGACCGTTATGACCGCCGTGGCCGCCGCCTTTCTTGAAGCGGGCCGTGCCGGGTGGCAGGTCGAGTTCGTCGTGGGCGACGAGGATCTCTTCGGGCTGGATCTTGAAGAAGTCCGCAAGGGCTTTGACGGACAGGCCGCTGCGATTCATAAACGTGGTGGGGTTCAGCAGGTGCAGGTCGTGACCCTGCCACTGAATGCGGGCGTAGAGACCGTGGTATTTCTTTTCGGGACGAAGACTCTGGCCCGCGGCGCGGGCCAGAGCTTCCACGAAGAGGGCGCCGGCGTTATGACGGGTGTTCTCGTAATCCGCTCCGGGATTACCGAGACCCACCACCATGCGTACTGCCTGTGCCATGCGACTGCGCCCCTGGAGCGATTACTCCTTGTCTTCGCCTTCTTCACCTTCTGCTTCGGCATCTTCGGCTTCGTCAGCCTTGGTGCCCTTCGGCAGGTGAACGGAGACAACCGCCTGGTCGTAGTCTTCGCCTTGCAGCAGAGCCGCAACCTTGACGCCTTTCGGCAGTTTCAGGTCGCTCAGGTGCAGGGTCTGGTCCATTTCGATGTCCATCATGTCGACTTCGATGAACTCAGGCAGATCCTGCGGCAGACAGATGACTTCCACTTCGTTCAGCTGGTGGTTGACCGCGCCGCCCTGAAGCTTGATGGCCGGTGCATTTTCCTCGTTGAGGAAGTGCAGCGGTACGTTGACGTGGATCTCGTGGTCCTTGTCGACGCGCAGGAAGTCAGCGTGGAACAGTGTCGGCTTGTACGGGTGACGCTGCAGGTCTTTCAGGATCACGCTTTCTTTCTTGCCCGCAACATCCAGAGTCAGGATGTGAGAGAAGAAAGCTTCGTTTTCCAGGGCCTTTTTCAGGTCGTTGTGCCACATGGAGATGGCTTGCGCATCTTTACCGCCGCCGTAGATGACAGCAGGGATTTTACGCTCTTCGCGACGCAGGCGGCGGCTCGCACCTTTCCCCTGGTCGTCACGAAGGAATGCTTCGAGAACAAATTCTTGGGCCATGATCATTACCTCAATAAACACCCGTGCAGACTCGCGACCAAGTGATTGCAGGGTGGTTCCAATATCCCGGAAGTCAGCCGTAACCATTTTCCGGGGCTCAAACAAACAAGGAGCCCGAATGAGGGCTCCCTGTTCATTAATTCAATAAAATCGCGGGCTTATTCGAACATTGCGCTGATCGATTCTTCGTTGCTGACGCGACGGATCGATTCGGCGAGCAGTTCAGCCATTGCGAGGGGGCGGATTCTATCACAATTGCGCGCTTTGTCACCCAGTGGAATGGTGTCACAAACCACGAGTTCATCCAGTTGCGAGGCGTTGATGTTCTCAATCGCCGGACCGGACAGGACCGGGTGGGTGATGTAGGCCACAACCCGGGCGGCGCCATGCTCTTTCAGCGCGTTGGCTGCCTTGCACAGGGTGCCGGCGGTATCGACGATGTCGTCCACCAGGATGCAGGTCTTGTCCTGCACGTCACCGATGATGTGCATCACCTGGGAGACGTTGGCTTTCGGGCGGCGCTTGTCGATGATCGCCAGGTCGGCGTCGTTCAGGCGCTTGGCCACGGCACGGGCGCGAACCACGCCGCCGACGTCCGGAGACACGACGATGAAGTTGTCAAAACGCTGGCGTTCGATGTCGTCGAGCAGGACCGGGGTGGCGTAGATGTTGTCCACCGGGATGTCGAAGAAACCCTGGATCTGATCGGCGTGCAGGTCGACGGTTAATACCCGGTCGATGCCGATGCTGGTAATCATGTCCGCGACGACCTTCGCGCTGATGGAAACCCGGGTGGAGCGAACGCGACGGTCCTGACGGGCGTAGCCGTAGTAGGGCACGACGGCGGTGATGCGTGTGGCGGATGCGCGACGCAGGGCGTCAGCCATCACGATCAGTTCCATCAGGTTGTCGTTGGTCGGGTAGCAGGTTGGCTGGATGATGAAGACATCGTGGCCACGGACATTCTCATTGATTTCAACGGTGGTTTCGCCATCGCTGAATTTACCGACGGTCGCTTCACCCAATGGAATGTGCAGTTTCTGGGCGATACTACGGGCGAGTTCCGGGTGGGCGTTGCCGGCGAAAATCATTAACTTGGACACGACGGAGTCCTTCTCAGTTTCAGCGTTGAGTTCAGAAGAAGCGGGAGAAAGGTGGCTGGGGTGGCAGGATTCGAACCTGCGCATGACGGGATCAAAACCCGTTGCCTTACCACTTGGCGACACCCCAGTATCGTGCTTTTTCGGCATCAGTCTAGCTCTGTCAGCTTTGCGTGAAGCGGTGAGCGATTCACCCCTCTCGTGACGAACCCGGTGATGCCGGAGGGCTTAGAATCCCAAACCTCGCGGGCCTTGGATTCTGTTGGGAAACGTCCAAATATGCAAGCCCCGGTTCCGGTTAATCTTGCAGGTCCGAATTTTGAAAGCCAGTCCCGGCTTTTTTCAACCTCAGGATACAGCTTACAGACTATATCCTCACAGTCGTTTCGGTACCTTGAGGCGTCTCCCTCAAAAGCGGGCGCTATTGTGATCGGCGGCGTATTCCTTGTCAACCCTTCCTCGGAAAAAATCATTCCAGTGTTTATTTCGCAGTCAGGTTTGACCACAACGAACCAGTCTTCCGGGGGATAACAGGGGGTTAGGCGCTCACCAACACCCTCGGCAAACGCGGCGTGACCGCGGACGAACACCGGCACATCGGCGCCCAGTTGCAAGCCGAGTTCGGCCAGTCGATCGATCGGGATATCCAACTGCCAGAAATGGTTGAGGCCAAGCAGGGTGGTGGCGGCGTCGGAACTGCCGCCTCCGATACCGCCGCCCATGGGCAGACGTTTGGTCAGGTGGATGTGGACACCCGGCAGTTCACGTGCCGATTCAGCCTGCAGAAGGCGCGCGGCTCGTATGATCAGGTTGCTGTCCTCAGGCACGCCTTCGATGGCCGGTTCCAGGATGACCTCAGAGCCGGCAGCGGGGGAGAAGGTCAGCTCGTCGCCGTGCTCCAGGAACTGGAACAGCGTTTGAAGCTCATGGTAGCCGTCCGGGCGGCGGCCGATGATGTGCAGGAACAGATTGAGTTTGGCCGGCGCCGGCAGCGTAAACGTCATGATGAGGTGCCGAGCGCCTGCCATTGGGTGATGACCAGTCGGATACGGCGCTCGCCTTTCAGGGCCGTGATGCGCGCCGGAAGCGCCGGATAACCGTCGATGAACGACTGGCGGCGATCGATGCGGATATCCCAGCCCTGCTGGCGAATGGCGGCCAGCTCGCCGCTGTTGTCGAACAGCAGCTCGAAGTCGTCGCCCGGGGCGGGCAGGCCGCGGATCCACCAGGTCAGACTTTCCAGCGGGAAATGCCAACCGGTGGCCGCCTGGATCAGCTGCTGTGGGTCGTTGGATCGGTAGTTCTTGCCATCCGGCATGGTCAGGCTGAGGTAGCCGGGCATGCCTTCCAGTTCGGTGCGTCCAACGCCGAGGAACGCCGACGAAAGCAGCAGATGGTACTGCTCGTCCACCTGTTGCCACTGGTTGATGATGGCCGAGCCGCTGTCGTCGGGCTGCTTGACGGCCAGCTTGCCCTGCAGCTCCCAGCGGGTCAGTTGCGTCAGCTGGGCACTGCGCTGGGCCCAGTCCGCCGGCGGCTGGTTGGTGAGGCCGTCCGGCAGGGGCGCTTTGGGAACGCTGGCGCAGGCGGCCAGTGTGAGGGTCAGGATCAGGGCAAAGCCGTAACGCAGGACAGTCATCGGGTACCGACTCAAAGATCCTGCTCCTCACCCAGCCGCTTCATGGTGGCGGGGATCTGGGTGTCGTCCGGGTGTTCGTCCAGGGCGCGGCGCCAGATCACGCGGGCCTGATCCTCGTCGCCGCTGACGTAGAGGGCTTCGCCGTAATGGGCGGCCACTTCCGGATCGGGGAAGGCGTCATAGGCGCGGCGCAGGAAGTCCAGGGCCTGGGCCATGTGGCCGAGCTTGAAGTGAACCCAGCCGACGCTGTCGAGGATGGCGGGGTTGTCCGGATCCAGCTTGAGGGCCTTCTCCAGCAACTCGCGCGCCTCCTTCAGGCGGTCGGTTTTCTCGGTGAGGATGTAGCCGAGAGCATTGAGCGCCACGGCGTTGTCCGGATGGGTGTCGATGATCTGGCGCAGGTCGGCTTCCGCTTCTTCGGTGCGGCCCATTTCGTCGAACAGCATGGCCCGGGCGTAGCGGATACGGGCGTTGTCCGGGAACGTTTGCAGGGCTTCGGTGGCGGCGCCGAGGGCGTCGTCATTCTGATCCAGGTCGAGTAGGGTGTTGACCTCGACCAGCCACAGGTTCTCGGCCAGGTCCGGCATCTGCTGGCGCAGCGCTCGCAGATCCCGCAGGGCGTTATCGAGATCGCCGCTGCTGCCCCGCAGGTACGTGGCCCGGGACACCGCCGGGAGGAAGTGATTGCCTTCGCCAACCTGGCTGTACTGGGCAATGGCCTCCTCCGTGTCACCCCCTTCGTCGGCAATGCGACCCAGGTAATAGTGGGCCTCGCTGACGTGCTGCTCCTTGTCGATCAGGATCTGCAGCGATTCCTTGGCGTCATCGGTGTTGCCGTTTTCCAGGGCGACCAGGGCGTAGGACAGGCGCAACTCGGGCACGTCCGGGAAGCGCGTCATCAGATCCTCGAACTGGTCTTCGGCGGCCTGCATCTGCTGTTCTTCGATCAGCATGCGGCCATAAAGGGTGCCCAGCTTGCGATTGTCCGGGTAGCGACGGGACTGGTGGCGCAGGTAGTCCAGCGCTTCTTTCTTCTGGCCCATCTGGTAGAGCAGGTCGCCGCGCAGGATGATGGCCGGCTGGAAGGCAGGCTGCTCGGATTCGTCCAGCAGCGGTTCCAGCTTGTCCATAGCGGCCTGGGTTTCGCCCTGGGACTTGAGCAGCAGGGCGATGCCGTACTGGATCTCACGATTGTCCGGGTGGCGTTTTTCCAGATCCTGGTAAAGTCCCAGCAATTGCGCCTGGTCTTCCTTGGGCAAACGAGCCGAGAGCGCCGCGAGATCGTCAAAATCCGCGTCCTCACCCTGGGCCAGGATCTGTTCCATGTGATAGAGCGCCAGATCGAAGTCCTTCTGGCGCACGTACTGGATCGCGGCAACCCGGTGGGCCTCAAGACTGTCCGGTTCGACTTCCAGCCACAGGTTGGCCAGCTGCAGTTGGGCATTGTCCGCGTTCAGTGACTGGGCGATCCGCATGGCGCGTTTGATCACGCCCAGGTCCCGGGAGGATTTGGCCGCTTCCACATAATTGACCAGGGTCACGTCATAGCGGCCGCGCTGGGCGGCGACTTCGGCTGCCAGCAGGCTATAGAGGGTGTCCTGATCGAAGTCGGCGTAATTGATCTTGTCTTCGGGGGGCGGCGTGACGGCCTGCTGTTCGGTCGATTTTCCGGTATCGGTCTGATCGTCTGTTCCGGAGAGGTTGGCGCAGCCTGCGAGCCCGAGTCCCAGAAGGACGGTTACAACAGAAAAAACAGGTTTCATGGTACGTCCGATGGCCATTGGCTTGAGGGACCTCTGATTAATCCATTCGCGTGTCGTCACGTCTGTCAGTTCGTCCCTGTAAAAGTTCGCGGAACCGTTGGAAAAAGTTCCTGAGTCCGGCGCCGCTGAATCACTCCTGACGGTTCTCCACCCTATGAAAGCAGCTCGATCTGGTGCGGCAAATCGACGCGGCTTTCCGGTCGGGGCTGGTCGTTGTGGATCGCCATGATCTGGAAACACGGTCCAGAGCGTGACGTGCCCCGAAAGCCAGAGATGCTCTGGAGTGACTCAGAGGCTCCCTTATTGCTGGCTTATAATGGCACAAGGCTAAACGCTTGCCCAATGACTGTTTTCTCATGCGCTTCAAGGCGGATTCGGTACCAAAGTAGGTGGCGTAGCGGTAACCCGTGGGTAGCGCCATCGGGATGGCGTCGCTAGAATGGGGTGTTAAGAAGCATCCTACATCCCGCTTTTTATACAGGTTTGCGCTGTTCGATGGCATTACTGACTCTGGGCATCAATCACCGTACGGCTCCCCTTGAACTGAGGGAGCGGGTGGCGTTCACCCCGGAGCGCATGGGGGAGGCTTTCTCCGCCCTGAAAGTCGTGGCTGGCGTCAGTGAAGCCGCCATCCTGTCCACCTGTAATCGCACCGAGCTCTTCCTTGCCGCCGAGGACGATTGCGCGAACGCTGTGCTGCGCTGGATCGCCGGTTTCCACGATATGGATGTCGACGAGCTGTCCGAGTCCTTCTATATCTACACCAACGCCGAAGCCGTGCGTCACATGATGCGGGTGGCTTCCGGGCTGGATTCCATGGTGCTGGGCGAACCCCAGATTCTGGGACAATTGAAGGAAGCCTACGCGCTGTCCCGGTCCCACGGGGCCAGTGGCTCGTTATTGTCCCGTCTGTTCGAGCAGAGTTTCTCCGTGGCCAAGCGGGTCCGCACGGAAACCACCATTGGGGAAAACCCGGTGTCTGTGGCCTACGCCGCGGTGAGCATGGCGCGTAATATCTTTTCCGACCTGCGCCGCAACAAGGCCCTGTTGATCGGCGCCGGCCGCACCATCGATCTGGTTGCCAGCCATCTGCGCGAAGCCGGTGTGCCGTCCCTGATCGTGGCCAACCGGACGCTGGAACGGGCCCAGGAAGTGGCCCGGCAACACGGCGGTCACGGCATCCTGCTGTCAGAGATTCCCGAACATCTGCCCGGCGTGGACATCGTGATTGCCTCCACCGCCAGCCAGTTGCCGGTACTGGGCAAGGGAGCCGTTGAACGCGCCCTGAAAATCCGCAAGCACCGGCCGTATTTTATGGTGGATCTCGCGGTCCCGCGGGACATTGAGCCGGAAGTGGCGCAGATGGACGACGTCTACCTCTATGCGGTCGACGACCTGCGTCAGGTGATCGAGGAAAACCTCCGCTCCCGGGAAGGGGCGGCGCGGGAAGCCGAGCGATTGATCGAGTCCGGCACCGAAGACTTCCTTTACCAGCTGCGGGCGCTGGATGCGGTATCGACCCTCAAGCAGTATCGCAACCATGCCGAAGACCTGCGCGACCTGGAAGTCGAACGCGCACTCAAGCAGTTGCGCAATGGCGGCGATCCGGAAACCCTGCTGCGCAGTCTGGCGAGGGGGATCACCAACAAGCTGCTGCATGAACCGTCCGTCCAGGTGCGCAAGGCCACCGCGGAAGGCCGCACCGAAGTGACCTACTGGCTGCGTGAACTGCACCAGCTGGGCCGAGCCCAGGATGATCTGCTGGCACCCCCGTCAGCAGCGGACACGACCGATGAGTCCGACCCTGCGCGCCAACCCCAATTCAATGATAAGATCTGACCACGTATTTTCCGGACCCGCCCGGGTCCGCTGACCTGGACACTGCATGAAATCTTCGATTCAGACCAAACTTGATCGGCTCAATGACCGATTCGAGGAAGTGAGCGCGTTGCTCAGCGACCCGTCCATCATTGCCAATCAGGATCGCTTCCGGGATCTATCCAAGGAGTACGCGGACATCGAGCCGGTCGTCCAGTGCTACCAGGCCTATCAGCGGGCTAACGACGACGTGGCCGAAGCCCGGGAACTGCTCCGCGATGGCGATGCCGACATGCGGGAAATGGCGGAGGAAGAACTGGCGTCAGCCCGGCAGAAAGTTGAAGCGCTTGACGAAGAACTGCAGCGTCTGATGATGCCGAGAGATCCGGACGACGGCAAGAACGCTTTCCTGGAGATCCGTGCCGGTACCGGCGGCGACGAAGCGGCCCTGTTCGCAGGCGACCTGTTCCGCATGTACAGCCGCTTTGCCGAAACCCGCGGCTGGAAAGTGGAAGTCATCAGCGACAGCCCGGGCGAGCATGGTGGCTACAAGGAAATCATCACCCGGGTGACCGGCGACCAGGTCTATGGTGCCCTCAAGTTTGAGTCTGGCGCCCACCGGGTACAGCGGGTGCCGGAAACCGAATCCCAGGGTCGCATCCACACCTCGGCCTGCACGGTGGCGGTGATGCCGGAAGCCGACGAGGCGGACGCCATCGAGATCAACAAGGCAGACCTGCGGGTGGATACCTTCCGCGCGTCCGGCGCCGGTGGGCAGCACGTCAACAAGACGGATTCCGCGATCCGCATTACCCACCTGCCAACCGGCATTGTGGTGGAGTGTCAGGACGAGCGCTCCCAGCACAAGAACCGCGCCAAGGCTATGAGTCTCCTGTCGGCCCGGCTGCAGGACGCCGAAACCGAGCGTCAGCAGCAATCTGAAGCGGCCCAGCGCAAAAGCCTGGTAGGCAGCGGCGATCGCTCGGAGCGGATACGGACCTACAATTTCCCCCAGGGCCGGGTGACCGATCACCGTATCAACCTGACCCTGTACAAGCTCGACGAAGTCATTGCCGGCGACCTGTCCCCGGTGATTGGCCCGTTGCAGCAGGAACGCCAGGCCGAGTTGCTGGCCAGTCAGGCGGATGAGTAACGCGCCCGACACCGTCGCCCGTCTGCTTGCCGATGCCGCCGCCCGTATTGGCGGTGATTCGCCCCGGCTGGATGCCGAGTTGCTGCTGGAGGCCGTGCTCGAACGCAGTCCCACCTGGTTCCGCACCTGGCCGGAACATGAGGTGACGCCGACGGATATTGCCCGCTTCAATACCCTCGTCGAACGCCGGATGACCGGCCATCCCGTGGCCCACCTGCTGGGTCATCAGGGCTTCTGGTCACTGACGCTGGAGGTCAGCGACCGCACACTGATTCCCCGTCCCGATACCGAGTGCCTGGTGGAAGCCGCCCTGGCTCTGCCGTTGCCCGAACAGGCTCGCGTCCTGGATCTGGGCACCGGCACGGGCGCGATCGCCCTGGCGCTGGCCAGCGAGAAACCGGACTGGTTGGTCCATGCCACCGATGCGGTGGACGATGCGGTCGCGTTGGCCCGTCGCAATGCGGAGCAGTTAGGCCTGCCCGTTCAGGTGAGCCGCAGCCACTGGTTCCGGGACCTGGCGTCCGCCCGTTTTGACCTGATCGTCAGCAACCCGCCTTACATTGCCGAGAGAGACCATCACCTGGACCAAGGGGATGTCCGCTTCGAGCCGGCGTCGGCTCTGGTGGCGGGTGCCGACGGGCTTGACGATATTCGTGAGATTGCCGCCACCGCGCCGAACTGGCTCCGCCCTGGGGGATGGCTACTAGTCGAGCACGGGTACGATCAGGGTCCGGCCGTACGCGATCTGTTCACGGCGTCGGGGTTTTGCGAGGTCGAGACCGGCCGGGATTATGGCGACAATGACCGGTATACCCTGGGAAGAATCGAAAAGGGAGAAATCGATGCTGACGGATAACGAACTGATGCGCTACAGCCGCCAGTTGCTGTTGCCGCAGCTGGATGTGCAGGGGCAGCTGCGTCTCAAGCAGGCGCGCGTGCTGATTGTCGGCGCCGGCGGCCTGGGTTGCCCGGTGGCGCTCTACCTGGGCGGGGCCGGCGTGGGCCGTCTGGTGATCGCCGACGACGATCGGGTCGACGTTGCGAACCTGCAGCGCCAGGTGGCTTTCCGGCAGGCCGACCTGGATCAGTCCAAGGCGGGCCGTCTGGCGGAAGCCGTGAGGTCGATGAACCCGGAGATCGCCGTGGACGCCGTCGAATCGCGCCTCGAGGGCGATGCCCTGCAGGCAGAAGTCGCTGCCGCGGCCCTGGTGGTGGATTGCACCGACAACTTCGCCACCCGCTTTGCCATTAACCGCGCCTGCGTCGACGCCGGCGTACCGCTGGTGTCCGGCGCCGCCATTCGCGGGGAAGGGCAGGTCAGCGTGTTCGACACCCGGGATACGAAGCAGCCCTGCTATCAGTGCCTGTATCCGGAAACCGGCGATGAGGATTTGCGATGCTCCGAAGCCGGTGTGATCGGACCGCTGGTGGGCATGATTGGCGCCTGCCAGGCGATGGAAGCCATCAAGGTATTGGCCGGTGTGGGCGTTTCCCTGGCCGGCCGGCTTCTGCTACTCGATGCCTGGCGCATGGAGTGGCGTGAAATGAAACTGGCCCGCGATCCGGGCTGCCCGGTCTGTCGCGACCGTCATTGATCGCGCAGCGCCTGGAAGCGGGCGATCGCCTCTTTCCGCGTTTCCTTCAAATCCACAATCGGCCGGACATACCCCTTGGGCACCGTGCCACCGGCGGCGGGGTTGTGGATGCGCTTGTTGTCCAGATCCCGCAACTCCGGCACAAAGCGGCGGATAAACGCGCCGTCCGGATCGAAGCGTTCGCTTTGGGTCGCCGGATTGAAGACCCGGAAGTAGGGCGCGGCGTCGGTCCCGGTCGAGGCGCTCCACTGCCAGCCGCCGTTGTTGGAGGCCAGGAAACCGTCTGCCAGGTGGCTCATGAACCAGGCCTCACCCTGGCGCCAGTCCAGGAACAGGTTCTTGGACAGGAACATGGCCGTCACCATGCGCAGGCGATTGTGCATCCAGCCGGTTTCCTTCAGTTGCCGCATGGCGGCGTCCACCAGCGGGATGCCGGTCTCGCCGTTTTGCCACGCTTTCAGATGGTCCTCGGAGGTGTTCCAGACCAGCGCCTCGGTTTCCGGTTTGAAGGCCCGGTGCATGCTCACCCGCGGGTAGTGGTAGAGGATGTGTACATAGAAGTCGCGCCAGCAGATCTCGTTGATCCAGCCGCGAATGCCGGTGGCGTCTTTCTGGTGGCGCATGGCTTCCTGCGCGGCCTGCAGGCATTGGCGGCCCGACAGGATACCGCTGGCCAGGTAGGGGGAGACCAGGCTGGTGCCGTCGATTGCCGGAAAGTCCCGGTCTTCCTTGTAGCGACTCGCCCGTTCTTCCAGGAAATCGATCAGCGCACGGTGTGCGGCGTCTTCACCCACGGCGACCAATGACGGCGGGGGATTCCGGAAGGCTTCGGGGGTGGTCGGGCGTGGCGGTGCCTTGATTTTCGGGCCCTGGGGCTCGGGAATGGCCAGGCATTCCGGTTGCGTGGTTTCCACCCAGTCCCACCAGCGGCGGGAGAACGGGGTGAACACCGAGTAGGGATCACCCTGCTGGGTCAGCACGCTGCCTACTGGCGCAACGGTCTGATCCCGGTATTTGTGCAAGGCGATACCCTGGTTGGCCAACCGATGGTGAGCGGCCTTGTCCCGGCGCCGTTCGTTGACGCCGTACTCCTCGTTGATATGGATCGTGGTCACTTTGCGCTCGCGTGCGAGGGCTTCCAGTGCGTCGAGGCTGTCGTCAAACCGGTCCGCTTCCAGAATGTGCAGAGGAATACCGAGGCCGGCCAGTTGCCTGCCAAGATCTTCCAGATGGTCGAGTACGAGTGCCACACGCGCCGGCGACCAGTCGTGCTCGGTCCACTGGCCCGGCGTCATCAGGAAGCAGGCTTCCACCGGCCCGTCACCGGCACAGGCGGCCACCAGGGCGGGGTTGTCGGCGACCCGGAGATCGTTGCGGAACCAGGCGAGCTGCGTCATGTCATGTCCTTTCACTGTGTTGCCGTGAGCCAATGCTGTCCCATGTATTCGCGGCCCCCGGATGTTTGGATTATAGTTAAATGAAATTATTGGATTTTATGGGCAACTCCCCATGGGGGTTAATGCTTACTTGAGCGAGTCCGCGTTCCGGCCTAAATAGTGCGCCTGGAACCGCCCATCCCCATTTCAAGCGAGACACACGACAGACCATGGAGCAGGCACAGGATGCCCCCGGCCGCTGGAATCACGCATTTGCGCTGCAGTCCGGCCAGACCCAGAAACACGAACTCAGTGAAACCCGACTCTGGGTGACGCTGCTCGACAATGAATGGCAGGTCCGCTGGGAGCGGGATGCCGGCGAAACGGACCGGACCGACTGGCGCCAGCTGGTCAGCCACGTCCTGCCCGGCAGCGAAGTCAAGCAGCACCGCTTTATCCGCCCGGATGAGGGGGGCGACGTGCTGTTCATGCCGGCGCTGGCGGACCGGCCGACTATGATCCGCTCCTATCAGCCGCTCACCATTCCCGCCGGCCGTGAATGCACCATCTATGTGGCGACCCTGGTGTGGTTGCGCATCCTGGTGGGCAATACACGAACCCAGTTGATCGAGCTGCCGCTGGCGGAGCCGTCCCTGACCTGGGTGGGCCGATCCACGATGGACGGCGAACTGTGCTATACAGCGCCCACCTACGCCCGGCTGGTGCTGGATGCGGTGCCCAAGCGGCCGTGGCGCGCCATCAGCCCGGTGCGGATCTGCAACCGGCGGCCGTCGCCACTGCTGCTGGAGCGCTTCAGTCTGCCGACACAATATCTGTCGCTGCACATGAACGAGCGTGGGCAACTCTGGACGCCCCGGGTGACCGTGACCTGCGACACCGATATGGAACATGCGGCTATGCGGATGTCCCGGCGTTTGCCGGCGGAAGCCGGAACCTGCGAGATGCTTGCGGCCGGTCGCATGCGCTATGACCGGGGCGTGCTGACCAAGGCGCTGGACCGGATTTTCGGATAGGAGACGATTGTTGGACGGAATTGGACAAGCGCTGACCACGGAGTTGGGCGGTATCGACTGGTTTGCCTGGATACGGGTAGCCATCCTGCTGGCGCTGGGGTTTGTGTTGGCAAGCCTGGCTTCGAGAGGGATGGGGGGGCTGCTGAGCAGCCGTTCGTCGAGGCATGTAACGGCGATGTTCGGACGGTTGGTGTTCTATGCTGTCTTTGTCATCTTCATTATCGCGGCACTGCGGGAAGCCGGTTTTGCGCCGGACGTCCTGCTGGGTGCGGCCGGCATTCTCACCGTCGCCATTGGCTTCGCCTCCCAGACTTCCGCCTCGAATATGATCAGCGGACTGTTCCTGCTGGTGGAGAAGCCGTTCGAGATTGGCAACTTCATTGAAGTGGATGGGACCATCGGGGAGGTGATCGGGATCGACATGCTCAGCGTTAAATTGCGAACGGCGGACAACCTGTACGTCAGGATTCCCAACGAAACGCTGATCAAGACGCGGGTCATTAACCGCTCGCGCTTCCCGATTCGCCGCCTCGACCTGAACGTTGGCGTGGCCTATCGGGAGGACTTGAAGCGCGTCCAGACCTTGCTGCTGGGGCTGGCTGGCGACAACCCGGCTTGCCTGGAGGAACCGAAGCCGTTTGTCCTGACCACCGGTTTCGGTCCATCCTCGGTAGACCTGCAGTTTTCGTATTGGGTCCCGGCCGACAAGGTGCTTGAAGGCCGCAGTTCCATGATGGAGGCCATCAAGGCCCTGTTTGATCGGGAAGGCATTGAGATTCCTTTCCCGCAGACGAGCGTTCACGCGGGCAGCGCCTCGGCGCCGTTCCAGGTGCAGTTGATTCCGGAGAAGAACCGACAGGAAGGAACCGATGACGACAAGCAAGAAGAACGTTGATCCCCTGGCGCTGACGCCACTCGGCTGGCGCGAATGGTTGGGCCTGCCTGATCTGGGTATCGATCGCATCAAGGCAAAGATCGACACCGGGGCGCGCACCTCCTGTTTGCACACTTTCCGAATGGAACCCTACACGGAGAAGGGAGAGCGCCGTGTCCGATTCTGGGTCCACCCGGAACAGAACAACCTGCACTCGGTGGTGGAATGCGATGCCCTGGTGCTGGACGAACGGATGGTCTCGGATTCCGGCGGCCACCGCGAGCAACGTCTGGTGATCAGCACGAATGTGGTGGTTGGCGAAGCCCACTGGCCCATTGAAATGACCCTGACCAACCGCGATACCATGCGCTTCCGCATGCTGTTGGGGCGCACCGCCATGTCCGGCCGTGCGCTGGTCGTTCCCGAACACTCTTATCTGGCCGGTCACCCGGCCCCTGGGAGCTCTAAATGAAGATTGCCGTGCTTTCTCGCAACAAATCCCTGTACTCCACCCGCCGACTGGTCGAAGAGGGGATTAACCGCGGGCACGATGTGCGGGTAATCGACTGCCTGCATTGCTACATGAACATCACCTCCGCCAATCCGGAGATCCATTATCGAAAGGAAATCCTGGACGATTTCGATGTGGTGATCCCGCGTATCGGCGCGTCAGTGACGTTTTACGGGACAGCCGTGCTGCGCCAGTTCGAGATGATGGGGGTATTCCCGGTCAATGAATCGGTGGCCATCAGCCGCTCCCGGGACAAGCTGCGTTCGCTGCAGCTGCTGGCCCGCAAGGGCGTGGGCATGCCGGTGACCGGTTTCGCCAACAAGCCTGACGACGTGCCCGAGTTGATCCGAATGGTGGGCGGCTCGCCGGTGGTCATCAAGCTACTGCAGGGCACCCAGGGCATTGGCGTGGTACTGGCGGAAACCCGCAAGGCGGCCGAAAGTGTGATCGAGGCCTTTATGGGCCTGAAGGCGGACATCCTGGTGCAGGAGTTCATCAAGGAAGCCGGCGGGGCCGACATCCGCTGTTTCGTGATCGGAGACAAGGTGATTGCCGCCATGAAACGTCAGGCGGGCGAGGGCGAGTTCCGCTCCAACCTGCATCGCGGCGGCACGGCCTCCCTGGTCCGTATTTCTCCCGAAGAACGCCGTACGGCGATTGCCGCCGCCAAGGCGATGGGCCTGAACGTGGCCGGGGTGGATCTGCTGCGCTCCAGCCGTGGGCCACTGGTGATGGAAGTGAACTCGTCACCGGGCCTGGAAGGTATTGAGACCGCGACCGGCAAGAATGTGGCGGGCATGATCGTCGACTGGACGGAAAAGAACCAGAAGCCGTGGAAGACACGGACCAAAGGGAGAGGCTGACGATGGCGCGCGCCCCATTCAAGATTGCGGGACACGAAATCCCCGCCGGGTCACGACAGACCGTCGAAGTGCCGGTGGCCAAGCTCTACACCCATACGCCGCTGCATATTCCCGTGGAAGTGGTTCACGGTCGGCGCGATGGCCCGGTGATGCTGGTCTGTGCCGCCATCCACGGCGACGAGATCAACGGTGTGGAAATCATCCGTCGGGTCCTGCGTTATGGGGCGTTACGCCACCTGCGCGGCACGCTGATAGCGGTGCCCATCGTCAATGTGTTCGGCTTTGTGCAGCGCACCCGCTACCTGCCGGACCGGCGTGATCTGAACCGGTGTTTTCCGGGGTCGGAGACCGGCTCCCTGGGCGGTCGGATCGCTTACCTGTTCCGCACCCAGATTATGGAGAGCGTGACCCACATCATCGATTTGCACACGGGCGCGATCCATCGCTTCAACCTGCCGCAGGTTCGTGCGGAGCTGAAGAACCCGGAAACGATCCGTATCGCGGAGGCTTTTGGGGCGCCGGTGATCCTGAATGCGAGCCTTCGTGAAGGCACCTTGCGTGAGTATGCGGATTCACTGGATATTCCGGTTATCACGTTCGAAGGCGGCGAGGCGCTTCGTTTTGACGATGTGATCATCTCCAGCGGCGTGCGGGGCATTATCCGGGTGATGCGGGCGCTGGAGATGCTTCCCCAGAAGGCATCGCGCATCAAGGTCCGGAAACGCTCGGAGTTGGCGGAAAGCTCCACCTGGGTGCGGGCCGACATCGACGGGATCATGCGGCCGATCGTGCGCCTGGGGCAGCGGGTGCGCAAAGGGCAGAAGCTGGCGGTGATTGCCGATCCCTTCGGCGAGACGGAAACCGCACTGCTGGCGTCAGTGTCCGGCATCGTCATCGGCATGAACAACCTGCCGCTGGTGAACGAAGGTGAGGCGATCTATCACATTGCCCGCTTTGAGGAGCTGGCGGAAGCGGAGAAGGCGATGGACTATTTCCGCTCCAAGTTCGATTCGGAGGTGACCGAGGCGGTGTTGCCGGTGCATCCTTGGGACGATCGGGAGAAGTAGAGATTTCGCGAGGCGGGTTGCATTCGAAATGTAGCCGACGCTTTAGCTTCGGAGGGCCCGCCAGGGCCCCGTCTTTTCCGACCCGACGTTGATATTCCTCCTGCCCGGGCGCCTATGGCACCTCCGAAGCTAAAGAGGGTGTTGCAAAAGCCCCGGTACTACAAGAGCTGCGTCGTACACTCCCTCTCCCCTCGAGGGAGAGGGCCGGGGAGAGGGGGAGGCGCCGTCAGGCGCCCTTCTATTCCAGGCGATTATCTCCGGCGAGGCTTTCGCCTCGCCCCCCTCTCTCCAAACCTCTCTCCCGCTAGGGGAGAGAGGCTTTTACCCGAAAGCTTTTGCAACACCCTCTAAAACATCGGCTACATTGGTCGGGGAATGGGCTTGGCTCGGGAGCCCAGCCCATTCGTTGATGGATCTCCCTAAAGATTCGCTTCCGCAAACTCCGCCAGAGCCGACCTCGGCACCCCTTGCAGGTGGATGTGCCCACCGTGGCGGAAGCCCTTGAAGCGTTCGGTCATATAGGTCAGACCGGAGCTCAGGCCGCTCAGGTAAGGCGTATCGATCTGCGCCAGGTTGCCCAGGCAGATCACCTTGGAGCCGTTGCCGGCCCGGGTGATGATGGTCTTGATCTGGTGCGGTGTCAGGTTCTGGGACTCATCGATGATGATCAGGCTGTGCTGGAAGCTGCGCCCGCGAATGTAGTTCAGCGATTTGAAGTGCAGCGGCACCTTGGACAGGATGTAGTCCACGCTGGCGGTCATGTTCTCGTCGTCCTCGTGCAGTGCCTCCAGGTTGTCGACGATGGCCCCCAGCCAGGGTTCCATTTTTTCCGCCTCGGTGCCCGGCAGGAAGCCGATGTCCTCATCCAGGCCCTGGGTGCTGCGGGTGGCGATGATGCGCTTGTAGGTCTTGCTGGCGACGGTCAGCTCGATGCAGGCGGCCAGGGCCAGGATGGTTTTACCGGAGCCGGCAGAACCGGTCAGGTTGACCAGGTGGACGTCCGGATCCATCAGCAGGTTCAGGGCCACTGCCTGGTAGATGTCCCGCGGCACCAGGCCCCAGACCTCCCGGTTCAGCAGATCCTGCTGATGCAGGTCCTGCAGGACCAGACGATCCTCTTCGATATCCACGACCTTGCCGACGAAGCCCTGCTCGTCGAGTACGAACTCGTTGATGTTGAGTTTGGCCAGCTCCTCTTCGCGTCGCAGGATGTGCTCGGTGACCCCTTCGCGCTGTACGGTTTCCACCTTGTTGATGGTGTCCCAGAACGACCCGCTGAATTCCCGGTAGCCCTTCGGGAGCAGGTCGATATCGTCCAGTAGCTGATCGTTGTGGTAGTCCTGTGCCTCGACGCCGAAGCCGCGCGCCTTCAGGCGCATGTTGATGTCCTTGCTGACCAGGATGATGTCCCGGTCGGTGTTGCGGGCCTGCAGTGCTGCTAAGGTGTTGATGATCTTGTTGTCGTTGAGGTGCTCGGGCAGGGCGTGATTGCTCGAGTGTTCGGTGCTCATCAGGATCGACAGCGTACCCAGCGGGTCCGCCTTGCGGGCCCGGACAATGGGCACGCCGCGTTCGATATCCTTCGGGGTGGCGTCGCCCAGGAGCTTGTCGATATTGCGGATGGCCTGGCGGCAATCCGCCGCAACCGCCTGTTTACCGGACTTCAGACTGTCCAGCTCCTCCAGAACGGTCATGGGAATGATCACATCGTGTTCTTCGAAATTGAGCAGGGCGTTGGGGTCGTGTATCAGGACGTTGGTGTCGAGGACGTACATCTTTTTCCGCTCTTGCGGTGCTGAGGGCATAGGGCTCGATACCTCGCAATGGACGTTTTGATCGTTCTCCGCAGACGCGTGGGCACGCGTTGCCGTTTCTGTCATAGCAGGCAGCGCTGTGTCAGCGCGTTGTCGGAGATCAGTTTCAGCATGTCGTAGGTGGTTATGATGCCGGTGACTTCTCCTTCGTGAGTAACAAAGATGCGGTGCAGGTGTTCTTCCATCATCAGGTCGGCAATTTCCCGCACGGGGGTGTCCTCGGCGACCGAGACGACAATCGGGGTCATGATGTCCCGGACTTCCACCGGCAGTTTGCCCATTTCCTCGAAGATGAACATGCGCAGGCGGCGGGCTTCCTTCTGCTCTTCCGGCGTCAACTGTTGTTCGGCATCGGAGGGGCGGGAAGACGACCAGCGGAATTCGGCCACATCCTTGAGGGTAGCAATGCCGATGATACGGCCCTCATCATCGGTGACGGGGCTGCCGGTGATTTCGTGGTCGGTTAGGAACCGGGTGAACTGGTCCATCGTCCAGGACTGGGGGACTGCTTTTACACTGGGTGTCATGATCTCGCGTGCGAGAACCGTCATTATCGCTATCCTGCTCTGACGCGTGGGGCCTTTAAACCGGTGTTGGCGTCCCGTCCAGCTGGACTGCTTCAGGCCCCTGGTGTACCAACAGGTGCGGCGCTCTTCCGGTGCCTGTCACCTGCATCCTATTCAGGATTCTAACTGGAAGCTTATACGCTCTTCTAATCGTCGTCACCCTCCGCGTGACCCGATTTGACCACATTCACCAGTTCGCCCTGGTCGTTGTAGACGAGCCGGTAGCCCGCATAGCGGGGCTTGTGCGCGACCTTTTCCAGGCTGCGCATCGACTTGACGGGAATGTCGATCACCAGTGAATTCACCAGCCAGCTGGGGAGGGTGCCGTTGGGTTCGGTGTGCTGGACCCAGGTCATGCGGGTGCGTTCCGGACCCAGAGGCTCGAAACGATACAGGGTGTCGGATTTATCCACGCGCACGTAGTCGTCATCTGCCGCCCGCGCCCCGGGGATAGCGTTCAGATCCATTTCCACCACGCCGCTTTGCTGGTCGCCATGGGTACGAATGCGCAGGACGTAGTCGCGATCCTGCACCGGCCAGGGCATGTCGTTGACGGAATAGGCGTAGCGATCGTGGAAATTGCCATCACCGAACGCTTCCGATGCCGCACAGTTGTGGACCCATTCCAGGCAGGATTTGGGATTGATCATCACCGCCATCAGCTCCGCCATGGACACCTTCAGGTCCGCCACCGCCTTGAAGGCTTCGAAATCCGAATCCTTGACCTCGGTGGTGTAGATGCGGATGTTGTCGTCCTCCTTCTGCAACTGCCAGTCCGCGTCCAGTGGCGGCAGGGAGCCGGCATGGCCCCATGCCGGTGTGAGCAGGGCGGCCAGCAGCAGGGAAAAGCGTGTGCGTGTCGTCAGTCTCAACGGGGGATCCTTCTTTTCGGCGATAGTGGGCGGTACGATAACACGCGCTTTAAACGCCAGAATGATACTTGACCGGCAGTTTTGGGGATCCGCCGAGCGCTGTCCCCATCGGCCTGATCGGGCGCTGTCAGAATAAGGACAACAACAACTCATGGACCTGATCCAGCCCTCCGGCCAGCCCTGTACCGGTGTTCTCGATACGCCGGTTGACCATGTTAACTATCGCGATTTTGACCTGCGCTCGGTGATGGACCGACCGCGTTCCCGGGCGGCCCGTTATTGGCGATTCAATCAGTTTCAGTTCATCAGCGCGATGGGACCGGACTGGTTGATGGGACTGGCGGTGGTGGACCTGCGGCTGGTCAGCAATGCCTTCTTCTATATCTTTGATTTCCGCACGGGAGAGATGCACGAGCAGAGCTGGCTCAGTCCGCTGGCGCTGGGCACCGATTGCGATCAGTATCCGGAGCATGGCCATGGTCGCTTTCATCGGGGCAGGACGCGCATCGATATCCAGGGTGACGGGCGCCAGCGACATGTTGAGCTGTCAGCGGGCGATGTGTCTTTGAACCTGACGCTGAGCGGTGACTCGGCTCCTCTGCGGGTCTGCAGTCGCGCCGGCTATGACGGCTGGGTCTTCACCCGTAAATCGGCCGGTCTGGCGGTGAGCGGTGAGGCTCGCTGGGGCGATCGGATGTATGCGATGGACGAGCGCACGCGCGGCACCATCGACTGGAGTGCGGGTTTCATGCGCCGGGAAACGGCCTGGAACTGGGCCTGTCTGGCCGGAACGGCTGACGGCGGCACGGTTGTCGGTCTGAACCTGGCTGCGGGCGTCAACGAGACCGGGGTGACCGAAAACGCCCTGTGGCTGGATGGTGCCCTCATCAAGCTGGATCTGGCCCGGTTCGAGTTCGATCGTTATGCGCCGGATTCCGCCTGGCGGGTCACCACGTCCGACGGGCGCGTCGACCTCACGTTTGAACCGGCCGGCGTGCGGCGAGAGAAGCTGAATGTGGGGCTGCTGGCGTCCAATTTCCGCCAATACGCGGGGACGTTCAACGGCCATGTTGTGGGCAACGACGGGCAACGGGTGGCGGTGTCAGGCATGCGCGGGCTGATGGAGGATCATTTTGCCCGCTGGTAGGCGAATCACGGACCGACACGAGGCGCGCCGGTCCGGATGATCTACTGTTGGTGTTCGGGCAGGGTGACGTTCAGTTCCAGTACCGAGCAATCGTCATTGCGATCCAGCTCGACCTGCACCATGTCGTCATCGATCTGCACGTACTTGCGAATCACGGCAATCAGCTCCTGCTGCAATTGCGGCAGGTAGTCCGGTTGATCCCGCATGCCGCGCTCGTGGGCGACGATGATCTGCAATCGCTCCTTGGCGACATTTGCCGTGTTCTTCTTCTTACTCTTGAAGTAGTCGAAAAAACTCATTCGGCGTCACCCCTTGAACATGCGTGAGAAAAATCCCTTTTTGGCCGCAGTCAGGAAGCGGTGCTCGCGCTCTTCGCCCAGCAGTCGGCCCACCGCATCCTCATAGGCCTGGCCGGCATCGCTGTCGTCTTCCAGGATGACCGGGAGCCCCTGGTTCGACGCGTTCAGAACGATCTGGGACTCCGGAATGACACCCAACAGCGGAATGGCGAGGATCTCTTCCACGTCGCCGACCGACAGCATCTCGCCCCGATCGACGCGGTCCGGGTTGTAGCGGGTCAGCAGCAGGTGTTCCTTGACCGGATCCAGCCCCATCTCCGAACGCCGTGACTTGCTCTGCAGAATGCCCAGGATGCGATCCGAATCGCGCACCGAGGAGACTTCCGGGTTGGTGACAACGATCGCCTCGTCGGCGTAGTAGAGCGCCATCTGCGCGCCGTGCTCGATCCCGGCCGGGGAGTCGCAGACGATGTAATCGAAGGTTTCGGCCAGTTCGTTCAGAACCTTCTCGACGCCTTCCTGGGTCAGCGCTTCTTTCTCGCGCGTCTGGGAGGCGGGCAGGATGTAGAGGGTTTCAACCCGCTTGTCCTTGATCAGCGCCTGGTTGAGGGAGGCTTCGCCCTGAATCACGTTGACGAAGTCGTACACCACACGACGCTCGCAGTTCATGATGAGATCGAGGTTGCGCAGGCCCACGTCGAAGTCGATGACTACGGTCTTGAAGCCGCGACGCGCCAGGCCGGTGCTGATCGAGGCGCTGGTTGTGGTCTTGCCCACGCCACCTTTACCTGAGGTAACGACGATTATCTTAGCCAAGGTTGCAGTCCTGTTAGCTGAAAGTGAAGCGTTCTATCAATCTAATGGCCCCGTAGGGCAATTCCCTGTTTCCGGCCTTTCAGATGTGTGCCTGAGGCCTGTTTTTGGAACCTTCGGAAAGGTCCCTTTATTTATCGAGTGGCGTGACCACCAGCAAATCATCCTTGAGCTGGAGCTGTACAGCCTGCTTCCAGCCGTGTTCCTGCAGATCTTCCGAGATTTTATAGTGTCCGGCAATGGAGACAAGCTCTGCTTCCAGTGATTGGCAGAAAACCCGCGCTTCTGAGAGGCCGTGCACACCCGCCAGGGCGCGACCGCGCAACGGGCCGTACACATGGATGTTGCCGGCGGCCAGAACTTCGGCTCCGGCCTGAACCGGCGCCAGGATAATCAGGTCGCCTTCAGGTGCATAGACCTGCTGGCCGGAGCGGACTGGCTGGGTAACCAGCCGAGCTGCTGCCGGAGCAGGGCCGGCGGCGGTTGGCGCTGGATCGGGCGTGGTCGGCGCCGCTTCCTCAACCGCGGGTTCGGCCGGTTCCGGCGCCCGGGGTTCGCGCTGTGCGGTGGCCGGCAGCAGTGCCAAGGCGGCATTTCGGGCCAACCGTCGCTGGTCGTCGTCGCCCCCGCGAACCGCAACCACATGGATGTTGTGGCGGCGGCAGATGCCAATCAGTTTGAAGAAGTCCAACTCGGCCGTCGGGCCTTCGTATTTTTCCAGGCTCACGACCAGCGGAATGTCCCGGAAAAAGCCCGGTGCCTGGCGGATCTTGTCACGCAGGGTTTCCTCGAAGGCGTCTTCCTCAAAGAAATGCAGTTCCAGGGCGGTCAGCGGGACGTTCGCGCCCTTGAGCTGGAAGCATTGACTGGTTTGAGTGGCGTCCGCTTCCGGCATCAGCGTCCTTCTCCGTTGTTGGTGTTGTCGTCAGTGGATTCGGAATCCGGGGAGTCGAGCGGCGACGCCCGGAAGACCAGCGCCCGCCCGTCGAATGCAATGCCCGACCAGCCGGTGCTCATGAATTGTCTGATGTTAGCGTGGCTGCTTCCGGACGGATCATCCATTACGGTGCGGTAATGGCGCCCGAAACACGCCAAGGTCTGCTGTTCGGCGAGGCCAGCCAGTTGGCCCAGGGCGAAGATGCGGCAGGAGCCGCTGTTTTCGTCGGGGCGATTTTCCAGAAGTCCGTTGCGAAACGCAGTCGGGGTGAACTCGAAGAAACGGTCCACCAGCGCCAGGGTGTCCTCGAAATCGGAACGACCTGCGTCCAGGGCCGCAAGATGGATGCGCAGGGCGTTCTGGAAATCCATCATTGGTCCGACTTGCCGGTGGGCTGCTTGCTACCGGTCTGGTAGCGGGCCTTCCACTCCTCATAAGGCATGCCGTAGATGAGTTCCCGGGCTTCCGGGTCGGACAGTTCCTGACCGCGGGATTCGGCTTCGGCGCGATACCATTTGGACAGGCAGTTACGGCAGAATCCGGCCAGGTTCATCAGATCGATGTTCTGGACGTCGGTGTGGGTGCGCAGATGCTCGACCAGCCGACGAAACACCGCCGCTTCGATTTCGGTTTGATCCGGGGTCCGGTCAGTCATTGCAGACGTCTCCTCTTGATGAATCCTGACATTCTCGGCATACAGCGGTAAGATACAAGTCTGTATAAATATACAGCCATTCGATCTGGCAGGTTAGCCCCGGGGTTATGGCGCAACGCAAAATCATTCATCTGGACTGTGACTGCTTCTACGCGGCGGTGGAAATGCGGGACGATCCGTCGCTGCGAACCGTGCCACTGGCCGTGGGTGGCGGTGGGGCGCGCGGCGTCGTGTCCACCTGCAACTATCTGGCCCGGGAATACGGCATCCACTCGGCCATGCCCGGCGCCGAGGCCCGGCGGCGTTGTCCGGATCTGGTCACTGTGCCGGTGGATATGGCGCGCTACCGGGCGGTGTCGCAGCAGGTGATGGCCATTTTTCGGGAGCTGACCGATCTCATCGAGCCATTGTCCCTGGACGAGGCCTTCCTGGATGTCAGCGATGTCGAGGATCATAAAGGCAGTGCCACGCTGATGGCGCGCTACCTGCGTGAGCAGGTGCGGGAAAAGGTGGGCATTACGGTGTCGGCCGGTGTGGCGCCCAACAAATTTCTCGCCAAGATCGCCAGTGACTGGGAAAAGCCCGATGGCCTGTTCGTGATCCGACCGGAAGATGTGGACGCGTTCGTGGTCAACCTGCCGGTGGAAAAACTGTTCGGTGTCGGCAAAGTCACCGCCGGCAAACTGCACGAGATGGGCGCGACCACCTGCGGCCAACTGCAGCAATTCAGCCGGGAGGATCTGGTGGAGCGCTTTGGCCGCCACGGCGCCCGCCTCTATCACATGGCCAGAGGTGAGGATAACCGACCGGTGACGGTTACCCGGATCGCCAAGTCGGTGTCGGTGGAGCGGACGTTTTCCCAGGATTTGCCCAATCGCGAGGCCTGCTATCGCGTGATGGCGTCGCTGGTGCAGGATCTGGAGCGCCGCCTGAGCCGCAAGTCCGACCGGCCGATTCACAAACTGTTCGTCAAATTGCGCTACAGCGACTTTTCCACCCACACACTGGAGCGGGTGCGGGATCGTATTGAGGCGCCGGCCGCGGAGGATTTCCAGCCGTTGCTGGAAGAGCTTTACAAGCAGGCCGACCGGCCGGTGCGTCTGCTGGGGCTGGGGGTGCGCTTCCGTGATGACGCGGCGCCAACGCGCCAGTTACGTCTGTTTGAGTAAACCGGCTGATCAGGCGAGCAGCATAAACGTCGGCAGGGCGTAAGACGCCACGGTTCCCATGCTCCCGCCAATTACGGCACCGGCCAGCACGTCGCTGGGGTAGTGCAGGCCCAGCACCACGCGGGACGCCGCCACGCTGAGTGTAAACGGCAGGATCAGCAGGGCCAGGTCCGGCAGCGTCATGGCCAGCAGCGTATTGAAGCAGACCGCGTGCAGCGTGTGGCCAGACGGGAAGCTGTAGCGGTCCAGAGGCGGTGTACCGCAATGGATCGCCGGGAACGAAATAAACGGCCGCTCGCGGATCAGGGTTTTTTTCAACCCCTTGTAGGTCAGGGTGCAGGCGCCGCCCGTCGCCGCCATCAGCAGTGCGAGCGCAAGGCCGGCCTGGGGGTGCAGGATGGGCAAGGCGAGGATCAGGGCGTACCAGAACCAGCCGTCACCCAGCCGGCTCACCACCCGGAAGTAGGGCAGGACGAACCGGTAGCGCAGGCAACCGTTGATGCTCTGACACAGCAGGAATTCCCGCTGGTCGACCCGTTCAAAGAAGCGAGACGCTTTGCTTGCCGGCATGACGTTTCTCCCGGTAACGGAGATTGAACACAATGTTTTCGAACTGTTCGACCAGTCCGGGCCAGTGGATATCCAGGGCATCCAGGCGGGCCTGGCTGCGCAGTCGGCTGACCAGCGACGGCTGATCCGCCAGTCGCAGGGCGGCTTCGACAAAGCCTGCGGCGTCGTCGAGGGGCACTTTCATGCCGTTTTCCTCATGGCGCAGGTGCTCGCTGGCGGCCGCGTCGTCGAAGGCTACCAGGGCCAGGCCGCTGGCCATGGCTTCGGTGACCACGTTGCCGAAGGTTTCTGTCTTGCTGGGAAACAGGAACAGATCGGCCGATGCGTAGTGGCGGGCCAGTGCCTCGCCCCGCTGCATGCCGCAGAAGATATAGTCGGGATGGCGTTCCTGCAGGCGTCGGTGCAGCGGCCCGTCTCCGACCAGGATCAGCTTGGCGCGCGGGTGGATGTGGCGCAGGCGCTCGAAGGTGGACACCACCAGCGCCAGGTTCTTCTCCGCAGCCAGGCGGCCCACGTAAATGACCCCGAGGTCGCGATCGCCGAGGTGCCAGCTTTCTCGCAGGGCCTTGTCCCGACGGGCCGGTGCAAAGCGCTCACAATCCACGCCGCGGCTCCAGACCGCCACCGGGGCAACACCCATGCGATGCAGCCGCGACTGCATGCAGCGTGTCGGCACCAGGGTGAGCTGCGTCCGGTTGTGGAACCAGCGCAGGTAACCTTCGATCGCTTTCTTCAGCCAGCCGGCCCGGTAGTGCTGGCTGTACTGGTGGAAATTAGTGTGGAAGCCGGAGCAGACCGGAATTTGCAGCCGGCGAGCCGCATTCAGTGCCGCCAGGCCAAGGGGGCCTTCGGTGGCGACATAGACGACATCGGGTCGCGCCTTCTGCCAGTGACGAACCAGTCGTCCGGCCCGGGTCAGTCCGAACTGCAGCTCTGGGTAGCCGGGCAGGGGCAGGCCAAACAGGGTGAGGGTCTGATCAATGCCGGGCGATGTGGCAGATTTGCTCTCGCCCTTTTGACGTGGGCGGATCACCGACAACCGATGGCCGCGGCTGCGCAGGCCCTCGCAGAGTTTGCCGAGGGTGTGGGCCACGCCGTTGATTTCCGGCGGGAAGGTCTCGGTGACGATGGCGATATGTCGCTGACGCTCGATCAAGTGCGCTCCGTCATGACGGCGACTCGGGCCGGCTGGATGGTTTGGGGTATAGTCAGTACGCTTTCCTGCCAGCGAGTCCGGGTGAATCTCTGGAGCAATGCGCACTCAGGGTGCGCCGTTGCCGCTCATTCCACTATGGAAAGGCCAGATGACAGTTAGACGACAGCCCCGTGACATTCCGTTGAACAATGCACCGGCTTTGGAGATGTAGATATGCAAAAGCGCAAGTTGGGACGTACCGACCTCGAGGTCAGCCTGATCTGCCTGGGAACCATGACCTGGGGCCAGCAGAATAACGAAGCCGAGGCGTTCGAACAGTTGGACTACGCGACGGCCAATGGCATCAACTTTATCGATGCCGCCGAAATGTACCCGGTGCCACCGCGTAAAGAGACCCAGGGGGCGACCGAGGCCTGTCTGGGCAACTGGTTGCACCAGCGTGGTCGCCGGGACGACCTGATCATCGCCTCAAAAGTCGCCGGTCCGGGCAATGGTCTGGACTACCTGCGTGATGGTCCCCGCCTGACGCGGCCCCATATCCGCGCGGCAGTGGAATCCAGCCTGCAGCGGCTGAAAACCGACTACATCGACCTGTACCAGGTGCATTGGCCGGACCGGAACACCAACTTCTTCGGCAAGCTGGGCTATCAGCATAATGCCGACGAGCAGTCGACCCCGATCGAGGAGACGCTGGAGGCCCTGGCTGAGCTGGTGCAGGAAGGCAAGATCCGCCACATCGGCCTGTCCAATGAAACGCCCTGGGGCACCATGCGCTACCTGCAACTGGGGGAGCAGCACGGCTGGCCGCGGCCCGTGAGTATCCAGAATCCTTACAACCTGCTGAACCGCTCGTTCGAGGTGGGCGGCGCGGAAATCGCCCATCGTGAGGATGTGGGACTGCTGGCCTATTCGCCGCTGGCGTTCGGCGTGCTGTCCGGCAAATACCTGGGGGGGCAGAAGCCGGACGGCGCCCGCCTGACCCTGTTCGAGCGTTTCCAGCGCTACAATGGCGAGCGGGCCGATGCGGCCACCCGGGCCTACGCTGAGTTGGCGGCGCAGCACGGCCTGAGCCTGACGCAACTGGCGCTGGCTTACGTGAACAGTCGGAGCTTCCTGACCAGCAACATTATCGGCGCCACCACCATGGCGCAGTTGCAGGAAAACGTGGCGTCGGCGGAGGTGACGCTCTCGGATGACGCGTTGCAGACCATCGAAGACCTGCACGCCGAATTCACCTATCCCTGCCCGTAACGGGCGGTTCGGCCGGCAATTGGCCGGAACCGCAGGATCCAGCCGCGCCGGGTGCCATTGCGCGCCCGGCGCGGCTGACGCATCATCGCAAACCTGCTGATAACAATAACGGACTTTTCAGAATGCGCCCGCGTCGCAAAGACAGCCTCACCGGCAAGCTGCTCTCGGCTGCCGTCCATTCGGTGGAACGGCGCCTGCTTTCGGACAACTTCAACATTTCCAACCAGACGCCGTACCGCACGATCCATCGTGACGGCATCATGAGCGTTCGTCATTACCAGCCTCTCGGCGTTGACGAAATCCGGGTTGGCAACGAACCGCTGTCGGTGTCGCCGCACTGCTTCCGGGTGCCGGTCCTGCTGGTGCCGCCGCTGGCCGCTACCTCCATGATTTTCGATCTGTTGCCGCAGCGCTCGCTGGTGCGCTACCTGTTGGCCAGGGGCTTTGACGTCTATCTGGTGGATTGGGGCGAGGTGACCGCCGATCACAGCGATCTCTCCCTGGAAACCTATGTGCTCGACTGGATGCCGGCTGCCCTTGAGGCGGTTCGGGATGACAGCGGTCAGGCCGATGTGTCCATCTTCGCCTACTGCATGGGCGGACTGCTGTCGCTGATGTATGCGGCGGCCTCCGGCGATCGTCACATTCGCAACATGGTGACGGTGGCCAGCCCGGTGGATATGCACCAGATGGGGATTGCCGGTGGCTTCCTGTCCGCGGTCTATCGGCCGGCCCAGATCGTTTCCGGCGTGCTCAACGTGTCCCTGCTGGACCTGCCGGCGCGCTACTTCCACATTCCGGGCTGGATGAATGCCCTGGCGTTCAAACTGACCAATCCGGTCGGAAGTCTGGTCAGTTCGCTGGAGCTGGCGGTCAATCTGTGGGATCGGGACTACGTGAAGGTGCACAGCACCATGCAGAAGTGGTTCAACGACATGGTTGATTATCCGGGCGAGACCATCAAGGGCATGGTGGTCCACATGGCGCTCAACAACCGCATGGCCCGGGGCAGCATCCGACTGGGCGGAGAAAAGGCCACGTTTGATCGCATCGATTGCGCGTTGCTGGCGTTTGCCGGAGAAACCGACAAGCTGGTGAGGGTGCCGGCTGCCCACAAGGTGATGGATATCGTCGCGTCCGAGGACCGCGAGTTCTGCGTGGTTCCAGGCGGTCACGCCGGTGTTTTTGCCGGTGCCAGTGCGCCGGAAAATACCTGGCGGATCAGTGCGGATTGGCTGTCGAAACGGTCCGATTAGCCGCACTCGGGCAGGCCTGAAAAATAACGTTACATGGCGTGACCGTTTATTGACAAAAAAGTGGCCGCCGGACGCCGGAATGCCGTCAAAGTTTGCGTTAAATCACATTTTACAGATCGTTCATTGATAGACTAATGTCTAACCAATTTGAATAAATATCGGGCATTTTCGGGCGTCTCCATGGTCATTCGCATCTTCCTCCTGCTGCTGGTTCTCAACTCGCTGGCCTTCATGGTCAAGGCAGATGCGGCCGAACGTGCCGAATACCGTCAGGATGCTTTCGACAACCGCTATACCTCGCAGGACACCATGCCGGACGATCTGCAGCAGGACGATGTGGATGCCGCGGTCGAGCTGGGCTCACGGCTACTGCAGTGGCGTTTTTCACGCACCGATGATGACGGCAAACACTACGCATCCGAAAGCTTTCAGGCCGATCACGGCCTGGCACTGATCGATCAGGGTGACGGCGCCTGCCTGAACCTGAAGTGGGATTTCTGAGCCAACCGGCCTGATTAGCCTCCCGATTTTCCCCTGAAAACGTTGTCCCGCCGCCGCCCTCATGTGATGATCTTTTGGCACTGAACGATGGGCCTTCCGGTCGATTCACCGGATGACGTCCCGCTCTGGTCAAGGAGAGATTTATGGCGGTTGCACCGATTGTGTTTCCCCGGCCCGATGCCTGTGTCGATGCCATTATCGAACGGGTGGGGCGTGACATCGTCCTGGGATTGCCCCTGGGACTGGGGAAACCCATTCATCTGGCCAATGCCCTGTATGCCCGGGCCAAAGCCGACCCCGGGCTGAAGCTGCACATCGTGACCGCGATCTCGCCACTCGCGCCCGCAGGCAAGTCGTCCCTGGAAAAACGCTTCATCCAGCCCTTCGCGGAACGGCTGTTCGGGCACATTCCCGAGCTGGCCTACGCGCGGGATGTGGTGATTGGCCGGCTGCCCGACAACGTCACGGTCTCCGAGTTTTTCTTCAAGGCCGGCTCCTTCCTGAACAATCGCCAGCAGCAGCAGAATTACATCTGTACCAACTACACCCATGCGGTGCGGGATCTAATGGCGTTGGGCGTCAATGTGGTGGCGCAGATGGTGGCGCCGCAACCGGACGGCGGTGACGATTCCTACAGTCTCAGTTGCAACCCGGACCTGACGCTGGATCTCATTCCGCGGCTGCGAGAACAGGAAAGCGAAGGGCGCGCGGTGGCGATTGTCGGCGAGGTGAACCGGGCGCTGCCCTATCTGGCCAATGACGCGGAAGTGCCGGCTCACGTGTTCGATCTGATGGTGGACGCGCCGGCCGATGACTATCCGCTGTTTCCTGTGCCCCAGCAGCCCATCAAGCCCGCCGATCACCTGATCGGGTTCTACGCCAGTACGCTGCTGCGTGATGGTGGCACGCTTCAGGTGGGTATCGGCTCGCTGGGCGCCGCGGTGGTGCATTCAGCCATCCTGCGCCATCGGGACAACGAGGCCTATCGGCGCGTGTATGACCATCTGGATGTGGCCGGTCGTTTCCCGGTCGCAACCGAGTGGGGCGGCGTCGAACCGTTCGATGAAGGGCTGTACGGCTGCAGCGAAATGATGGTCGACGGCTTCCTGCATCTGCTCAAGGCCGGCATCCTGACCCGGGCGGTCTACCCGGATACGGCCCTGCAGGAACTGATCAACGCCGGCAAACTGGGGCACGATGTGTCCTTGGCCACGCTCGACACCCTGCGAGCGGAGGAGTTGATCGATTCACCGCTCCGGGCACGGGATGTCCAGTGGCTGCAGCAATTCGGTATTGTGCGTGACGACGTGGCGTTCCGTGGAGGGCGTTTGCAGGTCAGTGACATCAGCTTCGATCCGGACCTGGACGACGAGGAAGCCCGCGCGCTCATTGCGGCGATTCTGGGCACCCGGCTGACCGGTGGCACGGTGCTGCACGGTGGCTTCTACCTGGGTCCTGCGGACTTCTATGAGCAGTTGCGGCACCTGCCGCCCCACGAGGCGTCACAGATCTGCATGACCAGCGTGAATTTTATCAACCATCTCTACGATCACCGATTTGGGGATCAGCGTCTCAAGGTCGCCCAGCGGCAGGAAAGCCGCTTCATCAATTCGGCGATGATGGCGACCCTCGATGGCAGCGTGGTCTCGGACGGTCTGGACGATGGCCGGGTGGTCAGCGGCGTCGGTGGTCAGTACAACTTCGTCGCCATGGCCCACGAACTGCCGCGGGGCCGCTCGATCCTGGCCCTGCGCAGTACCCGGGGCAGTGGCGACAAGGCGCAGTCCAATATCGTCTTCAGCTACGGCCACTGCACGATTCCGCGTCACCTGCGGGACATCGTGATCACCGAATACGGCATTGCGGATCTGCGCGGTCGTTCCGACGAAGACGTCTACCTGGCTTTGATCCGTATCGCCGATGCCCGTTTCCAGCCGCAATTGCTGAAACAGGCGCAGAAAGCCGGTAAGGTGCGCGCCTCGTTCAAGCTGCCGGACGCTTGGCAGCGCAATACCCCCGACTCCGTTCGGCAGGCATTGCGGGCGGCGGGGGATAACGGATTTCCCGAGTTTCCTTTCGGCTGTGAGTTCACCGATGATGAACTGACCCTGATGCGGGCATTGAAACGGCTGCAGGGCGCCTCCAAGTCACGGAGCGGAAAATTCAAGCTGTTGTGGCAGGCGATGCGGACGGAGCCGGCGGATGACGCCCTGGCACCGTATTTACGCCGCATGGATCTCGAATCACCTGCGGGGTGGCGGGCCAAGCTGGATCAGCGGTTGTTGATTCACGCACTGCGACACATTTAATTCTGCTGTGCGCCTGAAGGTGCGCGGCCGCAAGACAGGACCGGAGTTATGCAACGCTCTTCCATCTATACCGTTCACTACCGTCTGAAAAACCAGGAAGGCGAAGTGGTGGATACCTCCGATGGCGCGGAACCACTGCAGTTCATGCTGGGTGCGGGCAACGTCATCCAGGGCCTCGAGGAAGCGGTGAAGGACCGCGGTATCGGTGACTGCCTGGAAGTGACCATTCCTCCGGAAATGGCTTACGGCGAGATCAATCCCGAGCTGATCCGCAAGGTGCCACGGTCGGCGTTCGCCGGTGTGGAGGATCTCAAGCCGGGCATGAAATTCCAGACCAACAGCGGTGAGGACGCGCAGATCGTGCAGGTGGTGGCGATCGACGGCAACCTGGTGAAGGTGGACGCCAATCACCCGCTGGCGGGCTTTACGCTCTACTTCGAACTGGAGATCATCAACAAGCGCGCGGCCACCGACGACGAAATGGCCGCCGGCCAGCCGCTGGAACCCTGATCCCGCTTCAGGTGCCCAGGTGCGGACGCGGCGGTTGGCCGTCGGGCTGGGTGCCCGGCTGGCCGGCGCCACGATGGATGTCCGCCAGACCCTGTCGGACAGTGGTGTGCAGCTCCTGGACTTTAGCCGGGAGGTCGTCGTCCGCCGTCAGGTAAACCGGGGCATGCAGGATGATATCCACCTGGACGGCCGGTTCCCGCAGCATGCGCACCAGGTGCTTCTCGAACTGGTCATCCCCCACAAACGGGGCCAGAGGGTCGGGATGCTGATCGCGTCGGTAGCCGATGCTGATAGGCTGGACCGGCACGCCGGCCGACACCGCCGCCGCCAATAGCCGATTGTGGAACGGCAAGACCGTGATGCCTACCGTGGTCGTGCCTTCTGGGAAAACCAGCACCGATTCCCCATGGCTCAGCGTCTCCGTGATCTGATCCCGGGTGGCATGGGCCTGTCCGCCGCCGCGGCGGATAAACAGCGTACCCGCCTGCTCGGCCAGCCAGCCAATCACTGGCCAGCGCCGCACTTCAATCTTGGACAGGAACCGCAGGGGCACCACGCCGCCCAGGATCGGTATGTCCGACCAGGAAATGTGATTGCTGACAATCAACGCTGTGGTGTCGGGACGCTGCCCCCGGATGGTGACCCGAAAGCCGAGGCAGCGGGAGGCCAGCGCGAAACAGAACCGGGCAAACGGAGCCCGCCCGACGGATCGGCGGGTGATCGTCTCGAACACGGTGATCACAGACGCCAGCGCGGCGCAAAACAGCAGCGCTACGCCGAACAGGGTCAGCCGTGAGGTGAGGCGCAGCGGTCGCATCAACATGCGGCAGACGCCTCCGCAGGACGCATGAAGTGGCGACTGTAGCGGCCAGCCAGTTGGCTGACTTCCAGCAGCACCAGCAGGTCGGCGCAGCGGAACTCCGGATCCCAGCAGGGCTCGCCGCAAACCCTTGCCCCTAAGCGCATATAGGCGCGAATCAGTGGCGGAATGGCAACGCTGGTCTGGCTGGCTGCGGACACATGCGTCAGGTGGGGCAGGTCGCGCCGGGGCTTGACCCGCTGGCTGGTGTCGGTCAGGTAGCGCTTCTGCAGTTGCTGGGTGATGCGCCAGGCTTTCAGGCCGCCGTCCGCCATCCCGATGCTGGCACAGCCGATCAGGTAGTCGACCTGTTCGCGAATCAGGTACTCGGCCAGGGAGGACCACAGCAGGCTGATGGTGGCGCCGTTGCGGTAATCCGGGTGGACGCAGGTGCGCCCGAGTTCGGCAAGCTGGCCCGGGAGCCGGCGCAGGCTGTCCAGTTCGAACTCGCCTTCCGAGTAGAAACCACCGGCGTTTTCGGCGTCGCGCTGGTGCAGCACGCGGGATGTGGCCACCAGTTCGCCGGTCTGGCTGTCGGTAACAATCAGATGATCGCAAAAGGCATCGTAGGTGTCCTGGTCGATGCCGGGTGTTGTGGCGCCGAGGTCAGAGCCGTACTCCTCCGAGAAAACGCGGTAACGCAAACGTTGGGCCGCCTCCACCTGTGCAGGATCGCGTGTGATGGTGGCCTGCAGGCGGCGGGCGCTGCTGACGGAACGGGCTTGTTCTGCTGACATGACAGGTTTCTCTTTATGACCGTTTCCCGTCGAGCCTATGAAGCGCGGATTGCAGTTGAATGAAGGGTGTGTGACGTCCCCGTGACAGGAATCGTGATTTCGGGCCATGTCACGACTTGTTACTGTGGGGCTATTCCATGTATTTTTCTGAACAGCATGTATAATTGCTGTTACATGGCGTAGCTTCAGGCAGCGTGATTGCCGCGGTGACAACCTCAGTGGTTTCCGGCCTCCTCGGCAGGGCCGGTGCAATGCACCCCGGAACGGGCCGGAACCCGACGGCGGCAATCGACGGTAAACGGAAAAACAAAATCAGAGATGGATGGCGTGGAACAAGCTAACGAGAGTTGTAGAGTTCTCATTGTTGAGGATGACAAGCGCCTGGCGGATCTAACGCGGGAATATTTGGAAAGCAACGGTCTGACGGTGTCTGTTGAGGAAAACGGAGCCAATGCCGTCGAGCGTATCCGCCGGGAAGAGCCGGACATTATCGTCCTTGACCTGATGCTTCCGGGAGAGGATGGCCTCTCGATCTGCAGGCGGGTGCGCCCGTTCTACACCGGACCGATCCTCATGTTGACGGCGCGTACCGACGATCTGGACCAGGTTCTGGGTCTGGAGATGGGCGCCGACGATTACATCTCCAAACCGGTGCGACCCCGGGTGTTGCTGGCGCGTATCCGGGCGCTGCTGCGCCGGGTCAACGACAAGAGCGAGAGCGAAGCCGAACCCAAGTCCACCGAAGAACCGGTACGACTGGAGTTCAACGACCTGGTGGTCGATCGTTCCATGCGCGAGGCCTGGCTCAACAACGAGAGCATCGACCTCACCAGCGCTGAATTCGATCTGCTGTGGCTGCTGGCATCCAGCGCCGGCCGCGTCCTGAGCCGGGAAGAAATCTTTACCGCGCTGCGCGGCATTGAATACGATGGCCAGGACCGGTCCATCGACGTGCGCGTTTCCCGTATCCGACCGAAAATCGGTGACGACCCGGTACACCCGCGTCGCATCAAGACGGTACGCAGCAAGGGCTATCTGTTCGTCAAGGAAGCCTGACGGGACCATCTCTGTCTGATCCATCGCAACGGCGGAAGCTGTCCGGCCTGATCCGGTCCGACGTTGCGTTCATCGGAAAGGCCCTATGCCCCTAGTACCCTTCCTGAATATGTTCGGCCGCCTCCTGCTGGTGGCGCTCGTCATCCTGGCCCTGTCTGCCGGGCTATACTCCGGAGTGAATTCGGTCCGTGAGCGCGATTGGCAGGAGCACTTCGCCACCCCGCTGATGGACTGGCTCGCCGTTTCCCCACACCCCCAGATGAGTTACCCGTGGCTGGATGCGCTGTACGGTCTGCGCCTGGAGCCGGTCGGGCAGATGACGCTCGATCCGGTGGACGAAGAGCGTTTGTCCTACGGCCAGGTCGTGACGTCGACCGAGGGACTGGGAGTGCGAGTGCGGCGCCTGGCCAACTCCGGTGACATCATCGACGTGACCTTTCGCGACCTCTATCGGGACGTCAGTGAAGCGACGGCCCTGCTGGTCCTGACCCATCTCAATGGCCTGCTGCCCCGGGACCGCTCAGCGGGCATGGACAGCCTGTCTGATGAACTGAATGTGGCCATCGAGCCGGTCACAGGAGCCTCGGATATTCCCGGCGGACCGACGCTGGAGCGACTGGTGGAACGGGGACTGGCCTTCGTCCAGTTGGATAAATCGGACGCGGCGCGGGTCTACCTGCGGTTGAACGATGGGGCCGTGGTGCGCATGGATATGCCCGAGCCGTTTCACGCCCTGGCCTGGTCGGTCATCCTGCTGGTGTTCTGTGTGGCGGCGGCCATCGCCGGCATCTTCCTGTACCTGTTGCTGCGGGACGTGGACCAGAACCTGCGGGCGGTGGAGTCCGTTGCCGTGCGCATCGCCCGGGGTGAGCTTAACGCCCGGGTCGACCCGCGACGCGGCCTGCTGGTACGCCGCCTGGGTCGAACCTTCAACAGCATGGCCGAACACATCCAGCGTCTGGTGGAAGTCCAGCGGGAAATGATTCACGCCGTGTCCCACGAACTGCGCACGCCGGTAGCGCGAATCCGGTTCGGCGTGCAGATGATTGAAGACTGCCCGGACGAAGCGTCCCGGGAAAAGCAGCTGACCGGCATCGACAGCGATATCCAGGAGCTGGACGAGCTGATCGACGAGATCCTCACCTACGCCCGGCTGGAGCAGGGCGGGCCCATCATGAACCTGCAGGAAGCCAACGTGGCGGACATCGCTCGGCAGGTGGTGGACGAGCAGCAGCGACTGCGACCGGCCATGCAGTTCAGTGCGGAGTTCGTGGGTGACAGCGAATCCTGGGCCCTGTCGGACGTGGAGCCGCGTTACATCCATCGGGCCCTGCAGAATCTGGTGGGCAATGCCGGGCGCTATGCTGCGGGCAAGGTGCGGGTTCGTTGTCAGTTCGATGAGCAGAACTGCCGCATTGACGTGGAGGATGACGGTCCCGGGATCCCGGAGAGCGATTGGGAAAAGGTCTTCACGGCCTTTGCCCGTCTTGACGACAGCCGTACTCGCACCTCCGGTGGCTATGGACTGGGGCTGTCCATCGTACGGCGTATTCTCTACTGGCACGGCGGCCAGGCTTTTGTGACCCGCAGTGCGGATATGGGCGGCGCTGCGTTCAGTCTGGTGTGGCCTCGCCGACAGGGCGAAAACAGCCATTGATCAATGGTGATGTGAACCGTGTCGCACCGGCACACGTGTTGTAACAAACCGCTACACAAGCACCACTGACGCCTTGTTCCGGCCGGCCTAGGATGAAAAACGTAAGGGATGACTACTTGAGGTTGTAGTTCTTACGAACTTTCCTTGTTTCATTCGTCATTTTTAGAGGGGCCATTTTTGGCCCCTTTTTTTATGTCTGGCCGTTACGGCTCCGCATTTTCTCGGCCTGCCCGGGTTTTTCAGGTGCGTTCGAAGGCGATCAAATGGTCCGCCGCTACTCGCACGGGAACCGGTTCGCCCAGCCGAAAATCCAGATGGCTGCGGAACAGCGCTTCAAACTCCGTCTCGGCGGACAGCCGAAAGCGGTAGAGAGTCGAGGTGCCGGCAAATGTCTTCTCGATGACTTTAGGCTTCAACGGCGAGTCGGGGTCGTAGACGATATCGTCCGGGCGAATCAGGACATCCACCAGCGTCCCCGGCGGCCAGGTGTAGGCCCGATTACCCCGGATCACGCCCAGTTCCGACTCTATGCTGTCCGGCCCCAGTGACTTTCCCTTGATGAATCCGCCCTGTCCCACAAAACCGGCCACAAAACGGTTGGCCGGCTCGTGATACAGGTTGTAGGGCACGTCCCACTGCTGGATGTGGCCGTCTTTCAGCACCGCCACCTGATCGCACATGGCAAAGGCTTCCTGCTGGTCGTGAGTGACCAGGATGGCGCTGATGCCGAGGGTTTTCAGGATATCCCGCACATCCAGGCTGAGGCGTCGACGCAGGTCGGCGTCCAGGTTGGAAAAGGGTTCGTCCAGAAGGATCAGGGTGGGTTCCGGTGCCAGTGCCCGGGCCAGGGCGACTCGCTGCTGCTGGCCACCTGACAGGGCGTGCGGGTGTTCGTCGGCCAGGTCCTGCAGGTGCACCAGGTCGAGCAGCTCCCGGATTTTCTGCTGGCGTTCCGCGCGATCCAGGCCCTTGAGGCCGAAGGCAATGTTGTCGGCGACGGTCAGGTGCGGAAACAACGCGTAATCCTGGAACACCATGCCGATGCGACGTTTCTCCGGCGGGACCGCTTTGCCTGGCACGCTGATGACCTGTCCGGCCAGGCTGATGCGCCCCGACTGCAGGGGCAGAAAGCCGGCAATAGCGCGCAGGATGGTGCTCTTGCCGCAGCCGCTCGGACCCAGCAGGCAGCCGATATCGCCCTGGCCCAGGGACAGGCTGATCTGGCTCACCACCGGATTGCCGCTGTAGCCGCAGGCCAGGTCGTCAACCTCGAGCAGCCAGCCCTCTTCCGGGCGGGGCGCTGACTGTGCGCTCAACTCAGGCACCCAGTATCAGGAACTCGAGCAGCGCCTTCTGGGCGTGCAACCGGTTTTCGGCCTCATCCCAGACAATGGCGCTGGGATGGTCAAGCATGTCTTCGGATACTTCCTCGCCCCGATGGGCTGGCAGGCAATGCATGAACACCGCTTCCCGGTCGGCTTGTGCCATCAGGGCCGGGCTGACCTGGTAGGGGGCAAACGCCCGGGCCCGGGCCGCCTGTTCTTCTTCCTGGCCCATGGAGGCCCAGACGTCGGTGACGATCAGGTGGGCATCGCGTACCGCTTCCTCGGGCTCGCGAACGATACTGACGCGGTCGGCGTTCTCTTCAAGCAGGGTGCGGTCGGGCTCGTAGCCCTCGGGACAGGCGATGTTCAGGTGGAAATCGAACTGTTGTGCGGCGTTGATGTAGGAGGCGCACATGTTGTTGCCGTCACCGATCCAGGCGACCGTGGCGCCCTTGACGCTACCCCGGTGTTCGCGATACGCCTGCATGTCGGCCAGCAACTGGCAGGGGTGAAAGTCGTCGGTCAGGGCGTTGATGACCGGTTTGGCAGACACGCTGGCAAAGCGCTCGATTTTATTGTGTTCGAAGGTCCGGATCATGACGGCATCCGACATGCTGGAAATCACCCGGGCGGTGTCCTCGATGGGTTCGCCACGACCCAGTTGGGTGTCGCGCGGGGACAGGAACAGGGCCGAGCCGCCCAGCTGCACCATGCCGGCTTCGAAGGAAACGCGGGTGCGGGTGGAGGATTTCTCGAAAATCATCGCCAGCACGCGGTTCTTCAGGGAGTCGCGCACATCACCGGCACGCCAGCTCTTCTTCAGGGCAATGGCATTGTCGATGAGCTGGTCCAGTTCAGCGGGAGAAAAATCCAATAGGGTCAGAAAATGTCTAACGGCCATGCGTGTCATCCATACTTGGGAAAATCAGGGGGTTTTCGGAGGCTGGGGTTGCCCGTGGCGCGGCAAGTCACGGTCATCGCCAGCGTACAGGCGCAGGATACGGATAACCTGATCGATCATCGTATCGGCTTCGTCGTCAGTCAGGGTCAGCGGCGGCAGCAGGCGAATGACCCGATCGGCAGTGACGTTCAGCAGCAGTCCCTGGGTCTTGGCCAGGGGGACCAGTTCGGCGCAGGGGGACGTCAGTTCGATGCCGATCATCAAGCCCAGGCCGCGAATGTCACGGACATAGTCCGCACCATCGAAGGCGGCTTCCAGCCGCGAGCGCATGCGCTCGGCCAGTGACCGGGCCCGAGCCAGTAGATTGTCTTTTTCGAGGGTTTCGATCACCGCCATGGCCGCTGCACAGGCCAGAGGGTTGCCGCCGAAGGTGGAGCCATGGTGGCCGGGCTGGAAGGTCCGGGCGGCGTCTCCCCGTGCCAGGCAGGCGCCGATGGGGAAGCCGTTGCCCAGACCCTTGGCGAGCGTGACCACATCCGGCGTGACGCCGTAGGCCTGGTAGGCGAAATGGTGGCCGCTGCGCCCGTTGCCGGTCTGGATCTCATCCAGCATCATCAGCCAGCCATGATGGTCACAGACTTCGCGAATGCCTTGCAGCCAGATCGGATCGGCCACGTTGACACCCCCTTCGCCCTGCACCGGCTCCACCAGCACCGCCACCACGTTCGGGTTGGAGCGGGCGATGGCATCAAAGGCGTCGAGATCGTTGAACGGCGCCCGCACGAAACCGCTGACCAGCGGCTCGAAGCCGGCCTGGACCCTGCGGTTGCCGGTGGCTGTCAGGGTGGCGAGAGTGCGTCCGTGGAAGGAGCGATCCATGACGATGATCGCCGGTGAATGAATACCGCGGTTGTGGCCATACAGCCGGGCCAGTTTGATGGCGCACTCGTTGGCCTCGGCGCCGGAATTGGCGAAGAAAACGCCGTCCATGCCGGAGATGTCGCACAGCTTGCGGGCGAGTGTTTGTTGAGTGGTACTGTGGAACAGGTTGGAGCAGTGCATCAGGCGCGCGGCCTGCTCCTGGATGGCCTGGGTGACCGTTGGGTGCGCGTGGCCAAGTCCGGTCACTGCAATACCGCAAAAGGTATCCAGGTACCGGTTGCCCTCCTCGTCGTAGAGCCACGGCCCCTGGCCGTGATCGAAGACGATTGGCAGTCGCCCGTAGGTGTTAAGCAGCGGCTGATCCGCCATAGCCTCTCCCCATCAAGGGTGTTCTGGATAAAGGCCCGCTGACACAGGATAAACCGGGTAACCGCTGAATGCCCGCGACAGCAGCCCGGGAAGGGCAGCGACGGGGATGATTCAGGGAATTCCTGGGCTCAGAGAAATAGGAAACGCCGGCGAGCGGTTGGTCCGCGCCGGTAAGCTGAGCGTACAGGAACTGTGATCAGAGAGCCTGCTGTAAAGCAGGCAAGACATAGTATCGGTAATTCCGGATGTTGACAATGCAAGCCTGCAGCCCGATGTCACAGGGCGGTGGCCCGCATGGCCAGGGTTTTTGCAGCCGTGTACAATGGCGCTAATCCAATGAACGGTGATTCCCGGCGATCGCCGGCAAGACCACGAGGTAGATTCTGACTATGGATATTAACGAAACCATCAAGAGCCAGCTCCAGGACAACCCGATTATCCTGTACATGAAGGGCTCTCCCCAGCAACCGCAGTGCGGCTTCTCGGCGCGCACAGTGCAGGCGCTGATGGCCTGTGGCGAGCGGTTTGCGTACGTGAATATCCTCGACAACCAGGAGTTGCGCGAGGCGCTGAAGGTCTACTCCAACTGGCCGACTTACCCACAGCTTTACATCAACGGTGAGCTGGTTGGCGGCTGCGATATCGTGCTGGAAATGTCCGAGAACGGCGAGCTGGCCGAAATGGTGAAGGCGGCCTCTGCCAAGCAGGAAGACGCCGAAGGCTGATCAGGGGCTGCGTGGCGAGAAGCGCAGTTCCACCTGAAATCGAAAACCCTGATCCCGAGCCGATTCCGGCGGTTCGGGGTAGGGGCTCGCCGCGAGAGCGCTCTGCACCGCGGCCCTGTCCAACTCCCGCTTCCCGGAACTTTCGATGGTTTCAACCTGCCTGAGTGTCCCGTTGTCCATCAGGACCAGTTCCAGTCGCACCGTGCGTATCCGTTTGAGCTCGTGAATGGAGCGGACGGGCCGGTGGTCCAGTTCCTCGCTGATATGCTGCCAGAGCAGGGCCACGTAGGGATCCTGTTCCGCCCTTCGCTGTGTAATTTGGGTGTGCTTATCCGGTGTGACCGGTTGCCGGGCGGTCTCGGGCGTGCCGGCGCCGCTTTCCTGGCTGGCCACTGACGCCGGGCTGGCGGCGCTCGCGCGTGCGTTGCTGGTGCTACTTTGTGTCTGTTGAGTCGATGCTGGCGCTACCGTGTGTGTCGGCTGGCGGTTGGCTGTCGATTCGGGTTGCGTCTCAGCACGTGGCTGCTTGCCTTGCCGGGTGACAATGGGTTCTTTGGCTTCCCGGGGCGGTTTCGGTGGCTGGTCGGCGGACGTTGACGCTGACGGCGCCGCCGAAGCGCTGGGCGTGCTGGCTTTGCTGGGCGTGTCGCCGGGATCAAGCAGGGTAAAGTGAATCGCCGCGGGCGGTTTGTCGGGTTGCTGGCGTAGCCAATGGACCACCGCGGCCAGGATCAGGGTATGGAGCAGGAGAGCCAGTGACAGCGTCAGGGCCAGTCGGACAGACACCGGCTGGGCATTGGATTGACCGCGCAACGGCATGGCGCTCCTGCATCAACGAACAACTGCAGGGGACACTATCCTATCCGGTATTGCGCCGCAAGCTGCCGACCACCGCATCGAGAGCCCGGTCAATCAATGCGCCCTGTTCGAGCACGGTTAACCGTCCGCGGCGCATTTCATGGGCCAGGTCGATGCGGGTTTTCTCGATGACTTTCAGGCCCATCCGATTCACGAAGACAAAGCAGTCTGCCTCTTCGATGATCGCCGAGAGTTTACAGCGGAACCGGGCTCCGTTGACCAGGTTGAATTCCACCCAGTGACCGATGTCGATCGCATCGATCTTGCTGACGTACTCGGCCGTGGCGGCGTCTTCGATTTCCTGCTGACGCTGGATCGCTGTCGGCGGGCCGTCGGCATCGGTCTCCGGCTCTTCTGCTCTGGTCGGGGTTGGCGGCACGCTGCGGGCGCTGCTTTCCTGGGCCTCGGCAAGGGCATGGGCCCGGAAGGCTTCGGTCAGTTCGTGCTTTAGGTCCCGCATCATGGTGTCGAGGCCCGCGGAATTGTAGGACACTTCCTCCAGTCCGGCGCGCAATGATTTGAGCAGCCCGGGCACGACGCGCACCCACTGATCCCGTTCGTCATCTTCGAGATGCGGATGCAGGCACCAGATCAGGTCATCAACCACTCGCACCGACTGGTTCCAGCGATGCTCCACATCGTCGCGGAGATAGGCCAGGAACATGACGCGGCTCCAGCCGTTGGTCAGGATGTTGTGGATCGTATCGGGAACCTGATGTTTGTTCAGGCGTTCCTGGAGCAGGTTGTCCACGGTCTCCTGGGCCTTCTGTGACTTGATGCGACCCCGCTCGGACTCTCGGGTACGCTGTTCCACCAGCGTCGCTTTGCGGTTTTCCTTGGCGAGGAACTGGTCGAACTCTTCATTCAGCTGTTCGAACAGGCTGATGTCTCCGTCAAATTCGTTCAGGATGCGCAACACGATGTTATGAATCTGTTCGTAAAGTTTGTCCCGGGTCTTCTCGTCACTTTCGCTCCAGCCGATACCGGCACGAGCGAGAGAGTTGAGCAACTTGCGGGCCGGATGCGTGGCTCGGCTGAAGAAGCTCTTATCCTTGATGACGACTTTGAGAATCGGGATTTGCAGGCGACTGATGAGCACCTGTATCGGCGCCGACAGGTTGTAGTCGTCCAGGATAAATTCAAACAGCATCGAGACGAGGTTGATCAGATCCTCGTCACTTTCGTTGAGGGCTGCCGGTTTGCCGTCGCTGGTCTTTTGCTGCTGTAGCAGGTTTTCGACGATGGAGTGCAGGTCAACGACGACCGGCTCGCCGCGGCTCAGGTTGTCGCTGGCCTGGACATCCGCGGATTGGGGCAGCTGTGTCAGTATCTGATAGAGCTCGGCGCCGCCGAGCACATGGACGTTCGGGTTGGCTGCGCGCGGTTGCCCGCCATGGCTGCGTTGCTGGGCCAGCAGATCGCGGATCTGCTCGAAGATCGCTGCGCCGCGATCGACGCCCTCGTTTTCCGCCTCGACCGACGGCGCCGGCGCTGATTTCTCGGTACTGCTGTCAGCCGGCTTCTGGGCCGTCTGGCTGGCCTTGCCGTGATAACGGAAATTGGGGATCACGCCGGCCTGGATCAGGATCCGGTTGGCTTCGTCCAGCAGCATACCGAGATTGGAGACGACGTAGCGATCGAACTGCTTGAGGACGATCAGGCGCTCACGAATCTGGATCTCCAGTGCCTGGGCCGCCTCAACAAAGGCGCTGCACAGGTGCTCGGGCGCCATCGGATTGACGGGGTCATCGTCCGTGGCGTTGGGGTAGACCGAGCTGAAACGGGTCTGAAGCTGGAGCAGGGGGCCCTGAAAGTAAGCGCGCGCCTTGGAAATCATGGCGTTCATCGCCACCTGTTCTTCCAGTTCGTCGTTCTGGACCAGGGACAGGGTATCGGCGGTCGTGGCGCTGTGATCGACCACTTCCGGGGCGGCGCTCCGCGGCGGTGTCACAAACAGTTGGCCGACGGCGGACTGGAAGTGTTTCTCGACGCCTTTGCGCTTGATGCGGATTTCCCGCATCGCTTCAAAGTAGCGATTTTGCTCGTTGTTGCTGCGCGCGTTGTTGGCCAGCTCGAACAGGGAGTCGTCCACGGCGTCGAAGGCGCCCTGCAGCAGGTCACCCAGACCGGCCACGACGGTATCCCGTATCTTGCTGATTTCTTTGGGCAAGCCAGCAGTGCTCCCCGGGCCCTTGTGCTCGTGGAGATAATGTATGCCGGACTGCTTGTTCATGGCCAACTCCTTGCTACGCCTCAACCGGATACATGACCGAGCGGAACTTTCCTTATCGTTATCGTTATTCTGGCACTGGGTGCCTGTACGGTGTTATTCGGAATCGCTATCACTTCATGCACGTTCTTTGAGAATAAACACAAACCCTCTCAAAGTGTATGGACGTGCTGAGACATTAACAAAATATAACATCACAACGACGAGCAGACCGCCCTGAAGCAGGGGCAGTCCGGGCCATTGTGGATGCCTGTCGTCGCTCAAATCCGGTGCGCTTCCATGCCCGGTGCGCCATGTTGCCGGATTGGAAGGCTGTCCGGCGACACAGCATGGGTTCAGTGTCCGAGTGGGCGTTCGAGCGGTCAAGCAAACGCTTAAATTTTAATCGTCCAAAAACGGTTTTTCTTATGCGCTGGCGGACTAATGCGGCCGAGATGATCAGGCGCGTTGCTTCTGGCGGCGCAGGGGTGGGTGGACCGTCGCCGCCTTGACCACGTTATCCTTGATCTGCAGGACCTCGATGCGAATGCCTTTGACCGTCAGGCAGACGTTGTTCTCCGGGATGGTTTCCAGGGTTTCCGTGATCAGGCCGTTCAGGGTTTTGGGGCCATCGGTCGGCAATTTCCAGCCAAGGGTCTTGTTGATGGTGCGGATGTGGGCCGAGCCATCAATGATGTAGGTGCCATCGTCCTGCGGAATCAGGTCGGGGCTGGTGGCGGCGTAGTCGGTGGTGAAGTCACCGACGATTTCCTCAAGGATGTCTTCCAGCGTGGCGATGCCCAATACGTCGCCGTACTCGTCCACCACCACGCCAATGCGCCGCTTGGCCTTCTGGAAGTTGATCAGCTGCAGGTGCAGCGGGGTGCTTTCGGGAATGAAGTAGGGTTCCCGGCACAGTTGCATCAGCATGGCCTTGTTGATGTCGTCCTGCATCAGCAGCTTGGACAGGTTGCGCAGGTGCAGCATGCCCTGGATGTTGTTGATGTCGCCCTTGAACACTGGCAGGCGTGTGTGCTGGCTGCTGCGCATCTGGCGCAGGATGGTTTCCAGGTCGTCGTCCAGGTCGATCCCCACCACTTCGTTGCGCGGTACCATGATGTCGTTCACCGTGACCTTCTCCAGGTCCAGGATGCTGACCAGCATGTCTTTGTGCTTGCGCGGAATCAGCGCGCCGGCTTCGTTGACCAGGGTGCGCAGTTCTTCACGGCTGAGGTGGTCGCTGGAGGCGTCTTTGGCAGAGATTCGCAGAAGTCTCAGGATCGCGCCGGTGAACAGATTAACCAGCCACACGAACGGGTAGAGGATCTTCAGCAGCGGCCGGAGCACATAGCTTGCCGGGAAGGCGATGCGCTCCGGGAAGAGGGCGGCAAGGGTCTTTGGGGTGACTTCCGCAAAAATCAGGATAACCACAGTCAGCAATACGGTGGCGATGGCGATCCCGGCATCGCCCCAGAGGCGGATGGCGATGACCGTCGCAATCGACGATGCGAAAATGTTGACGAAGTTGTTGCCGATCAGGATGACCCCGATCAGATGGTCCGTCCGCTGCAAAAGCTTGTTGGCAAGCTTGGCGCCGCGGTGTCCGGTCTTGGCCAGGTGCTTCAGGCGGTATCGGTTGAGCGTCATCATGCCGGTTTCCGAACTGGAGAAAAACGCGGACATGACGATGAGGGCGGCGAGGAGGATGAACAGCGCCGAAAGCGGTGCCTCGTTCAAGCAGGGGGATCCTTTTATTGCTGACGATAAGAAAGGTGAAGATAGGAAGTTGCGGCGCGGGGTGTCAAGCGTTGTGCTGCGTCATTCCGCCGCTCGTGCCGATCATTGCTGGTGGAAGATGAACGCCAGGGCGAATTTGCTGCCGTAGTAGCTGATCATCAGCAGTGCGCAGCCGGCGAGGGTCCAGCGACTGGCCGTCTGACCACGCCAGCCCTGGGTGTAGTGGCCGATCAATAGTCCGGTGAAGACAAACCAGGACATGATGGAAAACAGGCTTTTATGGGCCAGGTTCTGGTCGAACATGTTGTGAATGAACAGGGCCCCGGTGATGATGGCGAGGGTCAATACGATGACGCCGGCCCAGAGCAGTTCGAAGAGCAGCGATTCCATGGTCAGTAGCGGCGGTAGGTTACGGATCAGCAGGCTGTTATAGTTCCGCTTGAGCTGGCGGTTCTGCAGGTTGACCAGAAAGGCCTGGATGGCCGCCAGGGTGAACAGGCTGTAGGCGGTGATTGCCAGTGCGATATGCGCCAGCATGCCCCAGTTGCTTTGTGATACGTAATGCGGCGGCGAGTGGAACAGCAACATAAAAACGACGGTCAGCGCGGCCAGGGGGTAGGCGGCCAGGAACAGGATCTGCATCGGCTTGCGGCTGTTGAGAATCAGCAACAGCAGCACCACGAACCAGGAGATGAGCAGGGAGGCCGGAAACAGACCCATATTAATGGTGCTGGTTTCCGGGATGCGATCCCAGATCAGGGCGCCGTGGCTGACCAGGGCCAGAACGCCGATCAATGACGTCAGGCCGCGATTGGGCTTGATCCTTCCGCGGAAGACGAGGGTCTGCATGGCAGTGCCCACGCTATAAAGGAAGAGTGTCGTTACCGCGAGGATGAGGGTGCCCATGGCGTGTTCTGGTTAGTCCGTTTATCGTTGGCTGGTTCGTCTGAGAGCGACAGTCTGGTTATAATGTGCCGATTGTGCAACTGGAATCAATCTTTGACGGCCCGCAACATGCTGTAAATCGGGCCTGTTTCGTATTCACGCGCTATTCACAGAGAATGCCGAGTCACCATGTTTGAGAATCTTACCGATCGCCTGTCAGGTAGCCTGCGCAAAATTCAGGGCAAGGCGAAGCTGACTGATGACAATATAAAGGACACCCTGCGCGAAGTGCGCAAAGCGCTGCTGGAAGCCGACGTGGCCCTGCCGGTGGTGAAGGACTTCATTGCGGACGTGCGTCGCCGTGCCGTGGGGACCGAGGTCAAGCGAAGCCTGACACCGGGCCAGGTGTTCATCAAAGTGGTCCAGGACGAGCTGGTCCGGGTCATGGGCTCGGCCAACGAAGACCTCAATCTCGCCACCCAGCCGCCAGCCGTGGTCATGATGGCGGGTCTGCAGGGTGCCGGTAAAACCACGACTGTGGCCAAGCTGGCGCGCCATCTTCAGGAGCGTCGCAAGAAGTCGGTGATGGTGGTCAGTGCCGATATCTATCGCCCGGCCGCAATCCAGCAACTGGAAACCCTGGCCGGGGAGGTAGAGGCTGAATTCTTTCCCAGTTCCACCGACCAGGATCCGGTTGCCATTGCTGAGGGCGCGATTGATGCGGCCCGCAAAAAGCACATCGATGTCGTGATTCTGGATACCGCCGGTCGTCTGCACGTGGATGAGCAGATGATGGGTGAAATCGGTCGTCTGCAGAAAGCGGTCAAGCCGGTCGAGACCTTGTTCGTGGTCGATGCCATGACCGGTCAGGATGCGGCCAACACGGCCAAAGCGTTCAACGACGCGCTGGAGCTGACCGGTGTCGTGCTGACCAAGACCGATGGCGATGCCCGTGGCGGTGCAGCGCTGTCCGTGCGTCACATTACCGGTAAACCGGTGAAGTTCCTGGGTGTCGGCGAAAAGACCGAGGCGCTGGAATCGTTCCATCCGGATCGGGTGGCGTCACGCATCCTGGGTATGGGCGACGTGCTGTCGCTGATCGAGGAAGCGGAACGCAAGATCGACAAGGCGAAGGCGGACAAGCTCACCCGCAAGATCAAGAAGGGCAAGAGCTTCGACTTGGAAGATTTCCGCGATCAGCTGCAGCAGATGAAGAGCATGGGCGGTGTCGGCGGTCTGCTGGATAAGCTGCCTGGCATGGGCAATATGGCCCAGATGGCAGAGCAGCAGGTGAACGACAAGAGCATGGGGCAGTTGGAAGCCATTATCTGCTCCATGACGTCGAAAGAACGGCGCAACCCCGATGTTATCAATAACTCCCGCAAGCGCCGCATCGCGACGGGGTCCGGCACGCAGATTCAGGACGTCAACCGCCTGCTCAAGCAGCACAAGCAGATGTCCAAGATGATGAAGAAGCTCGGCAAGAAAGGCGGCATGGCCAATATGATGCGCGGCATGCAGGGTATGATGCCGCCGGGTGGCGGTGGCGGCGGGATGCCGCCGTTCGGTCGCTGATATCGCTTTGCCGGTGAGCCGGATCGCACCTCAGTGAAAACCACGATCCGATCCGGCGAAAAAGGCAGCGTTTAGCTGTTTTCATTGGCCGGGAATTAGCATAGAATAGCGCCCCTTTCGAGTATGGGTCTTCGCGCCATGGGCTGATATTGCCGGCGCGAACAGGACAACGTTCGTATCAACAGAACAGGATATTGGTCGAAATGGTAACTATCCGTTTGGCTCGTGGTGGCTCCAAGAAGCGCCCGTTCTACCATCTGACAGTCACTGACAGCCGTAACGCACGTAACGGTCGTTTCATTGAGCGTGTCGGTTTCTTTAACCCGGTTGCCCGCGGCGGCGAAGAGCGTCTGCGTGTTAACCAGGAGCGCGTTCAGCACTGGGTTGGCCAGGGCGCGCAAACCAGCGATCGCGTTGCCAAGCTTCTGAAGGAAGCGGCAGCACAGTAATTCGCTGGCATTACGTTTTACGAACCGGGGCTTATGTATGGCAGAACAATCGCAGGAAACTGTGATCGGCCGCATTACCTCGGTTTTCGGGGTCAAGGGATGGGTGAAAGTCTATTCCTACACGGATCCCATGGAAGGCATCCTCAATTACCGTCACTGGCATGCAATCCAGGCGGGAAAACGGATCAGCCTTGAAGTAGCCGAAGGCAAGCGCCATGGGCCCGGCATTGTTGTCCGGCTCAAGGGCGTCGACGATCGGGAAGTTGCCCGGTCGTACTGTGGTCTCGACATCACCGTCCCGCTGGACGAGTTGCCGGACCTTCCGGCCGGTGAATACTACTGGCACCAATTGGAAGGGCTGCGCGTCGAGACGCCCGGTGGCGAGTGCCTGGGTGCGGTCAAGAATCTGATGGAGACCGGCGCCAACGACGTTATCGTTGTGCGGCCGACCAAAGATTCGATCGACAACCGGGAACGGTTGATACCGTATCTGCCTGACCAGGTCGTCCAGCGGATTGATCTGGATTCGGGATTGCTGGTTGCGGATTGGGACCCGGAGTTCTGATCGGTGTGGATCGGCGCAGTCAGTCTGTTTCCGGACATGTTCGATGCCGTGCTGGAATACGGTGTGACCGGCCGCGCGGTTCGTGATGGGCTGCTGACGGTGGAGCGCTGGAATCCAAGGGATTTTACGCACGACCGTCACCGGACGGTGGATGATCGCCCCTACGGTGGCGGCCCGGGCATGTTGATGAAAATCCAGCCCTTGCGGGACGCCATCCACGCTGCAAAAACGGCGGCGGGCGGTGATGCAACGGTGGTTTATTTGTCGCCCCAGGGTGAGCCGCTCAACCAGATTTTGGTTGAAGAGCTTGCGGGCGACGAGCGACTGGTTCTTGTCGCCGGGCGCTACGAGGGGGTTGACGAGCGCTTGATCTCGGAAGAGGTCGATCGCGAAGTGTCCCTGGGGGATTTTGTCCTGTCCGGGGGAGAGCTGGCTGCAATGGCCGTGATTGATGCGGTAACCCGCTTCATTCCGGGTGCACTGGGCCATGCGCAGTCGGCAGAACAGGACTCGTTTGCCGATGGATTGTTGGACTGTCCGCATTACACCCGTCCCGAGGTTTATGAGGGGCAGCGGGTGCCGGAGGTCCTCCTTGGCGGGCATCACGAGCAGATCCGGCGCTGGCGGCTGAAACAGTCGCTGAAGCGGACCTGGGAGAGGCGCCCCGATTTGCTGGAAAAGCGGCAGCTTTCCGATGAAGAGCGAGAGCTGCTGGAGCAGGCTTTGAACGAACCGGGTGCCTTTGGGTCATCAGGGCATTGATAGATTGGGTATTCAGGAGTTAACGATGAGCGGCAAGAACAACATCATCAGTCAGATTGAAACGGAGCAGATGACCCGGGAAATCCCGGAGTTTGGTCCGGGCGACACCGTCGTGGTTCAGGTCCGTGTGACCGAAGGTAACCGTGAACGTCTGCAGGCTTTCGAAGGCGTGGTTATCGGCAAGCGCAATCGCGGCCTCAACTCGTCCTTCACCGTACGCAAGGTGTCTTACGGCGTCGGTGTTGAGCGTACTTTCCAGACGTTCAGTAAGCTGATCGACAGCGTTTCCGTGAAGCGTCGCGGTGACGTTCGTCAGGCCAAGCTGTACTACCTGCGCGAACTGTCTGGCAAGGCAGCACGCATCAAGGAAAAGCTCAACTAAGCGTCACTGCCCTTGTGGCGTGATTGTTGTGAGCAATGAAAAGGCAGCCTTGCGGGGCTGCCTTTTTGCGTTTCGGGGTGGCTGTCCATGACGACGTGTCGTGAAGAAAATCAGGCGTTGATGCGGCGTTTCAATGATGCGCTCTGGCTTGAGTTCGGTCTGGGGGAGCGGACCCGGGAGGCCTACCTGGGAGATCTGACCCGGTTGTCTCTGTGGCTGGATCAGCAACCGGACCAGCCGTTGTTGCGGGACGCCAGCCGGATCAATCTTCTGGCCTGGATCTCGGAGGGCATGGCGGCGGGAACGCGGGCCTCGACGGCCGCTCGACGCCTGTCCGGACTGCGCCGCTTCTATCGGTTCCTGTTGCGCGAAGGGATCATCGCCGAAGACCCCACCCTCCGTATCGATAGTCCGAACCAGCCCAAGCGCCTGCCGGATACCCTGTCGGAACAGGATGTGGAGCAGCTACTAACCGAGCCCGACCCGACGGTGCCAATCGAGCTGCGTGACCGTGCGATGCTGGAAATTCTCTACGGCTGCGGGTTGCGCGTGTCCGAACTGGTCAATCTTACCGTGGACCAGGTGAATCTGCGCCAGGGCGTAGTCCGGATCACCGGCAAAGGGGACAAGGAGCGACTGGTGCCGATGGGGGAGGAGGCGCTCGACTGGCTGTCCCGTTATATGCGGGAAGCACGGGGCGAGCTGTTGCGGCAGCGTCCGGCCGATGCCCTGTTTCCCGGAAATCGCGCCCAGGCCATGACCCGGCAGACCTTCTGGCACCGGATCAAGCTGTACGCCCGTCGCGCCGGTATTAATAAGAAGCTCTCGCCCCATACCCTGCGCCATGCCTTTGCGACCCACTTGCTGAACCACGGCGCCGATCTGCGGGTGGTGCAGATGCTGCTGGGGCATGCCGACCTGTCCACCACCCAAATCTATACGCACGTGGCCCGTCAGCGACTGCAAGACCTGCACGGCGAACATCACCCCCGCGGTTGATCGTGTAAACGAGGCTGGTGCCCCGAACTTTCAGCGGGTATTGTTGTCCACGACTTCGATGTGCCAATGACCTTTAAAGAGGCTTCATGAGACAGTTTATTCAGGGCCGTATTCTGGCGGTCTGCTTGTTTGCACTGGCCGGCCTGGCCGCTGCCCCCGTTGCCCTGGCGTCAGAAAAGACCGCCTCCGGCGATGTGGAGGCTGCGATCACGCAGCGTCTTGAAACCGCTATTCCGGGGCTTCAGGTCCAGGGTGTGGCGCCATCGGACATTGATGGCTTCTACGCGGTGTCCACGAACAATCCAGACATGATCTACTCGACCGCAGACGGTCAGTATTTCTTCGTGGGCGATCTCTATCACGTGAGTCAGCAGGGCGGCCTCGACAACGTGACGGAGAAGTCCCGGGCTCAGAGCCGTGCCAAGCTTATCGCCGATGTGGATCGGGACGAGATGATCAACTTCTCGCCCAAGGGGCAGGCCAAGGCCAATATCTATGTGTTCACTGATATCGACTGCCCTTACTGCCGCAAGCTGCATAAAGACGTTCCCCGCCTCAACGAATTGGGGATAGCCGTGCATTACCTGGGGTATCCGCGGACCGGGCCCAACACGCCGTCGTTCCGCAAGTACGTTTCGGTCTGGTGCTCCGACGACCCCAAGGCCGCCATGGATAATGCCAAGGCGGGCAATGCCGTGCCCTCGAAAACCTGCGACAATCCCGTGCTCGAACAGTATCGGCTGGGCGGCGAAGTCGGCGTGACCGGAACCCCTGCCATCGTACTGGAAGATGGCCGCATGGTACGTGGCTATGTTCCGCCCGATCAGCTGGCGAAGGGGCTGGGCATCCTCTGACCCCGGCCCCATCCCGACAGAATCACAGGATAACGCCGCGAGCGTTTTTTTCAGGCGCCAATCGTTATAAACTGCCGCGCTGGGACCGCGTTTGTGTTGTGGTCCCCTGTGCAATTCATCTGGATCAGGGGTGTGAGCTTGAAAGAGGTCAGAGTCGGAATCTGCGGACTGGGAACCGTCGGTGGCGGTACTTACAACGTGTTGACGCGCAATGCGGAGCTGATTGCCGGTCGGGCAGGGAGTCCGATTCGAATTAGTCGCGTGGCGTCCCGCCGGCGCCGTGACGACATTGATCTGGGTGACATTCCTTTCAGCAACGACATCTTCGAGATTACCAAAGCGGAAGATGTCGACATCGTGGTTGAACTGATTGGCGGTTACGACGTGGCTCGGGAACTGGTTCTCACCGCCATTGAAAACGGCAAGCATGTGGTCACGGCCAACAAGGCGCTGATCGCCGTCCACGGCAACGAGATTTTTGAAGCCGCAGCCAAGCGCGGCGTGATCGTTGCCTATGAGGCCGGTGTCGCCGGCGGCATTCCGGTCATCAAGGCGGTGCGCGAGGGCATGGCCGGGAATCGCATCGACTGGATTGCCGGCATCATCAACGGGACCGGCAACTACATCCTGACCGAGATGCGGGCCGGACGAGCGTTCGACGAGGTCCTGCGTGAAGCTCAGGACAAAGGCTACGCCGAAGCCGACCCCACCTTCGACGTGGAGGGCATCGACGCGGCGCACAAGCTCACCATCCTGGCCTCGGCTGGATTCGGTGTGCCGCTGCAGTTTGAGCGCGCCTACACCGAAGGAATTTCCCGCATCACCCCCTATGACATTGCTCACGCCGAACTGCTGGGCTATCGCATCAAGCACCTGGGCATTGCGCGCCGCCGCGAGAACGGCATCGAATTACGGGTTCACCCGACGCTGGTGCCCCAGAGCCACCTGATTGCCCAGGTCGACGGCGTGCTGAATGCCGTGTTGGTTGATGGCGATGCCGTTGGCCAGACCATGTACTACGGTCCGGGTGCCGGCGACGAAGCCACCGCCTCGGCAGTGATTGCCGATATCGTCGACGTGGCCCGCAGCGTTGCCGCCGAAAGCCAGCAGCGTGTGCCTTACCTGGGCTTCGAACCCAGCGCCCTGGAAAACCTCGACGTGCTGCCGATGGAAGATATCCAGTCCGCCTACTACCTGCGAATTCAGGCTCTGGACCGGCCGGGCGTACTGGCGAAAGTCGCCTCCGTTCTCAGTGAACATGGCATCAACATCGAGTCGATCATGCAGAAGGAATCCGAGCTGGAAGAGGGCAAGATTCCGGTGATTATCCTCACCCACACGGTGCAGGAGCGGCAGATCAACCGCGCCATTGAAGAGCTGGAAGCCCTGTCCGACATCCAGGAAAAAGTGGTTCGTATCCGGGCTGAAAACTTCAACTGAGACAGCGCTGCTGTCCATTGGTAATCCGGGTGGCCGGCCGGGCGCCGCCACCCCAGACAGGATTTGATCGTGAGATATATCAGTACGCGCGGTAGCGCGCCTTCCCTGGGGTTTGAAGATGTTCTGCTGACCGGTCTGGCCACCGATGGTGGCCTCTACGTGCCGGAGTCCCTGCCCAAGTTCAGCCTGGAAGAAATCCGCAGCTGGCGGGGGCTGTCGTACAGCGAGCTGGCCTTCAAGGTGATGTTCCCATTCGTTGAGGAGGCCATTCCCGCAGACGATTTCCGGGCGATGCTCGACGACACCTACAGCCAGTTCGCCCACAAGGCCGTCGCGCCGCTGGTGCAACTGGACAGCAATGAATGGGTGATGGAGCTGTTCCGCGGTCCGACCCTGGCGTTCAAGGATTTTGCCCTGCAGCTGCTGGGCCGCTTGCTGGATTATGTGCTGGAAAAGCGCAAACAGCACGTGGTCATCATGGGCGCTACATCCGGCGATACCGGTTCTGCGGCCATTGAGGGCTGTCGCCGTTGCGAGCACGTGGACATCTTCATCCTCCACCCTTACCAGCGGGTGTCCGAGGTGCAGCGTCGCCAGATGACGACCGTGCAGGGCGACAACATCCACAATCTCGCGGTGAAGGGCAACTTCGACGACTGTCAACGCATGGTCAAGGCCAGCTTTAGCGACCAGTCTTTCCTCAACGGCAAGACCCAGCTGGTGGCAGTCAACTCGATCAACTGGGCGCGGATCATGGCCCAGATCGTCTACTACTTCCAGGCGTCGCTGGCGCTGGGCGGTCCGGATCGCAGCATGGCGTTCTCGGTGCCCACCGGTAACTTCGGCGATATCTTTGCCGGTTATCTGGCGCGGGAAATGGGACTGCCCATCAGCCAGCTGGTTATCGCGACCAACCAGAACGACATCCTGCACCGGTTCATGAGCGGCAACCGCTACGAGCAGCAGCAGCTGGAACATACCCTGTCGCCCAGCATGGACATCATGGTCTCCAGCAACTTCGAGCGACTGCTTTTCGATCTGCACGGTCGTGACGGGGATGCGGTGCGTGACCTGCTGGAGCGGGCCCAGCAAGGGCCGGTCAGCATCGAGGATTACCGCTGGAAAAACGCGCGCAAGCTGTTCGACAGTGCCGCCGTGGACGATGCCGGCACCTGCGATACCATTCGCGATGTCTTCGAGACCAACGAATACCTGCTGGATCCGCACACAGCGATCGGCGTCAAGGCCGCCCGGACCTGCCGGCGCGATCCTGCCGTGCCGATGATTACGCTGGGAACTGCGCATCCGGCCAAATTCCCGGACGCGGTCAAACAGTCGGGCGTGGGGGCGACACCCGAACTGCCCCAGCATCTCGCGGATCTGTTCGATCGGGAGGAGCGTTACACTGTACTGGAGGATGACCTGGACGCCGTCCAGGGCTTCATCGCTTCCCACTGGAAACACGCCTGATCGTTGTGCGGCCCCGTCGGGGCCGCATTGCATTCAACTGTCTGAAAAAACACTATGACGCCACGCAAAATCGTCCGGCGTCCCCTGCCGGACCAGCCAGCCGACTGGGGCCATGCCCTGCCACCCCTGCTCAAGCGACTCTATGTGGCGCGCGGAGTCCGGTCCGAAGCCGAGTTGAGCTACACCCTGCGGGAGCTGGCGTCGCCGTTTGACCTGCGCGGCATCGGTCGTGCAGTCACGCTGATTGCAGAAGCCATTCGGGAAAAGCAGCGCATCCTGATCCTGGGGGATTTCGACGCCGATGGCGCTACCAGCACCACCGTCGCCATGCTGGGACTCCAGATGATGGGTGCTGTTTCCCTGGATTTCCGGGTCCCCAGTCGTTTCTCCGACGGGTATGGCCTGACGCCGGGCATTATCGAGCGCCTGGAAGAGGAGGGCGCACTGCCGGATCTGTTGATTACCGTAGACAACGGCATCGCTGCGGTTGACGGTGTGGCGGCAGCCGTGCAGCGGGGTATCCGCGTGGTGGTCACCGATCACCACTTGCCAGCCGACGAACTGCCGAATGCGGATGCCATCGTCAATCCCAACCAGAAGGGCTGTCCTTTCCTGAGCAAGAACGCTGCTGGCGTTGGCGTCATGTTCTATGTGCTGACTGCCTTGCGGCGCCATCTGGCGGAACAGGGCATGCTTGAGGGTAAGGGGCCGAACCTGGGGTGTCTGCTGGATCTGGTCGCCCTTGGCACGGTCGCTGACGTGGTACCGCTGGACCACAACAACCGCATTTTCGTCGAGCAGGGGCTGCGCCGGATCCGCCAGGGCGAAGCACGACCCGGTATCCTGGCGTTGCTTGACGTGGCAGGCCGGGATCATACCCAGATCAGCGCGACGGATCTGGGCTTCGTAGTGGGTCCTCGCCTGAATGCGGCAGGCCGGCTGGACGATATGAGCCTGGGCATCGCCTGTCTGCTGGCGGACTCCCGGGACGAAGCGCGTCGCCTGGCCACCGAACTCGACCAGATGAACCGCGAGCGCCGCAGTATCGAGTCCGGCATGAAGGAGCAGGCCCAGGAACTGCTGGCGTCGCTCTCGCTGGATATCGACGGTCTGCCCTGGGGGCTGGCGCTGTACGATCCGGACTGGCACCAGGGCGTGATCGGGATCCTGGCCGCGCGCATCCGCGAGCAGACCCATCGTCCGGTGATCGCTTTTGCACCGGATGACGGTGGCGAGCTGCTGAAAGGATCGGCGCGCTCGATCCCTGGCCTGCACATCCGCGATGTGCTGGCGGCCGTGGACGCCCGCCATCCGGGCCTGCTGAAAAAGTTTGGTGGTCATGCCATGGCGGCCGGCATGTCGATTGGCGCCGATCAATTGGATGCCTTCGCGGCGGCGTTTGACGGGGTGGTTCGCGAAGCCATCACGGCCGACGCGCTGGAGGCGTCGATCACCACCGACGGCACGCTGGCGCCGCACGAGCTGAACCTGGATACGGCCTACACGCTGAAACGCTCGGGCCCCTGGGGGCAGCATTTCCCGGAGCCGGCGTTTGATGGTGAGTTCGAAGTCATCAACCAGCGGATTGTGGGCGAGAAGCACCTCAAGATGGTGCTGCGTCCACAGGGCGGTGGTGATGTGATCGACGGCATCGCGTTCAATACCGGCTCCGATGTGCCCGACTTCACCCGAACCGGCGCCCGCATCGTTTACAAGCCGGACGCCAACACTTTCCGCGGGCGCACGCAGTTGCAGTTGCTGGTGGACTACATCGAGCCGGCTGATTTTGGGACGGAAGTCCGGTAAAATGCCCGGCTGGCCGGAGCCTCCGGCCATGTATCCGATTTATTCTTTTCGTCAAATGGATGCTACATGGAAATCAATCCGATACTGAATACCATCAAGGATCTCCGGGAGCGCACTGAAGCGCTTAGGGGGTATCTTTGACTACGATCAGCGGAGTGAACGACTGGTCGAAGTAGAGCGCGAGCTGGAGAACCCCGCCGTTTGGGAGGATCCGGAACGGGCCCAGAACCTGGGCAAGGAGCGCGCTAACCTGGAGCTGATCGTCACGACGATCGACAAGCTCACCACCGGGCTGTCCGATGCCGAGGATCTGATCCAGATGGCCGCCGAGGAAGAGGACGAGCAGGCGGGTGCCGATGTCCAGGCGGATCTGGCGGAGCTGGACAAAGACCTGGAAAAGCTCGAATTCCGCCGCATGTTTTCCGGCGAAATGGACGAGAATAACGCCTACCTGGACATCCAGGCCGGCTCCGGTGGTACGGAAGCCCAGGATTGGGCCAACATGCTGCTGCGCATGTTCCTGCGCTGGGCCGAGCGCCGGGGTTTCAAGGCGGACATCGTCGAGCTGCAGGAAGGGGAAGTGGCCGGTATCAAGAGTGCTACCATCCACATCCAGGGCGAGTACGCCTACGGCTGGCTGCGGACGGAAACCGGCGTGCATCGTCTGGTGCGCAAGTCCCCGTTCGACTCCGGCAACCGCCGTCACACGTCGTTTTCCTCGGTTTTCGTATCGCCGGAAGTGGACGACAGCTTCGAGATCGAGATCAATCCCTCGGATCTGCGGGTCGACGTCTACCGCGCCTCCGGGGCCGGTGGTCAGCACGTTAACCGGACCGAGTCCGCGGTTCGTCTGACGCACTTGCCGACCAACACGGTCGTGGCCTGTCAGGCCGGCCGTTCCCAGCACCAGAACAAAGACCAGGCGATGAAACAGCTCAAGGCCAAACTGTTCGAGCTTGAAATGCAGAAGCGCAACGCCGAGAAGCAGAAGCAGGAAGACGCCAAGTCCGACATCGGCTGGGGCAGCCAGATTCGCTCCTACGTTCTGGACGACAGCCGGGTCAAGGACCTGCGCACCAAGGTGGAAACCAGCAACACCCAGGCCGTGCTGGACGGTGACATCGACAAGTTCATCGAAGCCAGCCTGAAAATGGCCCTTTAATCTGCAAACCAACCGCGGTCCCGGCGACGTCATCCGCCGGGCCTGAACACGCTAGCGAGAGATCATGACCGACCAGACCCCCAACGCCGTAACGCAGGACGACAACAAGCTCATTGCCGAGCGTCGTGCCAAGCTGGCTGAATTGCGCGAGCAGGGCAACGCCTTCCCCAACGACTTCCGACGTGACAGCACGGCGGCGGAATTGCAGAAGGCCTACGGCGATAAATCGAAGGAAGAGCTGGAAGAGCTGGGTCTGGAAGTGGCCATCGCAGGCCGCCTGATGCTTGATCGCAAGGCGTTCAAGGTGGTCCAGGACGTGAGTGGCCGGATTCAGGTTTATGCCTCCAAGGATGTGCAGAAGGACACCAAACACTGGGATCTGGGCGATGTCATCGGGGTTCGCGGCAAGCTGTGCAAATCCGGCAAGGGCGATCTGTACGTGATGATGGATGAGTACAAGCTGCTCACCAAGTCCCTGCGTCCGCTGCCTGAAAAGCACAAGGGCCTGACCGACACCGAGATGCGCTATCGCCAGCGCTACGTCGACCTGATGGTCAACGAGGATTCGCGCCGGGTGTTCGAGGCCCGCTCGAAGATCATCAACAGCATCCGCAACTACTTCGCCGAACGTGACTTCATCGAGGTGGAAACGCCGATGCTGCAGGCGATTCCCGGCGGCGCCACAGCGCGTCCGTTCATTACCCATCACAATGCGCTGGGCATGGATATGTACCTGCGCATCGCACCTGAACTCTATCTCAAGCGTCTGGTGGTGGGCGGTTTCGAGCGGGTGTTCGAGATCAATCGCAACTTCCGTAACGAGGGGCTGTCGACCCGACACAACCCCGAGTTCACCATGCTGGAGTTCTACCAGGCGTACGCGGACTATAACGACCTGATGGATCACACCGAGGCCATGCTGCGGCAAGCGACCGAGAAAGTCCTCCAGACCACCACCGTCACCAACACCCGACTGCTGGCCGACGGCGAGACCGAAACCGTGGAATACGATTTCGGCAAGCCTTTCGAGCGCCTGACCGTATTCGATTCCATCCTGCGGTTTAATCCGGACATTAAGGCCGAAGATCTGGCGGATGCCGACGCGGCCCGTCGCATCGCGTCGGACATGGGTATTCCGCTGAAGGAAGGCTGGGGGCTGGGCAAGGTCCAGATCGAGATCTTCGAGAAGACCGTCGAGCATCGCCTGATGCAGCCCACGTTCATCACCGAGTACCCGACGGAAGTGTCTCCGCTGGCCCGCCGCAAGGATGCCAACCCGTTCGTCACCGAGCGTTTCGAGTTCTTCGTCGGTGGTCGCGAGATCGCCAACGGCTTCTCGGAGTTGAACGACGCCGAGGACCAGGCCGAGCGTTTCCGCGAGCAGGTGGCGGAGAAAGAGGCCGGCGACGACGAAGCCATGTTCTACGACGAGGATTACGTCGCTGCGCTGGAATACGGCCTGCCGCCGACGGCCGGCGAAGGGATCGGCATCGACCGGCTGACCATGCTGCTGACCGACTCGCCGTCCATTCGGGACGTGATCCTGTTCCCGGCGATGCGTCCGGAAAAGGCCTGAGTCCATGCACCCGGCGGCCGAAGCCCTGCGACAGCAGCTCAAGCCCGACCGCGGCTGGCTCGAACGTCTCGGTAACGAGTTCGAGCAGCCGTACCTGCAAACGCTGGCTGATTTCCTGGCCCAGGAAGAACAGGCAGGCAAGACGCTGTTTCCGGCCCGTCAGCACTGTTTCAATGCGCTGAATTCGACCCCTTTCGACAAGGTGTCGGTGGTCATCCTCGGGCAGGATCCCTATCACGGTCCGGGGCAGGCCCATGGTCTGTGCTTCAGTGTGCGACCGGGCGTTAAAACGCCGCCGTCACTGGTCAATATCTTCAAGGAAATTCAGGCGGAACTGGGCATCGATCCACCGGATCACGGCTGCTTGCAGCCCTGGGCCGATCAGGGAGTGTTGTTGCTCAATGCCGTACTGACCGTGGTGCAGGGCCAGGCGGGCGCCCATCAGGGCAAAGGCTGGGAGCACTTCACCGACCGCGTGATCGAGCACATCAATGCCGAGCGAGAAGGCGTGGTGTTCCTGCTTTGGGGCAGCTATGCCCAGAAGAAGGGGCGGATCATCGATCGGAACCGGCACCTCGTCCTGCAGGGGCCGCATCCGTCTCCACTGAGCGCCCATCGGGGCTTCTTTGGTTGCGGTCATTTCCGCCAGACCAACGAGTGGCTGGTTGAAAAGGGGCGGGCACCCATCGACTGGGGCTTGCCCAATCAGGAAGAGCTGATCGCGCGATACAAGAAAGGCCGGTGAATCACCGGCCTTTTTTGCGTTTGGCGTCTGTACCCGTTTACTGGAGCAGCGCCATCGCCGCTTCCATTTCGGCGTTCAGGTCCTCTTCCTGACTCATATCGATGTTCGGGTCCAGGCCCAGCCGCTCGAACGCGGGGATGGTGTTCCAGTCCAGCTCTGTGAACGGGTGCTCGGTGCCGGCGACCAGCTGCAGGTTGGCGATCATCACCAGATCGGCGTAATCGGCCTTGGGTACGACACGTTGGAAGTCCGTGAAATCGGCCGGTACGGTCTGGAGTTCCGTCGGGAAGTCCCACTTCTTGAGAATTCGCTGGCCGATATCGGCATGCAATTCTTCGATGACCTTGTCCAGCATGATGCTGCTGATCTGAACTTCGTTGTCTTCCACATAACGCAGGATCGGCAGCACGCCGATCAGGTGTATCAGCCCGGCCAGGGTCGCCTGGTCCGGCTTGAGACGGGTGTAGTGCTGGGCCAGAACGTGGCAGATGCCCGCCACTTCGGTGCTGGTTTGCCAGGTGGCCCGCAGGCGCTTGTCGATCATGTCGGAAGTGGCCTGGAACATCTGTTCCATCGCCAGACCCATGGCCAGGTTGCTGGTGTAGGCCATGCCCAGGCGGCTGACCGCCATGGTCAGGTTTTCGATCTGTCGGGAGCCCCGGAACAGCGGGCTGTTGCAGACGCGGATCAGGCGGGCCGAGAGGGCGGTGTCGTTACTGATGACCTTGACCAGGTCCTGTATGGAGGAGTCTTCTGCCTCCGCGATTTCACGGACCTGCAGGGCCACTTCGGGCAGGGTCGGCAGGACCAGTTTGTCGCTCTCGATCGCAGCGGTCAGGTCGTCTTTAAGGGTTTCCGAAATCGTCGCCATAGTAAGATGTTCCATCCATCGGTGACTGGCATGAAAAACAGGGCGCAACGCCGTTAATGTGCAGTTATAGCAAATAAAGCCCGACGCAGCCGTCACAAAACGTATCTGCAAGGGCGACGCAACGGCCGGTTGTTGGTTCTCGGGCTCGCGTCAGGCCTTTTCCTGTTCTGGCACCGGGTAGGGCAGATCCAGGCGTTCAACGGTGCCTTCCGCCCCGTCAATCTTCCAGGGCTGTGCGTTCAGGGCGGCATGCTTGATCACTGCGAGCGCTTCCTGTCGGCCGTCTTCGAATCCGACCACGTTGACCAGTTCACCGACGGCCTTGTCACCGGCAATCACCGACATGCCCGGGCACAGGGGCTGGTCGGACGCGACAGCCAGGCGGAACAGGCTCTTCTTCAGCTGCCCCAGGTAGTGCATGCGCGCGATGACTTCCTGGCCGGTATAGCAGCCTTTTTTGAAGTGAATGCCATCGACGTGCTGCAGGTTCAGCATCTGGGGCACGTAGGCCTCAGTGCTGTCGCTGTCGAGTTCGGCCAGGCCGGCGCTGATTTCGGCAGCTGCCCAATCCGCCGGGGTGGCGGTCGGGGCATCCGGCAGGCGGTCGCCACTGAGGCGCCAGAATTCGTAACGGGGAACGCCCTCGGCGGTGTCCTGAACCCGGATCAGTTTGCCGTCTTCCAGCGTCAGTGCGTCACCGGTCGTGTCGAGGGTATCGGCATCCGCCGACAGGCTGCGCGCCGCCTCAAGGCCCCACAGGCCAAACACCCGGGCGCTGTCGAGACTGGTCATCTCCGTGCCGCGGAACAGCATCAGGAATTTTTTCAGCTGGCCGGTGATGCGCTCTTCAATGGCTTTGGGCAGACGCAACAGGATGGCGTCCTGCTCGCCAACCAGCAACGACAAGGCGTAGGCGCGGCCTTTGGGGGTGCAGGCGGCCGCTCGGCGTGCGCGGGTTTCGGTCACCTCATCCATATGCTGGCTGAGTTGGCCGTGCAGGAATTTGCGGGGATCCTTGCCGCCCACCCGATAGAGCTGGACATTGTCCAGGCTGGTGTACGCATGACTCGGGCGTTGGGCGGAAGCGACTTGCGGCGCGGCGGAATCGGACATGCGCTACTCCTGTCAGACCGGTTGATTCGAAGAGGGCGATGGACTGCCGGCAAAACGAAGCCACACCCGCAAACGCCGGAAGGCGTCCGGATCGACGTTCGTGCAGAAAGGCAGATTCACCAGCAGGACTGTGTGTTCCTGTAAGGTGGAGGCCTCGGGCCGCAGTTTCAAGAGTGCAACACGGCTTGTCAGCCGGCTGTTGGCAGCCACTGTGACAGGAATATCGCTACCTTCGGCCGTGCGGACCGACAATTGCTGTCGCCTCAAATGCAGCCCCGTCACCGCCCGTTGGCTGCCCAGCAGGGCGAAACGTCGCACGCTGCGCCAGCCGAGCCATACGAACACCACCGATGCCATCAGGTGGCCGGCTGCCAGGCCTGTGGTCAGCGTCAGCGCAAGGCCGGTGGGTATTGCCCAGCACAGCGCCAGCAAGGTAGCCAGCGGCAAGGAACATTGCAGCGGCAAGTCAATCCGGCTGTACACGATCCAGGATCATATCCACGATGACCTGAAGGTCCGGGTCTTCCGGGCGTTCGCGCTGCATGAACCACTGATAGATCTGGGTATCCTCGCAGTCGATCAGCTTCTGGTAGCGTGCCTTATCGGCTTGCGGCAGGCTCGGGTAGACCTGTTCCAGGAAAGGGATCAGCAGAACATCCAGCTCCAGCATGCCGCGTCGGCTGTGCCAGTAAAGACGCTTGAATTCGACATCACGATCCATACAAAACGACCTCAGGGTGAAAACAGGTTCCGGGCACTAGGGCGCCCGGGAACGAAAAGTGGTGGGCGTCAGGATAGTGTCCCGCGCTTCGTGCAGCACTCCGGGAAAATCGAGAGTGTAATGCAGGCCGCGGCTTTCCCGGCGCTGCATGGCCGAACAGATGATCAGGTCGGACACGGTGACCAGGTTGCGCAGTTCCAGCAGGTCGTTGGAGACCCGGTAGTTGTTGTAGAACTCGCCGATTTCCCGTGACAACAGATCGACCCGGTGTTTGGCCCGCTGCAGGCGCTTGGTGGTGCGCACGATGCCGACGTAGTCCCACATGAAATGACGCAGCTCATCCCAGTTGTGCGAGATCACGACGTCTTCATCCGAGTCGCGGACCTGGGACTCGTCCCAGGCCGGTGCCTGCGGCGGATCGGGGATGTCGTTGTCCAGCCGTGCGATGTCTTCGGCGGCGGAACGGCCATACACCAGGCATTCCAGCAGCGAGTTACTGGCCATGCGATTGGCGCCGTGCAGGCCGGTAAAGGCGGCTTCGCCGACCACGTAGAGCTGGTTGACGTCGGTGCGTGCCCGGTGGTCGGTCATCACGCCGCCGCAGGTATAGTGGGCCGCCGGCACCACCGGGATCGGTTCCCGGGTCATGTCGATCCCGAACGCCAGGCAGCGCTCGTAGATGGTCGGGAAATGGGTCTTCACGAAATCGGCCGGCTTATGGCTGATGTCCAGATAGAGATGATCGGCACCGAGACGTTTCATTTCATGGTCGATCGCCCGGGCCACGATGTCCCGGGGGGCCAGTTCGCCGCGCTCGTCGAAACGTTCCATGAAGCTGGACCCATCGGGCAGCAGCAGGCGGCCGCCCTCGCCACGCACCGCCTCGGTAATCAGGAACGACTTGGCGTGCGGGTGATACAGGCAAGTCGGGTGGAACTGGTTGAATTCCATGTTGGCCGTGCGGCAGCCGGCCCGCCAGGCCATGGCGATGCCGTCGCCGGAGGCTCCGTCGGGATTGCTGGTATAACGGTAGGCCTTGCTGGCGCCGCCGGTAGCGATCACCACGAAGCGCGCGCGGAACAACTCGACATGACTGTCGTCAAGATTGAGCACGTAGGCACCCACACAGCGGTTGCCGGGCAGGGACAGCTTGCGATGGGTGATCAGGTCGACGGCGACCCGGTTCTCCAGGATTTCCACGTTGGCACACTGGCGAACCCGGTCGCTGAGCGTGTGGGAAACGGCCTGACCGGTGGCGTCGGCGGCATGGATAATCCGGCGATGACTGTGACCGCCTTCACGGGTGAGATGGTATTTCTGGTCGTCATCCCGTGTAAAATCAACACCCTTGTCGATCAGCCACTCGATGCTTTCGCGGCCGTGTTCGACGGTGAAGCGCACGGCATCTTCATGGCACAGGCCGGCGCCGGCGTTCAGGGTATCCCGGATGTGCGCCTCGACGCTGTCCTCTGAATCCAGCACGGCGGCGATACCGCCCTGGGCCCACAGCGTGGAGCCACTGGTCAGTTCGCCTTTGCTGATGACGGCGGCTTTCATATGGGCGGGCAGGTTGAGTGCGACACTCAAGCCGGCGGCACCACTGCCGATAATCAGCACATCATATTGGTGGGACTGTGGCATCTGTTCGGTATCGCGGGCCATAATGAGGGCGCTATTGAACTAAACTTTACGGCTGCTGTCTATTTGGCCACACGGGCTTACCTGCCACAAGTCAGGGTTGGCAGAGAGCCTTTCAGTCAAGTGCGAATGGGACTGCAGCATGACGTTATCCAGATTGCCAACTTCGGCCCTGCGGGACTGCCGTACGAGTTCGGGGGAGGGCACCCCGGAGAAAGCCACGGTAACCTCCCTGCCAGAGCGCCCGAATGCAGGCGGCCAAACGGCGAAGAAACCGGTGACAGAGAGCACGCCACAGTCTCCCTCTGAAAGTCAGACCGACAAACAGCTCATCCAGCGCGTCAAGCGGGGTGACCGGTCTGCGTTCGATCTTCTGGTGCTGAAGTACCAGTCCCGCGTGGCATCCATTATCAGCCGCTATACCAACGACTCCCAGGACATTCTGGATCTCACGCAGGAAACATTCGTCAAGGCCTACCGCGCGGTGGAACGCTTCCGCGGTGACAGCGCCTTCTATACCTGGCTGTACCGGATTGCGGTGAATACCGCCAAGAATTTCCTGGAATCCCGCGGGCGGCGCCCGCGTGGCAGCATGGAGGCCGAGGAAGCCGAACGGCTCGATTCCGGTGATTGGTTGCGCGATGTGGCCACCCCGGAGAAACTGATGCAGCGCGAGGAAATGTATGAAGCCATGCAGCGCGCGATCAGCGGTTTACCGGAGGAGTTGCGTTCGGCCCTGTTGTTGCGGGAATACGAGGGGCTGAGCTATGAAGACATCGCCCGGATCCTGGAATGCCCGATCGGAACGGTACGCTCGCGGATATTCAGAGCACGGGATGCCGTGGACCGTGAGTTGGCCCCGATGTTGAGTGCAGACTGAGTGTCTACAGAATTTAAAACGGTGTTGTTGATTTTGAGGTGCATGCGCAATGGATGATCGTCTGAGAGAGACGCTGTCAGCCATGATGGATGATCAGGCCGACGAACTGGCTGTGCGTCGTCTGTTGTCTCGTGCCGGTGAACCGGAAGTCCGGGAGCAGTGGCAGAGATGGCAGCAACTGCGCAATCTGATGCATGACGAGCGTCGTGACCTGGCCACGGTGGATGTCAGCAGCGCAGTTCGCGACGCTATCGATGCCGATGCCGAATTGCCTGAACGAGGCGCCGATTCGAAGGCGACCAACCCGTCACGGCGCTCCCTGCGCTGGTCGGCGGTGGCTGCGGTGTCCATGGCCCTGCTGGTTGGCTTTGGCGCGGGTGCCCACTGGGGCATTTCCGATGAGACCGGTGCCGGTGCCCTGACAGCGGGTCTGGGTATGGACGGCAATGACGATGATGCCCAGGATACGCCCCGCGTGCCTGAAATTGCCCTGCAGGGGCTGGATGACGAGCAGCGGGAACAAATGAGCCGCTATCTGCTTGAGCACGCCCAGCATAACAGTGTGGGCATGGGGTACGGCTCGATGGGTTATGCCCGGGTGGCCAGCGTGTCGACCGGCCTGCGCTGATCCAATGGCCCATTCAGGAATCAACAGACGTCACACCTTCCTCACCCGGCTGGCCTGTGGTGTGAGCGCCTGGGTGCTTTCGGCTTCGGTCTGGGCCGGGGATATGCCGACCACCGCCGAAGGTTGGCTCGAACAGATGGGACCGGCGCTGAACACCACCAGTTACAAAGGGGTGTTCGTCTATAGCCGGGGGGATCAGGTCAGTTCCATGCGCATCGCCCACCGATTCAAGGATGGAGAGGTGCAGGAGCGCCTGGTGATCCAGGATGGCGACCAGGGCGAGATTATCCGACGGGGTGGCCGCGTGTTCTGCATACTGCCGTCCCATGGCCGCATTCAACTGGATGCCATGCTGCCATCCGGCCCCTTCTCCGAAGTCTTTTCCGACAAGATGGCGCCCGTTCGGCGCTGGTACGCCGCCAGGCTGCTTGACGATGATCGGGTGGCCGGACACAAGGCGGTGGTCGTCGCCCTTAATCCCAAGGACATTCATCGCTACCGCTATCGGCTGTGGCTTGAGAAAACCTCCGGACTGTTGGTCAAAAGCCAGGTACTGAGCAACGACGACAAGGTGCTGGAGCGTTTCCAGTTCACCATGCTCGAGCTGACCAAGGACATTCCGGACAGCGAATTCCGTATCCCTTCACAAGAGTCGACCCGCAAGCTGGCTGTCGGCGGGGCGCATCCGACACCGCCGCCTTCTCCGCCACCGCCCATGCCAAACGTGACCTGGAAACTCAGCTGGCATCCGGAGGGGTTCCAGGCAACGCCGGCTCCGCATCCGCCGGGAGGACAGGCAATCGCGTTCTCCGACGGACTGGCTTCCTTCTCGGTGTTCGTTGCACCCGTGGGGAACATGGATATGCCGACCGGTATTTCACGGATCGGCGCCACTACGATCTTCATGAGCAAGCTGATAGCAGGTGATCAACGTCATCTGGTGACGGTGGTTGGGGAAATTCCGCCGGAAACCGCTGTCAAAGTGGCTCAATCGATTCGGATTGAAAAGGAACCGGCACCGCAGGCGGCCGAAAAGTCGGCCGCCAAAGCGGACACCGCTGTGGTGCCCGGAGACGATCATGATTGAGGAAAGCGGGACCGTCGTTGCCGAGATTGACGACGCCGTCTGGGTGCAGACCATTCGCCAGAGTACCTGCGGCAGCTGCAGCGCCCGTAAAGGCTGCGGTCAGGGGGCGCTGGCCAGTATGACCGATGGCCGAGCCAATCAGGTTCGGGTGCACAACCCACTCGGCGCCCGCGTGGGTGACCAGGTCACGCTCGGTATCGAGGAATCGCAATTGCTGAAGGCGTCGCTGCTGGTATATGCCTGGCCCCTGGTGGCCCTGCTGCTGGGCGCCATGGTTGCGGCGACTCTCTGGCCCGGCCAGGACGGGCCGGCCATTCTGGGGGGCGCCCTGGGGTTGGCCGTCGGTTTTGGAGCACTTCGAAAAAGTTCCCGTGATCGACGCAAGAACCCCGGGTTTGAACCGGTCCTGTTGCGTGTTGATCTGCATCATGTGGCGGTCGAGCCAGTCACTGTGCGGGATTCGGGCCCGTTGGGGGCGCCCTGACCGGGACCGGGCTCCGCATAACATTTCCTTAATTTGAAACGGCAGAGTCTGCCTAGAAAATAGACGTGTCCATTCTGTAAAACCCAACCAAATTCTGGAGTGAGGTATGCCCCAAAAGAACCTGAGAGTCTGGTTTGCGCCCATTCTGGCGTTCATGATGCTGCTGGCAAGCCGCGCCCATGCCGAGTTGCCTGATTTTACCGGGCTGGTGAAGGAGAACTCGTCGGCTGTGGTCAATATCAGCACGACGCAGAACCCCAAATCTCAGGCAGGGATGCCATTTGACCAGCGTCAGCTGGATCAGATGCCCGAATTCTTCCGCCGTTTCTTCGAAGGGCCCAATGGCCCGCAACAGCCCGGCCAACAGCAGCCGCTGCATTCCATGGGGTCCGGTTTCATTGTCTCCGAGGATGGCTACATCCTGACCAACAACCACGTGGTGGAAGGGGCCGACGAAATCATCGTGCGCCTGAGCGATCGTCGTGAACTCAATGCCAAGGTGATCGGGACGGACCCGCGCTCGGACATCGCCGTGCTGAAGATCAAGGCCGACCACCTGCCGGTGGTCAAGATGGGCCACTCCAGCGACCTGCAGCAGGGTGAGTGGGTTTTCGCGATCGGGTCGCCGTTCGGCTTCGATTACACTGTGACCGCGGGCATCGTCAGCGCCATCGGCCGTTCACTGCCTTCCGAGAACTATGTCCCGTTCATCCAGACGGATGTGGCCATCAATCCGGGTAACTCCGGTGGTCCGCTGTTCAACCTCGATGGTGAAGTGGTCGGCATCAACTCCCAGATTTATACCCGCTCCGGTGGCTTCATGGGTGTGTCCTTCTCGATTCCCATCGACGTGGCCATGAACGTGTTTCATCAGATCAAGGACCAGGGCTTCGTTTCCCGTGGCTGGCTGGGCGTGCTGATCCAGGAGGTCAACCGGGACCTGGCCGAGTCGTTCGGCCTGAAGCGTCCACGCGGTGCGCTGGTGGCTGAAGTGCTGCCGGATTCGCCGGCAGAGGCCGCCGGTCTGCAACCGGGCGACATCATTTTGGAATACAACGGCGAGCCAATCAATCTGTCCTCCGACCTGCCGCCGATGGTGGGGCGCACCAAGATCAACGAATCGGCCGAGCTGACCGTACTGCGCAACGGTGAGGAAAAAGAGCTGGATGTGACCATCGGCAAGCTGCCGGAGGACCGTCAGGCGAGCACTGGTGAGGAGCCGTCTCCCTCCGTGAGTAATGGCCCGCTGGGACTGTCCGTCGCCGACCTGACCGCCGACCAGCGCCAGCAGCTGGGTATCAAGGATGGTGTCCTGGTGCAGAACGTTGGAACGGGACCGGCCCTGGATGCGGGGATCCGTCCCGACGACGTGATCCGCAAGCTCAACAACGAGACCGTGAGTTCCGTGGACGACTTCCGCCGCATTGCCGGCGACCTGCCCAAGGGCAAGGCGATCCCGGTTCTGGTCATGCGCGAGGGGCAGTCGACGTTCCTCGTCATCAAGACCGAGAAGTAACCCTGTCGGCGCCGGCGTCCCGTCGGCGCTTACTTCCTTCCCGTCATTTGAACCCGTCGTGGCACGATCCGCGACGGGTTTTGCTATACTCCCCGGTTTAAAATTGATCAGGGCCCGGAGCCCCCTGACCCAGGGGCTGCGGGTGCATTTCTGACCGTGGGCGTCGTGCCCCGATTCAATGGATTGAAGTAATGGCGAAGGAAGTAACCCTGGGACAACTGGCCCGACGCTCCTCTTCTCGCATAGCATGGTTGGTCTTGCTGATCTCCCTGCTGCTGACCGCCGGTGCCTGGCAGTTTTCCATCCGCCTGGTCCAGGACCGGACCCAGGCGCGTTTTGAAAACCAGTCCATGCAGTTGAAGACGGCCATCGAGGAGCGGTTGCTCAACTACGAACAGGTGCTGGCCGGCAGTGCCGGCCTGTTTGCCGTCGCCGATCTGGTCGGGCGTGACGACTGGCGCCTGTACGTCAACAAGCTGGACATCAACCGCTACTATCCGGGAATTCAGGGCATTGGCTACACCGCCCGGGTGGAAGGGGATGAGATCAAGGACTTCGTGCGCAGGATCCGGGACCAGGGGCTGCCGGATTACCTGATCAATCCCGCCGGTGTGCGCGCCGAATATCACCCGATCGTGTTTCTGGAGCCCAGTACCCAGCGCAACAAACGCGCCTACGGCTACGACGCGTTCGGCGATCCCACCCACCGCATTGCCATGGAAGAAGCCCGCGATACCGGCAAGGCCACCATGACCGGCAAGGTGGTCCTGGTGCAGGAGCAGGTGGACGACGAACAGGCCGGTTTCCTGATGTATTTCCCGGTCTACCAGGGCGACAAGGTGCCCAATATACTGGAGGAGCGGCGCATGCGATTGCGCGGCTTCGTGTTCAGCGCCTTCCGCATGAACAACCTGATGGACGGGATTGTCGGCCTGATTGCGCCTTTCCTCGACGTGCGCATCTACGACAGCGACGTGCCGGTGAAGGAGGATCTGATGTATGCCTCCAACCTGGGCTCGCTGGACGACGACTACACCTTTGAGATGACCCAGAAAGTCGAGCACGGCGGGCGTACCTGGCTGCTGCAGACGCACACCACGCCGGCCTTCGATTTTCGCTCGTCGGATCCGCGGCCGCTGATCGTGCTGGTAGCCGGCGTCATCATCAGTTTGCTGTTGTTCGCGTTCTCCCTGGCGATGATCCGCTCACGACTACTGGCCCAGATCAACGCCGGTCGTTACCGGGCCATCACCGAGGGCGCCAGCAACATCACGCTGATCCTCGACCAGAAAGGGCAGACCCAGTACGTCAGTCCATCGTCCGAGACGATTCTCGGCTACGATCCGGGTAGCGTGCCCAACCTGCAGCTCGAAGACCAGGTGCATCCGGACGACTGGCCCCAGCTGCAGCACTGTTTCGATCAGGCGCTCACCGAGCCGGGCAAAGGGCTGCCGGTGGTGCATGCCCGTATCCGCGATGCCCAGGGTGAATGGCGTGACATGGAAGGCACCTACACCGCGATGACCGACGTACCCGGGGTCAACGGTGTGGTGGTCAGTCTGCGCGACCTGACTGAACTCAAGGCCGCCCAGACAGAACTGCATCGCCTCGCGTTCTACGATCCGCTGACCGGCTTGGCCAACCGCCAGCTGTTCCGTGACCGTCTGGAACACGTCATTCGCCGCTGTAAGCGCAGCGGCAATGCCGCCGCGCTGATGTTTCTGGACCTGGATGGCTTCAAACGGATCAACGACACCCTGGGCCACGATGTGGGCGATCACCTGCTGCAAACGGTGGCCGGCTGGCTTAGTGGCTGTGTGCGCGAGGAAGACTCGGTGGCCCGTTTGGGCGGCGACGAGTTTGTCGTATTGCTGTCGGAGGTGAGCGGTTCGGACGCAGCACTGGCGGTGGCGGAGAGCATTCTGCGCCGTCTTTGCCAGCGGGTGCGTCTGGGTGAGCATGAAGTTGGCGTGACCGTGAGTATCGGTCTGGCCATGATCCCCGGAGACAGCGAAGACGCCACCTCGCTGATGAAATACGCGGATCTGGCCATGTACCGGGCCAAGGAGCTGGGGCGCAACAACGTCCAGTTCTTCACCTCGGCCCTGAATATCCAGGCGGCCCGTCGCCTGCTGCAGCAGGAGGAACTGAGCAACGCCCTGGATGCGGACCGCTTTGTGCTCCACTACCAGCCCAAGTTCGACCTGGAGAAGGATCACATCCTCGGCGTCGAGGCCTTCCTGCGCTGGCAGCACCCGGATCGGGGGCTGGTGCCAGCCCAACAGTTCATCAATCTGGCGGAAGAGTCGGGCCTGATTGTCCGTCTCGGTGAAATGGCGCTGCGCCAGGCCTGTATCCAGATCCAGGCGCTGGAGCGGGCCGGATTCGGTGAGCTGAAGATTTCCGTGAACCTGTCGTCGCGGCAGGTGACCGATCCCAATTTCCTCGACATGTTCCGGCGGGTGATCACCGAGACCGGCGTCAAGCCGGAGCAACTGGAGCTCGAACTGCCGGCGGACCTGCTCAACGAAGAGCCGGATGTGGTGCATCCGTTGATGACGGCGCTGCACGATATTGGCGTCTGTCTCATCCTCGACAACTTCGGGGCCGGCAATTGCTCGCTGGCGGCGATGCAGCGTCTGCCATTGCATGCGGTGAAAATCGACCAGGTCTTCATTCGGGACATTCCCTACAACGCCACCGCCACCGATGTGACCTCGGCCGTGATCGCACTGGCTCACAAGCTGCACCTGGCGGTCATTGCCGAGGGCGTGGAAACGCCGCAGCAGCTCGCCTTCCTGCGCGCCAACGGCTGCGCCCAGGGGCAGGGCAACCTGTTCAGCTACCCGCTGGATGAAGACGCCCTGATCGGATTCCTGGTGCGACAGCAGGAACGGAACAGCTATTGATGGGATCGTCATGAGATCCTGTGACGACGGCGCCAAGTCCGGCGCCGTCGTTTTCACGGGCTCTTGTCGGGTCTGCATAAATCCTGATCGGCTTACATGGCAATAGCGCCGCTTAACCGGTAAAATCAGCCTTCCCAAATCTGCCGCCGGTCCAGCGCCGGCGCGCCGGACATTTTTCTGACGTGAGACACCCGATTCTGTGACTGACCTGAGCCACATCCGTAATTTTTCCATCATCGCCCACATCGATCACGGAAAATCCACGCTTGCTGACCGCTTTATCCAGGTCTGCGGCGGCCTGACCGACCGGGAAATGGCCGAACAGGTCCTGGACTCCATGGACCTGGAGCGTGAACGGGGGATCACCATTAAGGCGCAGAGTGTGACCCTGCGCTACAAGGCCCGGGACGGCATCGAATATGAACTCAACATGATCGACACTCCGGGCCACGTGGATTTTTCCTACGAGGTGTCCCGCTCGCTGTTTGCCTGTGAAGGCGCCTTGCTGGTGGTGGACGCCGGGCAGGGTGTCGAGGCCCAGTCCGTGGCCAACTGCTACACCGCCATCGAGCAGGGGCTGGAAGTGGTGCCGGTTCTCAACAAGATGGACCTGCCCCAGGCCGAGCCGGATCGCGTTGCCCAGGAGATCGAGGACATCATCGGCATCGAGGCCACCGAGGCGGTGCGTTGCAGCGCCAAGACCGGCCTGGGCGTCGAGGACGTGCTGGAGGAGCTGATCCGTCTGGTGCCGCCGCCCCAGGGGGATACCGAAGGCCCGTTGCAGGCGCTGATCATCGATTCCTGGTTCGACAACTACCTGGGCGTCGTCTCACTGGTTCGGGTGCGCCAGGGCTCGCTGCGCAAGGGCGACAAGATCCTGATCAAATCCACCGGCCGCGCCTGGCAGGTGGACAAGGTGGGGATCTTTACGCCCAAGCCCACCGATACCGGTGTGCTGGGTACCGGTGAAGTCGGCTTCGTGATCGCCGGCATCAAGGACATCAAGGGTGCCCCCGTGGGCGATACCATTACCCACCAGAATACGCCGGATACGGCCATGGTGCCGGGCTTCCAGAAGGTCAAGCCGCAGGTCTATGCCGGCCTGTTCCCGGTCAGTTCCGACGATTACGACGATTTCCGGGAAGCGCTGGACAAGCTGACCCTGAACGACGCGTCCCTCTTCTTCGAGCCGGAAAGTTCCGATGCCCTCGGTTTCGGTTTCCGTTGTGGTTTCCTGGGCATGCTGCACATGGAGATCATCCAGGAGCGGCTGGAACGGGAGTACGACCTGGACCTGATCACCACCGCGCCGACGGTGGTGTTCGAGGTCCTCACCAAGCAGAACGAAACGCTGTACGTCGACAACCCGTCGCGCCTGCCGGACATCGGCAGCATCGAAGAAATGCGCGAGCCGATTGTCGAAGCGAACATCCTAGTGCCTCAGGAGCACCTGGGTAACGTTATCGCCCTGTGCGAAGAAAAGCGCGGTGTGCAGAAGAACATGCTGTTCCTCGCCAGCCAGGTGCAGTTGACCTATGAGCTGCCGATGGGTGAAGTGGTTCTCGATTTCTTCGATCGGATCAAGTCCGCCAGTCGCGGTTTTGCCTCACTGGATTATCATTTCAAGCGATTCCAGACCGCGGACCTGGTGCGCCTGGATATCCTGATCAACGGCGACCGGGTGGATGCGCTGGCGTTGATCGTCCATCGCAACCAGTCCCATCACCGTGGCCGGGCGGTCCTGGAAAAGATGAAGGAACTTATTCCGCGGCAGATGTTCGATATTGCCCTGCAGGCCGCAATCGGCAATCACGTCATCGCGCGTCAGACCGTCAAGGCGCTGCGCAAGAACGTGACGGCGAAGTGCTACGGCGGCGACGTCAGCCGGAAGAAGAAGCTTTTGCAGAAACAGAAAGAAGGTAAAAAGCGCATGAAGCAGCTTGGTAATGTCGAGGTGCCCCAGGAAGCGTTTCTTGCCGTACTGCGCGTCGACAACTAGGACCCAAGCATGGATATCGATTTTCCCCTGATCCTCGTCACCCTGACGTTCGCCACCGGCCTGATCTGGCTGGCGGACCGGCTGTTCCTGCGGTCGCGTCGGGAGGCCCGTCTGTCAGAATCCTCCAGCGGCGGCACCGGCAGTGTCCCGCCCGGAGAACGCACCGGTGAGGAGCAGGAGGAGGCCGGCGAGCCCTACCTGGTCGAACTCAGCCGGTCCTTTTTCCCGGTTCTTGCGATCGTGCTGGTGCTGCGCTCCTTCCTGGTGGAGCCGTTCCAGATTCCCTCCGGTTCCATGTTGCCGACCCTGCAGGTGGGCGACTTCATCCTGGTCAACAAATTTGCCTACGGCTTGCGACTGCCCGTACTGAGAACCAAGATACTACCGATCGGTGAGCCGGAGCGCGGGGACGTGATGGTCTTCAAATACCCCAAGGATGGTGAGACCAACTATATTAAACGGGTAATCGGCCTGCCGGGGGACAAGATCAGCTATCACGACAAGACCCTGGCCATTAACGGCAAGGTGATCGAATCCGATTTCGTCGCCAACCTGCCGCCGGTGGAGTTGCGTGAAGAGAACCTGGAAGGCGTGCATCACAATATTCTTCTCAACCACACCCGACGCGGGCTGGATGGGGAAGGGGACTGGGTCGTTCCCCAGGGGCACTACTTCATGATGGGGGACAACCGCGACAACAGTAACGACAGCCGGTACTGGGGTTTCGTTCCGGAAGATCTGGTGGTGGGCAAGGCGTTTGCCATCTGGATGCACCTGGAATCCTGGATCCCGAGCTTTGATCGCGTCGGCTTGATCAAGTAGTCGGAATGCCCGTGTTCGGCCATTCCGGAATCATGGAATAAAAAGAGAGAAATCAATGAAGACTCAACGTGGCGCTTCCACCCTGGGGATCCTCATCGCTGTCCTTTTTTTCGGCAGCCTGATCACCCTGGTGATCAAACTGGGGCCGATCTACCTGGACGACATCACCATTCAGGAGGCCATCGAGAGCCTGAATGACACCGACAACCTGGACAGTCTGAGCGTCCGCGATGTCCAGACCCTGATCCGCAAGCGCCTGAGCGTCAACAACGTCGACGGGTTTGACGAGAAGCTCATCAAGGTCCACAAGGAAGATGGCAAGGTACACATCGACCTTGAGTACGAGGTGCGCACGGATCTGTTCCAGAATGTGGACGCCGTTGTCCACTTCAATCACGCCTACGAGATGACTGGTCAGTGAGGGTAAGCGAAATCGAATTGGGCCGCCTCCAGAAGCGCCTGGGTTACCAGTTCCGGGATCCGGAGCTGTTGACACTGGCGCTGACCCACCGGAGCCATGGCAACCAGAATAACGAGCGCCTGGAATTCCTGGGCGACTCGATCGTGAATATGGTCATCGCCGAGCATCTGTACCGGCATTTCGAGAATGCCCGGGAAGGTCAGCTCAGCCGTCTGCGTGCGCGCATGGTGAAAGGCGTGACGCTGGCGGAAATCGGCCGGGAATTCAGCCTGGGTGACTATCTGCGTATGGGCTCCGGGGAGCTCAAGAGCGGCGGTTTCCGGCGTGACTCGATCCTGGCGGATGCCGTGGAATCGGTGATCGGGGCCATGTATCTGGACAGCGATTTTCACACCTGCCGGGCGCGGGTGTTGGACTGGTTCAACGAGCGGCTGGAGCGGCTCGACCTGCAGGATACGCAGAAGGATCCCAAGACGCGCCTGCAGGAATACCTGCAGTCCCGCCAGTATCCGCTGCCACGCTACGACGTCATTTCCATCGAAGGCGAGGCGCACGCCCAGACATTCCACGTGGAGTGCGCCTTACCCTCCCTGGACCGCAAGACCACCGGCGTCGGCGGCAGCCGCCGCGTCGCCGAACAGCAAGCCGCGCGCAACGCCCTGAAATCACTGGGTGTGGAGAATAATTGATGATCGACCCCACCCAACCGGACAACCCCGACAGCCGTTGTGGCTTTGTCGCCATCGTTGGCCGCCCCAACGTGGGCAAGTCCACGCTGCTCAATCATATCCTCGGCCAGAAGCTGAGCATCACCTCGCGCAAGCCCCAGACCACACGCCACCAGGTGCTGGGCATCCAGACCCGGGGCGACGTGCAGGCCATCTACGTCGACACGCCGGGCATGCACGAGGAAGAGCCTCGGGCCCTGAATCGCTACATGAACCGCGCGGCGTCCTCGGCATTGAAGGATGTGGACGTGGTGGTGTTCGTCGTCGACCAGACTCACTGGACGACGGCGGACGACATGGTCCTCAAGAAGCTGGAAAACGTGAAAGCGCCGGTGATCCTGGCCGTCAACAAGGTGGACAAGGTCGAGAACCGCGACATCCTGCTGCCGCACCTGGCGGAGCTGGCCAAGAAATACGACTTTGCGGAGATTATTCCGCTGTCTGCTCTGCGCGAACAGAACCTGGAACCACTGGAAAAGGCCGTCGACCGCCTGTTGCCGGTGAGCATCCATTTCTATCCGGACGACCAGTTGACCGACCGCAGCCAGCGTTTCCTGGCTTCGGAAATCGTGCGCGAGAAGATCACCCGCCAACTGGGGGCCGAGCTGCCGTATTCGGTGGCTGTCGAGATTGAGGAATTCAAGCAGGACGGCAAGGTGCTGCACATCGCCGCACTGATCCTGGTGGAGCGCGACGGCCAGAAGAAAATCCTCATCGGAGACAAGGGCGAGCGCATCCGTCGTATTGGCCAGGAAGCCCGCATCGATATGGAAAAGCTGTTCGACAGCAAAGTCATGCTGCGGCTCTGGGTCAAGGTGAAGAAAGGTTGGGCCGACAGTGACCGGGCGCTCAAGAGCCTGGGCATGGACGACTTCTGAGGCGGCCGTTGGGCAACCATCCGGATGACACCAGGAGACGACCTGAGGCATGACTGACAGGGTCGACCAGGAACCCGGCTATGTCCTGCACCGCCGGAACTACCGTGAAACCAGCCTGATGGTGGACCTGTTTTCCCTCAACCACGGTCGCCTGACGGTGGTGGCGCGCGGTGCCAACAGTCCGAAAAGCCCCCTCAAGGCGCAGCTGCAACCGTTCCAGCCCATGCTGCTGGCTTGGCAGGGGCGCTCCGACCTGAAAACGCTGACCTCGGCCGAAAGCCGCATGGGTCCGGACCTGCGCCGGACCGAGCGGCTGTACTGTGGCCTCTATCTGAACGAATTGCTGCAGCGCCTGCTGCCCCCGGCAGAGCCCTTCCAGACCCTGTTCGCCCACTACATCGAAACCCTGGATGCCCTGGCCGAAACGGACGATTTCGAACCCACCCTACGGCGCTTCGAGTGGCGCCTGATCGAGGCGATGGGCTACGCCTTCGACTGGGCGATGACCATGGATACCGGCACGCCCGTGACGGCCGGCGGTGACTACTACTATGATCCGGAGCAGGGATTGCAACGCGAACCCGGTCCCGGCAGCCTGCTGCGGGGCTTGCGTGGTGAGGTGCTGCTGGAGCTGGCGGATTACCGGCTGGAGTCTGTGGAAGCCCGGCGCACGGCCAAACGCGTGATGCGGGTGCTGATCGATCATCTCTTGCAGGGGCGACCGTTGCACAGCCGATCCCTGTTCACTCAATCGCGAGGAGACAAGCATGAATCCTAGAGTGTTGCTGGGCGTCAACGTGGACCACGTGGCGACGCTACGCCAGGCCCGTGGAACCCGCTACCCGGATCCGGTCCAGGCCGCCCTGTTGGCAGAAGAAGCCGGTGCCGACGGGATTACCATTCATCCGCGGGAGGATCGGCGCCACATCCAGGATCGGGACGTGATGCTGATGCGGGACATGCTCAACAGCAAGATGAACCTGGAAATGGCGGTCACCGATGCCATGCTTGCGTTTGCCGAGCAGGTGCGTCCGCCGTGTGTGTGCCTGGTGCCGGAGAAGCGGGAGGAGCTGACCACCGAGGGCGGCCTGGACGTGGCCGGTCAGGAAGAGCGGGTGGCCCGGGCCTGCGAGCGGCTGGCGCGTATCGGCGCTGAAGTGTCCCTGTTTATCGATGCCGACCAGGACCAGATCGACGCCGCCGCACGTTGTGGCGCCCCGGTCATCGAGATCCACACTGGTCACTACGCCGACGCGGAAACGCCCGAGGCCGTGGAAGCGGCCTTCAAACAGGTGGCCAATGGCGTTGCCTATGCCCGCTCACTGGGACTGATCGTCAATGCCGGTCACGGCCTGCACTATCACAATACCGAACGGGTGGCGGCGATCCCGGGCATCAATGAGCTGAATATTGGCCACAGTATCATTGCCCGAGCCCTGTTCACCGGGATGAAAGAGGCCGTGCGGGACATGCGGGCTATCCTCGACAAGGCCGTCGAGTCTCGTTAGCCGACAGGACGCTCGCCCGGTCAGGTCGGGTCGGCGGTGGCGCCGACCTGGCCGCGGAACATGCCCTGCCAGTCCGTCTCCTCGGACCAGATCAACAGGCGGTCGATGGCCGCCATCAGCGAACGGGTCAAGGGTTCGCGTTCATCGCTGTCACGTTTGATGGCCGTTTCCAGTGTCTCCGCGATACTGCGCAGTTCCGGTACCCCGCAGTAGCGGGTGGCGCCGTGCAGCTTGTGTACCCGCTCCAGCAATTCGGCATGGTCGCCTTTCTCAAGCAGTTCCCGAATGCTGCTCTGGTCGAACGTCACCTGCTCCAACAGCATACTGAACAGCTCCTCGGCCAGATCCGCCTTGCCGGCGGCGAGTCGAATACTCTCTTCAATGTCCACGCAGGGCAGCTGTTTCTCCCGGCTGGATGGGCGAATGCTGCGCTGCTGGGTCTCGTGTCGCGAGGTCGTGGGCCGTTCGTCAACGATGCCTGGACCGCGGTAGCCGGTGTGCCGGTACAGGGTGTCCAGCAATTGCTGGTTGCTCACCGGCTTGGCCAGGTAGCCGTCGAAGCCCTGGCGCAGCAGGCGATCCTTCTCTTCCGACAGCGCGTGAGCGGTCAGGGCAATGATGGGCACTGGCGGCTGCCGGTCGTCCAGGTGGCGGATGCGGCCGGTGGTTTCCAGCCCGTCCATGCCCGGCATCTGCAGGTCCATGAAAATCAGATCGAAGCGGGTCTGGCGCGCCTTGCTCAGCGCCTCGAAGCCGCTGGTCGCGCCTTCCGCATGCACCTTGCAATCGGCCAGCAGCGTCAGCACCAGCTTCAGGTTGGCGTCGTTGTCGTCCACCGCCAGGACGCGGGGCGTCTGGTCCGATGCGGGCGGCGGCAGCTCGGCCGGCCGGTTGTCGGGCAGCGCCTGATCCGGGGCGTGGGTGCCGTGAATCAGCATGAACAGCTCGTCGTAAAGGCGGTCACGGCACACCGGTTTGGATACATGCCCGCTGGAAACGCCGGCGAGATGGCCGTCCTGATCGTCCAGGGTCGGTGTCAGCAGCAGGGTGCGGCAGTCCCGCTCCACTTCCAGCGTATGGAACATTTCCCGGTACTGGCTGGAGTGCAGGAGGTGGCGGGTGACGCCGATCATGGCCACGGCGTAGCCGCGGTTTTCGTACTGGGCCTGTTCCACCTTCTCCAGCAGATCGCCGGGTGAGGTGGCTTCGTCCACACTGATGCCCCAGTCCCGCAGCAGGTGCGTCACCGACAGGGCGGTGGTTTTCTGCTGCTCGAGGTAGATCACCCGCTCGCGTTGCAGGCCATCCCGCGGTGCGGGCGGCTCGGCATTGCGGGCCACTTCGGTGGCCAGGGTGAACCAGAAGGTGGAGCCGCGGCCAAGCTCGCTGTCCAGTCCGATGTCGCCGCCCATCTCTTCGACCAGGCGCTTGGAAATCACCAGCCCCAGGCCCGTGCCGCCATACTGGCGCGCGGTCGACGCATCCGCCTGGCTGAAGGCGTTGAACAGGGATTGCTGCTGTGCCCGGGACAGCCCCACACCAGAATCGGTGACGCTGAACCGCAGAACCACGCTGAAGCCTTCGGCATCCTCTTCCTCCAGGCTGGCGCGCAGGACCACTTCGCCCGTCTGGGTGAACTTGATGGCGTTGTTGACCAGGTTGGTAATGACCTGTTTCACCCGTAACGGGTCACCCATCACCGTGTCCGGCACGTCGCTGTAGATCAGCGGCACCAGGTCGAGGTTCTTGGCGTGGGCGGCGGGGGCCAGCATCACCATGACTTCCTCGATGGTATCGCGCAGGCCGAAGGGAATGCGGTCCAGCACCAGTTTGCCGGCCTCGATCTTGGAGAAGTCGAGGATGTCGTTGATGATGGTCAGCAGGATTTCCGAGGACTTGCGGATGGTGTTGAGGTGGTCCCGCTGCTGCTGGGCCGCCGGTGTTTTCAGCAGCAGTTCGGTGAAACCGATGATCCCGTTCAGCGGCGTGCGGATCTCGTGAGACATGTTGGCCAGGAATTCGGACTTGATGCGGCTGGCTTCCAGCGCTTCCTTGCGGGCCAGGTCCAGTTCGATATTCTGGATCTCGATGGTCTCCAGGGTTTCCCGCAGATCCTCGGTGGCCTGGTCAATGTTCTGCTGCATTTCCGCCTGGGCTTCGCTGAGCTCCTGGGCCATGGCGTTGAGGCCGGACTCCAGCTGCTCGAACTCCGGTCCGGCCCGGGTGTGGACGCGGGTCTTGAGGTCGCCGCCCTTGAGCTTGGCGACCGCCGAGTTCAACTCGAAAATAGGGTCAGTCACGCTGCGACTCATGCGCAGGGCAATCAGGACATTCAGCGCGATTCCACCGAGGATGAGCAACAGGCTGATCAGCAGGGCCTTGTAACGCTCGGCGTCGGTACGGGTGTGGGACATTTCCACGGCTGCCCAGCCAATCGGCTCGACGGCGCTGGGGGCGGTCTTGCGGGACTCCATATCGAGCATGCTGTCGATCATCAGGTCCTGCAGGAATACTGGGGCGATAAAGACAGAGCTGTTCTCGCCGGGCAGCGTCATGGTTTTCTTGTCGGTCAGCTTTTCATCACCGATTTCGTCGGACAGGCTGGGACCGGTGTGCAGCAGGCGTTTGCCCTTGGCGTTGAAAAAGGTAATGGAGCGAACATCCTGCTCTTCGAACAGCGCATTGGAGAGGTTGTTCAGCAGGCTGCGGTTGCCGGTGAACATGCCGTATTCAGAGGCGGCGGCCAGTTGCCGGGACAGGGATTCGCCGCGGTCCCGCAGCAGGTGCTCGATGTTGCCGACCCAGCTCTGGGTGAAGAAGATCCCCAGAATCAGCGTGGTGAGGATGGTCGGCACCAGCGTGACAAAAATGACTTTCTTGCGAATACCCCAGCGTCGCATCGTGCGCTTCCTGATTCCGTCAGCAGGCCTTGTACCGGTTCGTCCATGAGCCTTCCGGAAGTACAAAGCGTCGTCCCTGATTCTTATTGGCACTTCGGCGTCGGGTGATTCGACCACCGGCAAGCCATACTCTCTTGATCGTGAACCCCGACAGAATCGGGAATCGCATCACCGGTCACCCGGCCAGGTAACCGAAAGCCATTTCGCCAGACCCGCTTAGAACCTGCAGTCATTTTAGTAGCGACAAGCTGTATTGGGATACCGGCTGCGATGCGCGTATGATGCGTCGTCAGAGTGTATCACAGCTTGCGGCGGCTGCCGGTGGACCGAACCGACAGTTTTTCCCACAAGTTATTGCTGTCAGGAGTCCGAAAATCCATGCATTTTCCCACCATTGAAGACTACGTCGGTCATACGCCCCTGGTGCGCCTGCAGCGCCTGCCGGGTGACACGTCCAATGTGATTCTGGCCAAGTTGGAAGGCAACAATCCCGCCGGCTCGGTCAAGGACCGGCCGGCCATCAGCATGATCCAGGAAGCCGAGCGCCGTGGCGACATCAAACCGGGCGATACCCTGATCGAGGCGACCAGTGGTAACACCGGCATTGCGCTGGCCATGGCAGCGGCCATCAAGGGTTACCGCATGGTGCTTATCATGCCGGCGAACATGAGTGAGGAACGTCGGGCGTCCATGCGGGCTTACGGGGCGGAGATCGTCACCGTGAGCAAGGAAGAAGGCATGGAAGGGGCCCGCGACCTGGCGGCCCGAATGCAGCAGGAAGGCAAGGGGCGTGTGCTCGACCAGTTCGCCAACCAGGACAATCCGCTGGCCCACTACCGCACCACCGGGCCGGAAATCTGGGAGCAGACCCAGGGGCGGATCACCCATTTTGTCAGCTCAATGGGAACCACTGGCACCATTATGGGTGTGTCCCGGTACCTCAAGGAGCGCAATCCGGATATCCAGATCGTCGGGTTGCAACCTTCGGATGGTTCCTCCATTCCGGGCATCCGCCGCTGGCCCCAGGAATACCTGCCCAAGATCTACGATGCCGCCCGGGTCGATCAGGTGCTGGATGTCGACCAGAAAGACGCTGAAGACACCATGCGGGCGCTGGCCCGTGAAGAGGGGATCTTCTGCGGTGTCTCTTCCGGCGGGGCCATTGCCGCCGCGCTGCGCCTCTCGGAGCAGGTTGAGAATGCCGTCATCGTCGCCATTATCTGTGACCGGGGCGACCGGTATCTGTCCACCGGCGTTTTTCCCGGCGCCTGACGTTGAAAGAGGCGGGCCGAAACCGGCCCGCCAAGCCTGACCGGAATACCTGATGAGTAAACGACGTAGAAGAAAAGTCCTGCCTGCCGAACCGATCCACTGCCAGATTGAAAAGCTGAGTCACGATGGCCGGGGGATTTGCCACCTCGACGGCAAGACCCAGTTTGTGGATGCCGCCCTGCCGCGCGAGTCGGTGATGGCCAAATACGTGAGCACGCGCCGCAGCTTCGATGAGTTGCGGGCGCTGGAGGTGCTCGAGGCGTCGCCGGAACGTGAGACGCCGCCGTGCGAGTACGCCGATCTGTGCGGAGGCTGCAGCCTCCAGCATATGGCGCCGGATGCCCAGATTGCGTTCAAGGAACAGACGCTCAAAGAACACTTTGCCCATTTTGGGGGCATTGAGCCGGAAGAGTGGATCGCGCCGATGCGCTCGCAAGGACTGGGTTATCGCCGCAAGGCTCGCCTGGGTGTGCGCTTCGTGCCCAAGCGCGACGCTGTTCTGGTGGGTTTTCGGGAGAAGCGCAACAGCTTCCTGACCGATATCGACCGCTGTGTTGTGATGGATCCCCGCATCGGCGAGCGGATCAGCGACCTGCGTGAACTTTTTTACGGCATGGAGGCCTATCGTACCATCGCTCAGGTGGAAGTGGCCTGCGGTGACGATGTGGCCGCCATGGTTTTCCGTAACATGGAGGCCCTGTCTGAAAGCGACACGGACAAACTGATCGCTTTCGGAAAGGCGCATGAATTGCATATCTATTTGCAGCCGAAAGGGCCCGATACGGTTCACCGGATCTGGCCGGAGAGCGCGGGGCGGGATGATGAGCGTCTGTCCTATCGACTGGATGATTTTGACGTCACCCTGCAGTTCCACCCGATGGACTTCACGCAGGTGAATGCCGAGATCAATCGCAGCATGGTGCGCCAGGCGCTGGACTGGCTGGCCCCGCAGGACGACGAGCGGGTCCTGGACCTGTTTTGCGGTCTGGGTAATTTTACGCTGCCATTGGCCCGCAAGGCGGGCCAGGTCGTTGGCGTGGAAGGCGACGATGCCATGGTGGTGCGCGGCCGGGAAAACGCCGAGCTGAACGGTCTGGACAACATCCGTTTTCACGGTGCCAACCTGCAGGGCGATTTTACCGGCGAGGCCTGGGCCGCCGAGGGGTTTGACAAGATCCTCATCGACCCGCCCCGGTCCGGTGCCCAGGAAGTCTGTGAATACCTCACGGCTTTCGGGGCCCGCCGCATTGTGTATGTATCTTGCAACCCGGCGACACTCGCCCGGGATGCCGGCGTGTTGGTGGACAAGGGCTATCGTCTGGTCAAGGCCGGGGTGATGGATATGTTCCCGCACACCACGCATGTTGAATCAATGGCCCTGTTCGAGCGCGTTTAACGCGGTCTCGACGCCAAATACAACAACACGGGGCCGGTGTTGCGAATGCCCTGGGAGGCTGCGGCTGGCGGTACAGGCGCCGCCAGGTAACCAGTCTTCCTGTTCGCGACAGTCATAAAGGGAAAGTGGACCGCTATGGTGAAGGTTCGAGAAGATTACGCCGTGACCACGGATGGTCAGGTGGACATCGAAGGTTGGGTCCGGCACATCCAGGCCCAGACCACCCTTGAGGATGTGGATCAGTTTCGTCGTGCCTGCGAGAAGGCCGCGCTCATCGATCTGCAGGCCGTTCGTGAAGACCGGTTGTGGGCGCCGGGTGCCAGCAGTTTTCGCACCGGCGTCGAGATGGCCCAGGTGCTGGCGGAACTGCACCTGGACCAGACGGCCCTGGTCGCCGCCATCCTGTATCGGGCGGTTCGTGAAGAGCGGGCGACCCTCGAGGAGATCCGCGAGGAATTCGGCGACGATGTCGCCCGTCTGATCGACGGTGTCCAGCAGATGGCCGCCATCTCGTCCCTGCACCATCCGCTCAAGGGCAACGTGCTGGGCCAGAGCCAGGGGCAGCTGGACAACGTCCGCAAGATGCTCGTGACCATGATCGACGATGTCCGTGTGGCCCTGATCAAGCTGGCGGAACGGACCTGTGCCATCCGGGCGGTCAAGAGTGCGCCCCCGGAAAAGCGTATGCGCGTGGCCCGCGAAGTGTTCGACATCTACGCGCCCCTGGCCCACCGCCTGGGAATCGGTCATATCAAGTGGGAACTCGAGGACCTCTCGTTCCGCTACCTGCACGAATCCGCCTACAAGAAAATCGCCAAGCTGCTGGACGAAAAGCGGCTGGACCGGGACCAGTATGTCAAGCGGGTCCTGGCGGACATCAAGCACGAGCTGGATCTCGCCGGTATCCAGGGGGAACTGTCAGGCCGGGCCAAGCATATCTACAGCATCTGGCGGAAAATGCGCCGCAAGGGCATCGATTTCAGCCAGGTCTACGACGTGCGCGCCTTCCGGATCCTGGTGCCGACGGTGCGCGACTGTTATTCCGCCCTCGGCATCGTGCACAGTCTCTGGCGGCACATTCCCAACGAATTTGACGACTACATCGCCAGCCCCAAGGAAAACGGATACCAGTCCCTGCACACCGCGGTGATCGGGCCCGAAGGCAAGGTGATGGAAGTCCAGATCCGGACCCGCGCGATGCATGAAGAGGCCGAGCTGGGCGTGTGCGCCCACTGGCTCTACAAGGGCATGGATACGGGCAACAAGTCCACCGGTTACGAGGCCAAGATCAACTGGCTGCGCCAGGTGCTGGAATGGCAGGAGGATCTGGGGGACCTGTCGGGCCTGGTGGATCAGCTCAAGACCGACGTCACGCCGGACCGGGTCTACGTCTTCACGCCCGAGGGTCACGTGGTGGATCTGCCCCAGGGCGCGACACCGGTGGACTTCGCCTACCGGGTGCATACCGAGGTGGGGCATGCCTGCCGCGGGGCCAAGGTGAACGGGCGCATCGTGCCGTTGACCTACCCGCTGAAGACCGGCGACCAGGTGTTCATCCTGACCTCCAACAATCCGGCGCCCAGCCGCGACTGGCTGAACTCCAGCCTGGGCTACATCCAGACCTCGCGGGCGCGGGCCAAGGTGACCCACTGGTTCAAGGAACAGGACCGCGATCGCAACGTGATCGATGGCCGGGCGATCCTGGAAGACGAGTTCAAGCGCCTGTCGATCCACGAAGTGGATCTGACCCAGCTGGCGCAGAAGGTCAACTACCAGGCCGCGGACGACATGTTCGCCGCCGTCGGGGCCGGCGACCTGCGCCCGACCCATGTGGCCAACATCGCCCAGCAACTGGTGGAGCCTCGTCGTCAGCAACTGGACCTCAAGCTCCAGGGCACCCGCCACCAGACCTACGATGCCGATTCGGACATCCAGATCCAGGGCGTGGGCAAGCTCAAGACCCAGGTGGCCAAGTGCTGCAAGCCGCTGCCCGGCGACCCCATCGGCGGCTACATTACCGTGGGGCGGGGCGTGACCGTGCACCGGCAGGATTGCCTGACGTTCCTGCACCTGCGCGAGTACGAACCGAACCGCATCATCGAGGTGAACTGGGGCGGTCGCCAGGAGGCGGTCTACCCGGTAGACATCGAGATCGAGGCGTACGACCGGTCCGGTCTGTTGCGGGACATCACCACCATCCTGGCCTCGTCCCGGACCAACGTGCTGGCGCTGAATACCCTGTCCAACAAGGACGACAATTCCGCCACCATGACCGTCACCGTCGAGATCGAAAGCCTGGAGCAGCTGGCCAAGCTGCTGGCCCAGATCCGCAACCTGCCCAACATCATGGGCGTTCGACGCAAGCGCAGCCAGTAATCGTGGAGTGAAGCATGTCCCGAACCTATGACATCGACGACCTCAAAACACTGATGGCGCGCCTGCGCGATCCGGAGATCGGCTGCCCGTGGGACTGCAAGCAGGACTTCCGCAGCATCGTGCCCCACACGCTGGAAGAAGCCCACGAAGTGGCCGACGCCATTGAGCGGGAAGACTATCCCCACCTGAAGGACGAGCTGGGTGACCTGCTGTTCCAGGTGATCTTCTATGGCCAGCTGGGGGCGGAAGCGGACCACTTCGATTTCGATGCCGTTGTCGATCACCTGGTGCGCAAGCTGATCCGTCGTCACCCGCACGTCTTTCCCGAAGGCACGCTGGAAAGCCGGGTGGACCCGGACAACCGGCCCACCGACGAGCAGATCAAGGCCAGCTGGGAGCGCATCAAGGCGGAAGAGCGGGCGGCCAAGCCAGAGCCGGTCGCTGAGACCAGCCGGCTGGACGGCATTGCCGGGTCGTTGCCGGCAATGGTACGTGCCGAGAAGTTGCAGCGCCGGGCGGCCAGCCATGGCTTTGACTGGCCCGACATTGAACCGGTCTTCGACAAACTGCACGAGGAAATCGACGAGCTCAAGGAAGCCTGGGCCCACACGCGGCAGCACCCTGAGGATCGCGATGCGCTGGAAGACGAGCTGGGGGATCTTTTATTCGTGTGCGTGAATCTGGCACGCTTCCTGAAAGTCAATCCGGAACAGGCGCTGAGACGCACCAATCGGAAATTCGATGCACGCTTTCGGGCCATCGAGCGGGAGCTTGCCTCACAAGGTCGCGAATTCGATGACCAGACACTCGAGCAACTGGATGCCATCTGGCAATCCGTGAAGGGTGTCGAAAAGGCCGCGAACGACAGCTGATGTGCCACCCGGTCTCACTGCTGAATACCGTTACGCAGGGCGTTGATTCGGAAGCTGACTAGGTACAATCCGTAACGATATCACGCAGTAAGCCGCATATCGTTCAGCTACACTTTCAGTACGCGTCACCGGTTATCCACCGGGATTGCGACATCCGTTACGTCAGAGTGGCTTTGTCCTGACGCAACGCTCAAATAAGAAGTACACCGCAAAGGCACTCAAAAGGTACCTGCGCGGTCTTGATCGAGCACTGAAGCGGGAGCGTTGAACCATGAAGATCAAGGATCTGGTGAAGTATTGGGATAAGCATGCACGTGGTCGCCTGAGCCGGGACACGTTTGAAGCTGCGCTGTCTGAGCAGCATCAGGCCCGCCTGGAAAAGCTGGCCGAGCTTTACCCGATGAAGTCGCCACAAGACCTGATCCGTGACCTGGTCTCTGCCGCACTGGACGAGCTGGAAACCAGCTTCCCCTACGTCCAGGGCAGCAAAGTGGTAGCCTTTGATGAAGATGGCTTCGAAATCTATGAGGATGAAGGCCTCACGCCAAGATTCGTCAGCCTGAGTCAGAAGCACATGCAGGATCTGAAGGCGCGGCAGCTCGAAACCGCCGCCTGAAGACCTGAAAGACCAGTAACAAGCCAGCCCGGTGGCTGGCTCTCTCCCTTCGGGGTCGCCGGCCGGCGGCCCTGAGAAGCACACGACTCTCTCGAATAAGTCCCCGAACGATGGATACCCATATCCAGCGAGCTCGTCTCGATGCGTCGTCATACCGGGTATTGGAAGGGGTGACCGGGGTGCAGGCGCGCGCCCCGGAGTAAAAGCATTCCTGTCTCTTACTTCTTCACGGATTCCAGCTTGCCTTTCAGCGGCGTTTGCCGGGTCAGGTCGTCCAGGGCGGCGCCGATCATGTCGTTCAGGATGTCGGTTTCGGTCCGGTCCGGGTACAGCTCCGCCAGGGCCGCGATACGGGCGGCGTCTTCCAGCGGAAGGCGCAGGGTATAGCTCTGGGGCCGTTCGTCTTCTTCTTTCTTGCCTTCCCAATGTGCGGGCAGGTCAGTCACTTTCATGGGTTGTCCTCACGTTTTTCGCGGCGATAGTACGCTTCCAATAAACACCTTTGAGGTCGTGATTTCAATCGAATGAATCAAGGATGTATTTTAGCAGCCTGTGATGATGTGGCGGTAACAGGCTGTTATATTGAAATGCGATTTGCTTCACAGAGGGCTGGCCGGTGATGGGGTAGCCCGGAAACACGAGAGAGGGACGATAGCGCATCATGACCGAACTGCATCCAGATCTGAGGGAAAATGTCCGCATGCTGGGCGAGCTACTGGGCGACAGTATTCGTAAATTCCCGGGCCAGGACTGCTTTGACCTGATTGAGGAAATTCGCGCCGCTGCCAAGGCCGACCGGCGCCAGGAAAGCGGTTCCGGCCAGCGGCTGGAAAAGCTGCTCAGCGATCTCAGTGACGATCAGATGCTACCGGTCACCCGCGCCTTCAGTCAGTTTCTCAATCTGGCGAACATCGCCGAGCAGTACCACGGTATCCGCCGCAAGCAGGGTCACCACGCCGATATGATGGTGGAATCCCTCGGCGATGTGTTCCAGCGTCTGCTGGAGCAGGGCGTCGATCAGGACGAACTGCATCGCCGGGTCACCGAGCTCAGCATCGAATTCGTACTCACGGCGCACCCGACCGAGGTCACCCGTCGCACGCTGATCCTCAAGTACGATGAAATCTCCAACTGCCTGGGGCAGCTGGATCACGACGACCTGCTGCCGGTCGAACGCAATGAAATCACCACCCGACTGCGACAGCTGATTTCCGAAGCCTGGAATACCGATGAAATCCGCTACCAGCGCCCGACTGCCGTGGACGAAGCCAAATGGGGCTTTGCCGTCATCGAAAACAGCTTGTGGGAGGCTCTGCCACGCTTCCTGCGCAGCCTGGATCGCTCCCTGCGCGAGGCAACCGGTAAGGGGCTGCCCATCGATGCCGCACCCATCCGAATCGCCTCGTGGATGGGTGGCGACCGGGACGGCAACCCCAACGTGACCCATGAAGTGACCCGCGAAGTGTTCTGGCTGGGCCGCTGGATGGCCGCTGATCTCTACCTGCGGGACATCCAGACCCTGCGCGCCGAGCTGTCCATGTGGGAAGCGACGGACGAGCTGCGCGCCCAAGCCGGTGAGACCCGCGAACCCTACCGGGCAATCCTGGGCCAACTGCGTGAGCGTCTGCTGAAGACCCGGGACTGGGCCGAAGCCTGCGTCAACGGCGAGCCGGCGGACGATAGCGATATCCTGTTCGGAAATGAGGAACTGATCCGACCGCTGCAGCTGTGCTATGACTCGCTGGTGGCCTCCGGCCTGGACGAAATCGCTGATGGCCTGCTGCTGGACACACTGCGTCGCGTACACACCTTCGGCTTGCCGTTGGTGAAGCTGGACATCCGCCAGGAGGCCGGCCGCCATGCCGAGGCGGTCGCCGAGATCGTCAGCGAGCTGGGGCTGGGCGACTACAGCAGCTGGGACGAGACCCAGCGTCAGGAATTCCTGGTTCGGGAGCTGCAGAGCCGCCGGCCGCTGGTGCCGCGCCACTGGAATCCCTCGGACAATGTCCGGGAGGTGCTCGACACCTGCGCCGTGGTGGCCAAACAGACACCGGAATCCCTGGGCTCCTACGTGATTTCGATGGCCAGCCAGCCGTCGGACGTACTCAGCGTCATCCTGCTGCTGCGGGAATCCGGTATGCAGCACCCGATGCGCGTGGTGCCGCTGTTCGAAACCCTGGATGATCTGCGCGGCGCGCCAGCGACCATGACGGCGCTGTTCAGTGTCGACTGGTATCGCCAGTACTGTGCCGACCGCCAGGAAGTGATGATCGGCTACTCCGACTCCGCCAAGGATGCCGGCCAGATGATGGCCGCCTGGGCCCAGTACCAGGCTCAGGAAGCCCTGACGGATGTGGCCGCCGAATACGGTGTGCACCTGACCCTGTTCCACGGCCGTGGCGGCACCGTCGGTCGGGGCGGCGGTCCGGCCAACCGGGCAATCCTGTCGCAGCCGCCGGGTTCGGTAAACGGCAGTTTCCGGATCACCGAGCAGGGCGAGATGATCCGCTTCAAGTTCGGTCTGCCCAAGTTGGCGGAACAGAGCCTGACCCTCTACGGCACCGCCGTGATTGAAGCCACGCTGGCGCCGCCACCCGCCCCGGAAAAACCCTGGCGGGACATGATGGACTGGCTGACCGAACGGTCGCTCCAGGCCTACCGTGAAGTGGTGCGTGAGAATCCGGATTTTGTGCCGTATTTCCGTCAGGCAACACCGGAGCAGGCGCTGGGCAAACTGGCGCTGGGCAGTCGTCCGGCGCGTCGTAAACCGACCGGCGGCGTGGAAAGCCTGCGGGCGATCCCCTGGATCTTTGCCTGGACCCAGATGCGCATGATGCTGCCCAGCTGGCTGGGTAGCGATGTGGCCCTGAAAGAGGCCGCCGAGGCCGGGCATGAGCCGATCCTGCGCGACATGATGGCTCGCTGGCCGTTCTTCAAGACCTATGTCGATATGCTGGAAATGGTGCTGGCGAAAGCCGACCTGCGTATCGCCAGCTATTACGAGGAAACCCTGGTGGAGCCGGCCTACAAGCCGCTGGGTCAGGATCTGCGGGAGCGCCTTGCCGGCTGTATCCGTCATGTGAAGACACTCAAGCAGCAGGACGAACTGTTGCTCGATGAGCCGGTGTTTGCCCACTCCCTGCGGGTGCGCAATCCCTACACCGACCCGCTGCACTACCTGCAGGCGGAGCTGTTGCGCCGTGACCGGGAAGGTGAGGGGCAGGGCAAAGTGCCCGAACAGGTCGAGAGGGCGCTCAAGGTCACCATGGCGGGGATCGCCGCGGGGATGCGGAATACCGGCTGACCGGTTGCAAAGACGAGCCGGGCCGTATCCCGAACCCATCGGTTTCGGTTACGCTTGGGTTATGTAGGTTTGTATGACAGGGGTAGTGGGCGTGCCGGCATCAGCCAAGCTGGAAATGTTCCTCAATCGCAAGGGTATCGATTACGAGACGGTCAACCATGACGAAATGCCGAGTTTCGATGTGGCCGTCTCCAACGCGGGCCTTCCGCAGCAGGACGTGTTGCGGGCCACACTGCTGATTGATCTCAATGGCGTGGTCATGGCGGTTCACAGCTACCGGACCGCGATCGACGTCGACGCCGTGTCACAAGTGACCGGCCGGCGCCTGCAACTGCTCACCGCCCGTCAGGCTGACCGGCTTTTCGCGGACTGTGAGCCCGGATTCCACCCACCGGTGGGTGCTGCCTATGACGTGCCGGTGGTTGTGGATGCGCCGGTGCTTGAGATGACGCATGCCTATCTGACGTCCGGCTCCAATAATAGCCTCCTGCGACTGGACGGCCGGGCGCTGCGTCTGGTTCTGGCCGGGGCTCGCAAAGCCCGCATCAGTATCGTTGACGAGGCCCACGACCTGGGCGAGGGGCGCAATTCGGACATTACGCTGGACGAGGTCGCACGGCGTCTGCAGAAGCTCTATCGCCTGCCACCGATGCCGGCCCTGGCTCTGAAGATCCTGCGCCTGACCGCCAATCCCGAGGCCACGGCAAAGGAACTGTCGGATCTGATCGAGTACGATCCCAGCCTCTCGGCCCAGATCATGCGCTACGCTCGTTCCGCGCTGTTCAACTACCCGGGCCAGATCAATTCCGTACAGGAAGCGGTCACCCGCGTACTGGGCTTTGACAGGGTGGCGCACGTGGCCATGGGGATTGCCTCGGTGCGAGCCTTCGACGTGCCGCGTGACGGGATGCTGGGCACGGACGCCTTCTGGCGCCATTCCCTCTACTGCGCTCACCTGTGCCAGCAGATGGCCGCCTTCAAGGGCGTCGATAAGGGGCTGGCCTATTTGTGCGGTCTGCTGCACAACTTCGGGCTGCTGCTGGTGGGGCATCTGTTTCCGGCGGAATTCGACCAGCTCAATCGCCTGCGCGAGGCCAACCCGGAACAGAGCATGCGCACCCTGGAAATGCAGGTGTTCGGCGGCGACCAGGAATTCCTCACCGTGGGCCACGGGGCCATTGGCGGCATCCTGCACCGTCTCTGGCAACTGCCGGACGCGGTGGTCAAGACCGCCGGCATGCACCAGCACCTGGAGTATGAAGGGGATCACGCGGACCATGTTCACATGGTCCAGCTCGCCAACGGCCTGCTCAAGGGGAAAGAGATCGGCGACGAGTTCAATCCCGACGATACCGTCGCGCTGGCCGATTCCCTGGGTTTCACCGACGCCGATGTGGCGATGTTCCTGTCCGCGACTGACGATGTGGCCCAGGAGCTGGATGAGCTCGCCCGCTCGCTGGCGGCTTAGGGCAGGCTGAAGACCGCTCAGGCGCCCATCAGACGTTCCCTGGTTTATCTGGGTAATGTTCGTACCTTAGTACCCTTTCTATAGCCGGCCCGAGTTCGTATAATGCCCGATCCTTTTACTGCGCGGGTGGACGAGCTGACGCTTGCGGCTGGCGATTCATGCCCGGTTTGCTCTCGGTTCGCGCACAATGGTTCCCGTGGTGGCAGCAGATGGCCAGGGGCTCGGGTTGAGGCTGCGGCGGCCTGCAAGAGCGGGACACCGTCGTCACGACCCATCTCAGATTCCGGATCGGTTCGCCATGAGCGGCCGGCGATAAAGAATAAAAGTGCCCGTCTGTCAGACACCCAAATGGGGGCAGGCGCGGTGTGCGATGTTTGATCGGTTGCAGGTTCATCCTCCCGATTCCGCACGACGATTTCATCGATAAACGGGAGCAATTCCACTATGAGAATCATTCTGTTGGGCGCGCCAGGCGCAGGTAAGGGTACCCAGGCCCAGTTCATTACCGAGAAGTTTGGTATCCCCCAGATTTCCACCGGCGACATGCTGCGGGCTGCCGTGAAGGCGGAATCCCCGCTGGGCCTGGAAGTGAAGGAAATCATGGCCACGGGCGGTCTGGTGCCGGACGAGACCATCATCGCGCTCATCAAGGACCGGATCCAGGAAGAAGACTGCAAAAACGGCTTCCTGCTGGACGGCTTCCCGCGCACGATCCCCCAGGCTGAAGCGCTGAAGCAGGAAGGTGTGGTCATCGACTACGTGGTGGAAATTGCCGTCGACGACGAGGAAATCGTCAGCCGACTGTCTGGCCGTCGCGTGCACGAAGCCAGCGGCCGCATCTATCACGTCAAATACGATCCGCCCAAGGTTGAGGGCAAGGACGACGAGACGGGCGAACCGCTGATCCAGCGCAACGACGATTCCGAGGAAACCGTGCGCAATCGCCTGCGGATCTACCACGATCAAACCGCGCCCCTGATCGGCTACTACCAGGACTGGGCCAGGCAGGACGCGGACGCAGCACCGACCTACGTCCGGGTGGACGGCATTGGCACCATGCCGGAAATCCGCGATCAGATCCTCAACAAACTGCAGTAAGGCGGCCGACCCGATCGGCTGTTAAAACCGGCGTTCGCATGAAACTACTGGCACTGGATACCACCGCCGAGGGCTGTTCCGCAGCCCTCTGGACAGACGGCACGCTGTTCGAGCGTGCCATCCGGTCGCCACGGGGCCATACCCAGCACCTGTTGCCGATGATCCGGGAGCTGGTGGATGAAAGTGGTGTGGCCCTTGCGGCGCTGGACGCCCTGGCTTTTGGCCGCGGTCCGGGTTCCTTTACCGGGCTGCGCATCGCCACTGGTGTGGTGCAGGGCCTCGCCTTTGGGCTCGACCTGCCGGTCGTCCCCGTTTCCTCCCTTGCCGCTGTGGCCTCCCGGGCCCTGCGAACCGGCGTTGCCGGTGAGGGCGATGGCATCGCCGTCGCTTTCGATGCGCGCATGAGCGAGGTCTACTGGAACTGTTATTGCATCCTTGAAGGTCGGGTACAATCCACCGCTCAGGAGCGGGTCTGCCCACCGGATCAAGTGGCGTTATCCGGTGACGTCAGCCGTTGGCTGGGTGCCGGTTCCGGCTGGAATCTCGTGGATCAGATGCCCGAACCTGTCAGAGCCGCAATGTTGGCGACCCATCCGGACTGGTATCCTCTGGCCGCGGACATCGCCACCCTGGCGGTGGCTGACTGGCCCGACGGCCCGACCGTACCTGCCGAGCAGGCGGCTCCGGTCTACGTTCGGGACGAAATAACCTGGAAGAAACTGCCGGGACGATAGCGCGCCCTCTCTACGACGGGCTAACCCGGATGCCGCTGGGCGGTATCCGTAGGTGTTTGCGCGTCTGAAGCCGGTGCTGTCCATCTCAAGCAGGAAGCCGTTTTCATGGAACTCTGGCATACGTTTGCCCTGGCCATCATCCAAGGCCTGACCGAATTTCTCCCCATCAGCAGTTCTGCCCATTTGATCCTTCCCTCGCAAGTGCTCGGCTGGAGCGACCAGGGGCTGGGTTTCGATGTGGCTGTCCACGTAGGGACGCTCCTGGCCGTGGTCTGGTATTTTCGCCAGGACGTCATGCGGCTGACCGGCGCCTGGTTCAGTGATACCGCCCACCGTCGCCTGACCGAAGACAGTCGGCTGGCCTGGGCGATTATTGTTGCGACGATCCCCGCCGGTCTGGCCGGGATTGCACTTGAGCACGTCATTGAGACCCAGTTGCGTTCTGCGCTGGTGATTGCCATTGCGACCATCGGGTTCGGCGTGGTGCTCTGGTGGGCAGATGTCGCCGGGAAACGCGAGAAAGGATTGCCCAGCCTGGGCTGGCGGGATGCGGTGCTGATCGGTCTGGCCCAGGCGCTGGCGCTGATTCCGGGAACGTCGCGTTCGGGCATCACGATGACGGCGGCGTTGTTCCTGGGATACCAGCGTGATGCCGCTGCACGCTTCTCCTTTTTGCTGTCGATTCCCCTGATCATTGCCGCCGGCCTGCTCAAGTCCATCGAACTGGCGCAGACCGGGACCGAGTCCCAGTGGGCGGATGTCCTGATCGGGGCGGGCGTGTCGTTTGTCAGCGCCTTGCTGTGTATCCATCTGTTCCTGCGCTTCCTCGAGAAACTCGGTTTCCTGCCCTATGTGATTTACCGTTTGTTACTGGGCGCCGTGTTGCTTTTGGTGGTATTGTGACCGAATCTGACTCGATGAGATTCTCAGGTAATATCAGTCCATGATTGGCGGGATCAATTCCAACGTCTACACGCCTTTACCGTCCGATCGCGCTGCCCAGCGGGAATCGGAGGTTCAGGCGCGTGACAACAACCGGAACAGTGTCGTCTCGGAGCAGTCGCCCCGACGCGATACGGTGGATCCGGAGCGGCTGGAACGACGAGTCCAGGCCCGGCAGGCATCCGAGGACGCCAAGCTGGAGCAGTTTCGTGCCGACGACATTCCCGCGCGTAATGCCCGCGCACTCGACGTTTTCAACGGCGTGGCCAGCCAGCGTGATGACGGCGATGTCGAGCTGGCGGGCATTGATATTCACGTTTAAGCCATTGCGATGACTTCTTCTTCCCTGGCTGTCGCCTGCGGCGACAGCGCTTTCCTTGAACGTGCCCAACAACTGGCGCACGAGCTTTCATTACCCTGTCTTGAGTGTATCGACCCACGCCGTGTAAGTGACGTACCGGTCCTGCTTTGGCTGGACGAAGCCGGATTGGCGCTGCAGATGACGGGCCGCAAGGTGCCTGGCCCGGTGCGTGCCGAATTTGTTTCCGGCAAGGCCGGCTACCGCCGTGAACACGGGGGGGGCGCCGGGCAGCTGGTGGCCAAGGCGGTTGGCCTGAAGCGAGCCAGTGAACCGTTGCATGTTCTGGACGCCACCGCCGGGCTCGGCCAGGATGCCTATGTACTGGCGGGGCTGGGTTGCGAGCTGACCCTGCTGGAGCGCTCACCGGTCATTCATGCGCTGCTGGCGGATGGGCTGGCGCGCGGGGCGGGCGATGAGCACGCGGCGCCGCTGGTGGCGCGGATGCGCCTGGAAGCGGGCAACAGTATTGACTGGATACAATCCCGGCCGGGCCCGCTGGCGGATGTCATCTATCTGGACCCCATGTTCCCGCACCGCGACAAGTCGGCCCTGGTCAAAAAGGAGATGGCACTGTTCCGGCCCATCGTCGGGGACGACGACGATGCACCGTCCTTGTTGGCTGCGGCGCTGGACAAGGCGCGTTACCGGGTGGTGGTCAAGCGGCCGCGCAAGGCGCCGACGATTGAGGGGCCGCCTCCGACCACGCAACTGGAAGGCAAGAGCAGCCGCTACGACATCTACGCCCTGAAAGCGTTGCCATAGCGGCTGCGGCCGTGCGTCAGGCGCCCAGCATCGTGACTTGCTGGATCGCCTGGCGCTTCTCCAGGTTCAGCACCAGCCGGGCGTCTTCCGCCACTTCATCCAGCCCTTCGGTATAGCAAAGCAGGTCGTTCTCGTCGGTGGTGAGAATCTCGTTGGTCTGCAGGTTATTGATGAAGTTGCGGAACAGCATCTTGTCAAAGAACTCCGGTGCGTTCACGCCAAACAGGATCGACATGCGCTGGGCCATCAGGGTGCTCTGTTCCTCCAGCTCACTGGCCGAGATCCGGCCGGAGCCGTACTTACGCAGGATCGCGATGGAGATGTGGTAGCGCTCCAGCGTCTGGATGATGAAGCGGGACAGGGCACGCAACCGCAGTGCTGCCTCGGTCCCATCCGCCGGCCGGCAGACGCGATCGCCGTCCAGGGTCAGCAGCTGGCGTTCGACCAGCACATCGATCCAGTGTTCGATGACCGGATCGACCGCCTCGTCTGAATACTGCAGGAACAGCTCGGACTTGATGTAGGGGTAGACCGAGCTGGCCAGGAACACCACGCGCTCGCGCTTGAGCGTCGAGAAGTTCTCGAACAGGCTGGCGATGAGGGCCGGCAGCGCGAAGAGGTGCTGGATGTTGTTGCGGTAATAGGTCATCAGGATGGCGTTGTTGCCTTCCAGGGCGATGATGTCGCCCAGGTCCTGGTTGTAGCGGGTGATGAGGCCCATGTTTTCGCCGTAGGCAATCCAGTCCGTGCCGGTGCCTTCCGGGTAGGTCACGTGTGGCGAGTAGGGTGCCGAACGGATCAGGTCGCAGAATTCGTCCATCAGCCGAACCAGCAGCCGCTCGTCCATGGCCAGGCGCTGCGCCGAAAGCAGCACCGTCGCCAGCATGCCGATCGGGTTCACGGCCACGGCGGCGTTGATGTGTTCGGCCACACGATCCGACAGGACATCCACGGCCTGGTTCAGCCAGCGGGGGCGGTAGTCGGCGTCGTAGGCTTCTTCCTGCCACGCCGGATGCACGTCATCCAGCACCTGGCTGAGACGGATCGGATCGCCGAAGTTCACCGCGACCTTGCCGAAAGAGTTGGTCAGTTTGCGGGCGGTCTTGGCCAGCGAGAAGATGCTTTCTTTCTGCTTCTTCTTGCCACGCAGTTCGCCCAGGTAACTGCGACCCTCCATGACCTTTTCATAGCCGATGTAGACCGGCACGAAGACGATCGGTTTGCGATGGTCCCGCAGGTAGCTGCGCACCGTCATCGACAGCATGCCGGCGCGTGGTTGCAGCATTCGACCGGTCCGGCTGCGGCCACCTTCCACGAAATATTCCACGGAGTACCCGCGGGAAAACATGACGTGCATGTACTCGTTGAACACGGTGGCGTAGAGCGGGTTATCCTTGAAGCTGCGGCGCATGAAAAAGGCGCCGCCGCGCCGCAGGATGGGACCCACGATGGGCATGTTCAGGTTGATCCCGGCCGCAATGTGCGGGGGCATCAGGCCGTTGCGGTAAAGCACGTAGGACAGCAGCAGGTAGTCGATGTGAGAGCGGTGGCAGGGCACGTAGACCACGGCGTAATCCTTGGCCACGTCCTGGGCCACTTCGATGTTGTTGACCGCCACCCCGTTGTAGATGCGGTTCCACAACCAGGACAGCACCACCTCCAGGAAGCGGATGGTCACGATGGACATGCTGGCGGCGATTTCGTCGGCGTACTTCAGGGCTTTGGCGCGGACTTTTTCCGGCGGCAGGTCCTTGTCCCGGGCGGTTTCACGGATGGCTTCTTTCACGGCCGGTGTCTTGACCAGTTCAGCCACCAGGGTTCGCCGGTGGGACAGGTCGGGTCCCAGCACGGCCTGACGGACCCGGCGGAAATGGGTGCGCAGGATGCGTGCGAGCTTGCGGGTGGCCCGCTCTTCATTATCGCGGAACTCGTTGACCACCTGCTGGATGGAAATCGGGCGGTTGAACTGGACGTAGGTGTTGCGGCCGTGGACCAGGATGATCAGGAATTTCTGCAGGCGACCAGCAACGGACCAGGTGTCCGACAGCAGCAGTTTGAACAGGGATTTTTCCTTGTCGGGCGAGCGCCCCCAGAACAGGGTGACCGGCACGATCTGGATGTCCAGTGAGGGATCGTGCAGCGCCATGGCGGTGATCTGCTTGATGCGCGGCGTCAACGCCGGCGAGTGCCGGCGCCGGAACAGTCCGCCAGCACGCTGGTACAGAAAGAAGAACGAGCGACGCGGGCCTTTTTCGGCAGGGAACGGGGCCTGTGAAGAGGGCAGTTCGGCCCGCAGGATCTCCTGCTCCAGGACCAGCCGGCTCGACAGGGAGCTGTACTGCAGCACGTAACAGACCGGCTTATCCGGATCCAGACCCAGCTGTTCCCGGCTGGCACCCATGACGTTGGTGCGTACCCATAAAAACAGGATCTTTCGAAAAAGCGTAAAGAACAGGTCGCTAAGACCCGGGAAAAGTCGCATGCAGACTCCAGTACAACCGTTAAGTGGGCTAAGTTTACTTGCTCGTTCCTGCAGCGCAAAGCGCCGACCTCAAACGGCGGCAAAATGTCCCGGCATGACCGACTCTGTGGTACCTTTGCGGGATTGTTTTGCTTGCAGCGAGAGAGAGTGGCGTATGGCAGTCTGGACTCCCGGCTGGTCGGAAAAGCCGCCCGAATCGGGCGATGGGTTGGTTCTGGCCCGAGGGCAAACTGTGGTTCGCGCCGAGGATGGCTGGCTTCATGACGCGGCCTCGCCAGACGCGCGCCTGGCGGGTGAAAGGCCGGTGTTCCTCGGCCACCTGGATGGTCGGCGAGTGTTTGTGGCGCTGGCCGAGAAGACCGAAGACGACCGCACCGTGGGCCTGCGTGACGCGCTGTTCAGCGTCGACGAGGCTCAGGCCTCGTTGCTCAGCACGGCCAGCCAGGTCTTGCAGTGGCAGCGGGATCACCGGTTTTGCGGCCGCTGTGGCAACCCGACCCGTATGCACGACCGGGAGCGGGCCAAGTGGTGTGATTACTGCGGCATTCCGTTCTATCCCCGCCTCGCCCCTTGCGTGATCGTGCTGATTCGCGACGGCGACCGCCTGTTCCTGGCCCGCTCAAGCCGTCACACCCATGGTTTCTACAGTCTTATCGCTGGCTTCATCGAGCCCGGTGAGAGTGCCGAGGAAGCGGTGCAGCGGGAAGTGATGGAGGAAACGGGCCTAAAGGTGACCAACATCCGCTACCAGGCTTCCCAGCCCTGGCCGTTTCCGCATCAATTGATGCTGGGCTACTTTGCCGATTACAACGGCGGCGACCTTCGGTTGCAGGCCGATGAACTGGCCATCGCCGACTGGTTCGCTCCGGATCAGCTGCCACCGGTTCCCCCGGGCTATACCATCGCCGGTCGACTGATCGAACGAGCCCTCGCGGAGGGGCGTCGCCCGTCGTGAATGCGCCCCACGTGCTTGTGTTCGACTCGGGTGTTGGGGGTCTGAGTATTGCTGCCTGCCTCCGCGCCCACCTGCCCGCTGTGCGCCTGTCCTATCTGGCCGATACGGCCGGGTTTCCTTATGGCGACCAGCCGGAAGCCACGGTTATTCACCGTTGCGTCGAACTGGTCGAGCGGCTGATGACCGATGTGCCCGTTAACCTGGTGGTCGTGGCCTGCAACACGGCCAGTACCGTGGTGCTGCCGGCCCTTAGGGAGCGCTTGGGGATTCCGGTTGTCGGCGTTGTACCCGCCATCAAGCCGGCGGCCGCGCTGACGCAGAATGGGCGTCTTGGCGTGCTGGCGACACCGGCGACGGTGCGCCGCCCCTATACCGATGACCTGATCCTGCGCTTTGCCGCGCACTGTGAGGTCACCCGGGTGGGGCATTCCGGATTGGTACGCTGGGCAGAAGACAAGGTGGCGGGAGAACCGGTGCCTCTGGAGGCGCTGCGAGAGGCGGTCAAACCGCTGGGCGAGGCCGGTGTGGATACCGTGGTGCTGGGCTGCACGCACTACCCGCTGATCCGCGAAGAGTTGGCGCAGGTGCTGCCGGGCGTGCGCCATTGGGTGGATTCGGGTGAGGCCATCGCACGGCGCGTGGCGTTCCTGCTGGAGGAAGCCGGCCTGGATGCGGACGGCGTTCTTGATGAGGGCGAGTTGGGTCTGGCTGCCCGGTTTTCCGGGGCCGCGCCGGCGGCGCTCGATGCCTTCCTGCCCCGGCTGGGGCTGCAGCCCGGCCTGGTCTGGGACCAGTGGCCGGGCCTTTCAGAAACGTCCTGACAGCTCGGGTTACACCACCCGGGTCAGTTTGAGCATTGCCATGAATTCCAGTGTGGGCAGGACACGCTGATGGCAGCAGTAGGTCTTGAACGATTCCCCGCGGAAACGCGACTTGGTGAACTCCAGTCCCTTGAAGTTGTAGAGGAAGTTCCCTTTAGCGTAGAGGCCGTGAAGGATCTTCTTCAGCAGTTTGGCTTCCTGGGGCTCGGCGGTCTTGTCCAGCGACAGCGGAATCAGGCCGAGATCCAGATAGGGAACACCCTCGCTCTGGAACACCTCCATGGCATGGGCCATCAGGGTGTAGAACAGCCCCTGGCGGAATTCGGCGTTCGCCCGGGAAATATTCGGCACGTAGCTGATGATCCGGTTGTTCTGGTAGATCGGGTCGAAGTAGATGAACCCCACCGCCTTGCCGTCCTCGTAGGCGTAGAAATGGCGCTCGTTTTCCCGGTAGTCCATTTCCATCGGCCGGATCAGGAACCGGATCTCGTTGCTTTTCACCTTGCGGGTACGAATCCAGGCCTCGGAAATCTCACGCGTGTGATCATCGCTGAAACGCTCCATGACCGTCACGCCGTTGCGTTGGGCCTGGTTCACGGCGGTCCGGATGATCTGCTTCTTCTTGCCCGACAGCGACCATTTCTGCAGATCAATGCGGGACTCGCTGCCAAACTGGGTGCCGTAGAGGCCATAGCGCCGGTGCAGGATGTCGACCACGGGTTTGGACACCTGGATGTAGCTGGCGTTGGGGTGTCGGGCGTGGAACTGCTCGATGATCAGCTCGAAGTGCTCCGGTGCCGCCACCGGATCCGACAGCACGAACGTCATGCCCCATTTGCGCATGTAGGCGATGTAGCCGACGCCCGGCAGGTCAAAGTAATCCATGTTGGGTTGCAGCGTGGAGAACGACTGGGAATGGGCGCCATGCTGCTTGAGGTAATCCACGCGCTGGGAGAAGGTCAGGCGGCCTTCTTCCTGCAGCCCGGCCAACCGGTCCAGGGAAAGGATCTGGTCAGTCATGTTGAATGTCTCCCGAAAAACCACTGTTCTCACCGGCCCGATTGTTGTGTTGTTGGGGGCCGGCGTGTCCGTGTTGTTGTTATCAGGCCTGCTTCTCGCCCAGGATCGACCAGTAGCAGTTCATGTTCAGCAGCTTGAAGTGCTTCTTGTCGGTGATCTTCAGACCCAGCCGCTGCATGTGTTCCGGATAGTTGTAGATCTTGTGGAACGCGTTGTTGGCCAGCAGCCAGAAGGTAAAGACCGCGCCATACCAGTAGAGCTTCTTGAACAGTCGGGCGAGGGGATTGCCGGTGGGGTAGCTGAAGTCACCGACCACGACGCGACCATCGTCCCGGGCGAGGCTGATCAGGTGTTCGAGGACCGTCACCATCATGTCCTCGTCGAACACATTGAGGAAGAAGTTGGCGACAACCATGTCGTACTGCCCGGTCTCGTCAATCTTCATGATGTCGCTGTGTATGGTGTTGATGTTCAGTCCCGGTGCTTCTTTCTGCTGGGCTTCGGCAAACTTGCGCAGCATGGTGGCCGACAGATCGACCACCGTGACCTCGGCGCCCAATTCGGCGGCGCGAATTGCATCCCGGCCGTGGCCAACGCCGGCGAAAAGCACGCGAGTGCCTGGCTGGATGGTCTCAATGTCCAGCATGGCGGTCTTGCAACGGTGGATGCTCTTGCCGCTGTAAAGGTTACTGAGGAAATCGTAGACGGGACCGATGTATTTATACTTGTCGCGCATTGTCGTCACTGCCTGTCCAAGTCAGAGGGAAACCGTCGTCCCGGCCAATCAGGTGGCTCTTGTTGTTCACATGTCGGGGCGAGCGGTGAATCTGTTTTGTTGTTGCTGTGGAAAGGTTAGAAAACTCCTCGATCGAGTTTTGTGCAGCACCCCTCATTTCACGATACAAAAGTTAACGTGAAGCTACGCTTTGCAAACCCAATCAAGAATTTCTATTGGAATGTCGGACAATCCTTTTTGAGAGCCGCATGACGCCTGACAGGAAATGTCGGGGTTCAGTAGCGAATCGCCGGAATCGGTGCAAGACTGACAGGAATAAGGTCGGTGCGGATGCGCAGGAAGGGCAGCCCCTCACCGGCCGGTCGTCACTTCAGTCCGTAAGGGTCAAGGTGATAGGTATGTCCGATTGCCGGGCACGTCGGCGGGCAGGGCTCGCTGGTTGGGTTGCTTCAGGCTTGCTGCTCGCGGCGCAGATTCAGGCACAAACCCTCGTCAACTACCTCGTTGTCGAGGACAAGACCCGCCCATTCCAGATTGTCGAGAACGGCGAGAGTGACGGTGGCATCGTCTCGGACATTGTCGACGCGATCTTTGCCGGCTCGGACTATACCGTCAATCCCATGGTCTATCCGGTAAACCGTCTGCGCCGGGTCGTAGCGGATGATGAGGTGCAGAACTGGATTGCTTACGACGCGGTACCCTGGAAGACGTTTGGTAATCGGGGGCTGTTTGTGGAGGAACCGATCCTCCGTACCCATCACGTGATGTTGACCTGCCGCCAGAATATTCCCGACCACATTCTAGATGTGAGCGATCTGCAGGATCTGAGCGTCGTCACACTGCGCAATTTCGAGTACCCGTCGCTGGATACGGCCGCCTCCCAGGGACACCTCCGGCAAATTCCGATCGATCGTTACGAAGCCGGAATCAAGCTGGTGAGCCTGGGGCGGGCTGACGGTTTCGTGGAGATGGAAGCCCGGCTCCGATACCACATCCGTTCGATGCCAGAGGCGGGCTCCGCCTGCCTGCGCTGGCTGGATTTCAGTGCGGTGATTCCGGACTTTCCGCTGTATCTGGTGATCGATATCAACTGGCCGCCGGGATTCCGGGAATTCGTCCGGAAGAGGATTGTCGAGCTGCGCCAGTCCGGCGAATTGACGCAGATCCGGGCTCGCTACCTGAGATCAGACCACCGCCTGGATTGGCGCACGGGAGCTGAGTAACGTATTGATTTCGCTGGCCGGTCGTGCAGGACCGTAGAAGAAGCCCTGTACCTGCTGACAACCCAAATTGCGCAAATAGGCGAGTTGAATGTCGGTCTCCACGCCCTCCGCGACGATGTCCAGACGCAGGCCGTGGGCCATGGCGACGATGGCGTTGACGATGCAGGCGCCGTCCTCACCGCTGCGGATGCCCCGTACGAACGACTGGTCCACCTTGAGGGTGTGGATCGGCAGCCGGTGCAGGTAATTCAGTGAGGAATAGCCGGTACCGAAATCGTCGATGGCGATGCGGATGCCATGCTCGGCCAATTCCTGGAGTTTGCGGCTGATCTGCTCCAGATCGTTCATGATCACGTTTTCTGTGATCTCAATTTCCAGATTTTCCGGGGGGAAGTTGATCGCCTTGAGCTGGGCGATCAGATTCTGCACGAAGCGGGGGTGGTCCACCTGCAAGGGCGAGAGGTTCACGGCCAGTCGCAGGTTGTGATGGCCATCGTCGATCCACTGCTTCATCTGCCGGCCGGCGGTATCCAGGACGCACTCGCTGAGCTCGGTGATCAGTTTGGTTTCCTCGGCCAGGGGCAGGAAATCCCTGGGATAGAGTAGCCCGCGTTCTGGGTGCTGCCAGCGAACCAGCGCCTCCAGGCCGACCACCTCGCCGGTATCCGAGGCCACCTGGGGCTGGTAATGGACGCAGAGCTCCCTGTTCACCAGGGCCTGGCGCAAGTCCCGCTCCAGGCTCAGGCGGTTGGCGGTATCGATGCTCATGGTTTCGCTGTAGAAGCGGTAACCGTCCTTGCCGCCGGCTTTGACGTGGTACATGGCGATGTCGGCGCACTGGATCAGCTGATCCATGGTTTGGCCAGCATCCGGGAAAATGGCGATGCCCACGCTGACCCCGACAAACACCTCATGCTCCCCGAGCTGGAACGGTTCCTTCAGCACGCTGATCAGTTTGCGTGCGATTTTGCGGGCGTCGTTGTGGGTGGAGATGGCGGGCAGCAGCAGCGTGAACTCATCGCCGCCAAAGCGGGAGAGGGTGTCGCCCTTGCGCAGGCAACTTTCCAGGCGTTGGGTGACCGCCTGCAGCAGACGATCGCCCATGGCGTGGCCTAGCGTGTCGTTGACCACTTTGAAGCGGTCCAGGTCCAGGAACATCACCGCCAGCTTCTGACGACTGCGCTGGGCCTGGGTGATGGCCAGCATCAGTCTGTCCTTGAACAGGGCCCGGTTGGGCAGGCGGGTCAGCAGGTCGTGGTAGGCCTGGAAGTTGATGAAGGCTTCGGCTTCCTTGCGCTCGGTAATGTCACGGGCCGATCCATAGATGCATGGATCACTGGTGTGAGAACGTCGGATCTCGTGGGGCAGGAACTGACCGCTGTCGTCGCCGATCGGGAAGGCGGTGATCTCGAAATAGCGGTTGGCCTTGCGGCTGCCGCGGGTTTTCAGACGAATCTCGAAGGTGCGGGGGTTTTCCGCGCTGATGGCCGGATCCTGCAGGGCATAGGTGCCGCGGGCCACGTCCTGCTCGTCGATCAGGTGCCGGAAATGGCGTCCGATCAGTTCCGCCGGTCGGTAACCCAGCAGGGCCTCGATCTTGCGATTGACGAAGCAGACCCGCCCTTCGCGGTCCAGCATGAAGACGATATCGGGGGACGTGTTGACGATATACCGGTGCAGTTCCTCGGACTTTTCCAGGCGCATCTGTACGTTGCGGTGGGCCCAGGCCAGGGCCTGCTTTTGCAGCACATTGCCGACGGTGGCCAACAGCTCTTCGGGATCGAACGGTTTCTTGATGTAATCTTCGGCGCCGCGGCGCAGGGCCCGACTGACGGCGGTGAAGGACGACTCGCCGCTGACCACGATCACCGGCGTCTCGATTTTCCGGTCCTGAATGAACTGCATGACCTGGTGGCCGTCTACCTCCGGCATGCGCAGGTCCAGCATCACCAGTTGGAAAGTCTCCCGGGTGAGCAACTCACAGGCGGCGCGTCCGCCCAGCGCCGGCACGGCAATGAACCCCTGTTCCTCGAGCAGGTTCACCAGACTACGCAATAATCTGGGCTCGTCATCCACAACAAGGATGCGCGCCTCCATGGTACTGATTTCTTGCAGTCGGTCCGACATCATGGCCTAAGCCCGTCCTGTTGGGGCAACCGGAAGCGGTTCGTGTTAATGCCCTGGTTCTTCATTGGCTTCCCGGTCGTATTTTCCAGAGTCTGCTGCTGCAGGCAACAAGAGACGGAAGCTGGTGCCCTGGTCACTTGTTTTACAGCTGATGATACCTTCCATGTCATCCATGAGTTGTTTGACGATACTCAGTCCCAGGCCACTGTGGGCCGGGCCCTTGGTAGAGCGCACCGGTTTGAACAGGTGGCTCCTGACGGATGCGGGAATTCCATCGCCCGAGTCCTCGATCAGCAGTTCCACCCACTGACGGCCGTCCTGCCAGACCGGTGCCGCCGTGTGCAGGCGCAGCTCGCCGCCCTCTTCCATCGCCTCGACGGCGTTGCGTACCAGGTTCATGATCAGCTGTCGCACCGGCCCGCGCGTCGCCCGGATAGCGGTGCTGGTGGCCGTCAGCGTCGGCTTGCAGTCGATGTGCGCGGGCGCAAACAGGGCGTCCTCGAAGAGTTCGCAGAGCAGGGTCAGCTCGGTATTCAGCTCCAGTGTCGGACCATTGTCATCGACGCCTGGCGGGTCGGTTTCGCTGATGCGCTCCAGCAGAGCAACCGCCCGGTCCATTTCCTCCCGCACGATTTGGAGGTCCGGTTGCACGCGCTCGCCCCCGTCCAGGGAAGCCAGTTTACCCTGCAACTGGTAAATGTATTGGCGCACGATGGTGAGCGGATTGCTGATTTCGTGCACGCGCTTGCGCAGTTCGATGCGGTGGGCCAGCTGTTCCAGCGTCTCATCGCCGCGGGCCGGACTCTCCAGCTCCAGCGTGTCAGCCAGCCCGGCCACGCGGCGGGCGAAGAGGTCAAGCAGGACTTCGCTGTCTTCGGCGTCGCTGGTGGCGTCCAGGCCAATGACATAAACGCCGTGGCAGCGGCCATTGCCGTGCACGGCGACGCACATCATGGATGGGCAGTCGAGCAGGTCAAGCAACTGCTGGTCCAGGACGGTTCGATGATCTTCTGCCAGCACTTCCGTTTCATAGAGTGTTGCTACCCGGGCAACCAGGCTGCGCGGGTTGTCCAGCGGGACTTCGATGTGCGGCGGTCGGCTGCGGGTGGCGGCCAGCAGACGCAGTACGCCTTCATGCTCCTGGAAAGCGAGGCCTGGCCGGCCGGTCAGCGTGACCAGGTTGCGCAGGGCCGTGGCCAACAGTTCGGTATCGGTGGACTGGGCGGGCAGCGTCTGCAGGGCCTGATCCACCAGTGCTGAACGGACCACCTGGTTGAACAGGCGGCGATGGGCGGATTCGCCATCAAACGGGCCATCCAGCGGTATCTCCAGGGTCTGGGCCACTGAGGACACCTCCCGCTCGATGCGGGCACAGATTTCCCGGGTGAGGGCGCTGGTGAGGCCGAAAATGGTTTGGGCAGCCTCGATCCCGCTGGAATCGGACAGGGCCAGGCGCGTGGAGAGATTGATCAGTTTCACCAGGTGGCTGGCGTCGCGGATCTCCCGGGCCGGCACCTGCTGATAGCGAATGGCGTCGGTGGCCATCTGGCCCAGCCCCCAGTGCTCGGCCAGGCGGGCGCCCATCTCGATCTGGTTGTCGAGCAGGGCCTGATGGTTGTCGCCGGCGGGCTGACGCAGGGCGATCAACTCGCCGACGTTGTGCAGCACGCCCACCATGAACGCTTCTTCGTTATCCGGATAGCCGGTCAGTCGGCCAAGGGCCCGGGCGGTGAGGGCGGTGGTCAGGGAGTGACGCCAGAAATCCCTCAGCTGCTGCCAGCGGTCGGTGCCCAGGTCGAACAGCAGTTGGCGCAGGGAGGCGGTGATGATCAGCGCCTGGATTTGGTTGGTACCCAGGCGCAGCAAGGCCTGCTCAATGGAATTGATTTCACCCGGCCGACCGTACAGGGCCGAATTGGCGAGCGCCAGCACCCGGGCACACAGGGCTGTGTCGGCACTGATGATGCGTCCGATTTCGCGATAATCCGCCTCGCCACGACAGGCTTCCAATGCACGCAGGACCACCTGCGGCAGGCTGGGCAGCTCACCGTCGGCCGGTAATTCGATATGAGCCCGGGTCATAAGTTATGACGCTTTATACATTATATCGTTATTGACGATGGAGCTTAGCTGTTTCATATGGAATATCAACGAGAAATTGTACACATTTTGACCCAATTCAAGGCATGTTGCTTGTAAAATCGCGTAAATCCTGAGCTTTTTTCATGACTATGTGCAGTTAAAGCCTGTCCCATCCGTGCGGCAGGCCTGTACAATCCAGACATCAACTTCCCGGACCGGCTGCACTCAGGGCCGGCTCACCGTTGGCAAAGTGGATTGTCGATCCATGGCTGGACACACGGAATCCCCTACAGCGTCCCCGCGTATCCTCGCCGTTACCGGCGGTAAAGGTGGCGTGGGTAAAACGTCCGTCGCGCTGAACCTCGCCCTGGTCCTCGCGCGTCAGGGTAACCGTGTGCTGTTGCTGGACGGTGACACGGACCTCGCCAACGTCACCATTATGCTGGGGCAATATCCGGGCCGGACACTGGAACATGTCCTCTCCGGTGAGTGCACGTTGGAGGAGGCTATCTTCGAGGCGCCGTTCGGGCTGCATATACTGCCCGGGGCGTCGGGCGTGGAGCGCTGTATGGGGATCGCGCCGTCTGATCGTCTGTCGATCTTCCGCGGTCTGGCGTCGCTCGAGAAGCGCTACGACTACATCCTGATCGATACGGCTGCGGGGCTGCAGGCCAACGTCATGCACATGATCGCCAGTGCTTCGCTGGCTTGCGTGGTGGTGACGCCCGATCCCACATCGCTCACCGACGCCTTTTCTTTGCTAAAGGTGCTCAAACGACGCGGTTACCGGCGCACGCCCAGTATCCTCATTAATATGGCGCGGGGCGCCAGCCAGGCCCAGTCGATCTTCCAGCGGTTCTACGCTGCATCCCAGCGCCACCTGGACATCTCCCCGCATTATCTGGGGGCCATCTGGCGGGATGAGACGCTGCGACACGCGGTGGCGACCCAGCGCCCGGTGGCGACCCTGGCGGAATCCGACCCGTCCTGCCGTCAGTTCCGGGTGTTGGCGGACATGGTCAAGGTGCGTTTCGAGCAAGTTGAGCCGCGCCGGGCCGGTTTTGCGGCCTACTGGAACCGGTTGGCCGAGCGTCGTAACCCGGCGCCGGTAAAAGTGACACCTTCGCCCACACCGGCCCAGCCTGCGGATGTGCCGACCCGCTGGCGTGAGTGGACCCGGGAACTGGATGAGTTGCTCAACGCCTCGGACACATCGCCGATCCAGCGCTATGAAGCCCTGACCAGTTGCTTTGCCCAGTTCGGGCGCACGATGAACGAAGACACCATCGAAATCATCCAGACCGGCCTGGCATCGATGGCGTGGGAGCGCCTTCCGGACTCCCAGCGTGCGCACTTTGCCGCTCACCTGCGCCACCTGGCGGGAGAGATCGATCCCCAGCCGACCGCTCCGGCCGTCGACGCCTCGCGGGCCCGCCAGGAACCCCGCTACGATGAGGTGCGCTTCGGCAGTCAGGATGCGCTGTTGCGCGCGCTGAAAGACCAGCCGAGCGACGTGTCCCTCGACGCCTGGCTGGACTCGATTGCCTCGTCAGACCGACGAAAGAAGTAGTTCACCTTTCCTTATTACCAATCGGTTTCAGCAGTCGCGCAAGATTGCCGACCTTTCACTGACGCTAATTCACATTTCTAGTAACGTGTTCCAACCTGATGCAGTTTCTTGCTTCAGGTCACCAATTTGTCACGGCGTGCACCGTAAAATGGCCTTAAAGGCCAATAGCGTTGACTGAATGGATGCGGGTGTCCCGGCGTATGTGTATGTTGCCTGAAAATCCTTTCCCCCGATTCAGCAACTTAGGAAGTATGGCGGTTATGTGTGCATCGATTTCAGGGTTTTGGCCTGGTTGATGCATTCCTCAAGTTATTCATCAGACACTGGCTTGTGATATCGAGAAGGAGTTTCGTCATGCCGTACACCGTTGAAAACAGCGGTTCGAATGTTCTGAAGGCACTGAAAGGGAAGCATGTGCTGATTACCGGAACAACCGGTTTCCTGGGGAAGGTGGTCCTGGAGAAATTGATCCGTGCCGTACCGGATATTGGGGGCATTCACCTCCTGATCCGTGGCAACCGCCGACACCCGGATGCGGAGGATCGTTTCGTCAACGAGATTGCCTGTTCCTCTGTTTTTGAGCGTCTGAAAATGGACGATCAGGATGCCTTCGAACTGTTCCTGGAGCAGAAGGTGCATTGTGTCACCGGTGAGGTGACCGAACCCCACTTCGGGCTGTCGGAAAGCCGTTTCCAGGAGCTGGCCGGCCGCCTGGACGCGGTCATCAATTCCGCAGCCAGCGTCAACTTTCGGGAGGAGCTGGACAAGGCCCTCCAGATCAACGCCCTGTGCCTGAACAATATCATCGATCTGTCCCGTGCCGGCGGCGAGTTGCCCGTGGTTCAGGTATCGACCTGCTACGTCAATGGCATGAATCCGGGTTTGGCCCGCGAGGCGACGGTCAGCCCGGCGCATGGCGGCATCAGCCGGGACAGCGAGGGCGCCTACGAGGTTGACGAACTGATTCACCTGCTGCAGGACAAGATCGCCGACGTGAAGGCCCGGTATTCCGGCCAGGTGCTGGAAAAGAAACTGGTGGAACTGGGCATCCGCGAAGCCAACCATTATGGCTGGAGCGATACCTACACTTTCACCAAGTGGATGGGGGAGCAGATCCTCGCCCGTGGTTTGAAAGCGTCCTCACTGACCGTCCTGCGCCCCTCCATTATTGAGAGCGCCCTGGAAGAGCCGGCTCCAGGCTGGATTGAAGGGGTGAAGGTGGCCGATGCGATCATCCTTGCCTACGCCCGTGAGAAAGTGGCCCTCTTCCCGGGGAAACGCAGCGGCATCATCGATGTCATTCCCGCAGATTTGGTGGGCAACAGCATTATCCTGTCGCTGGCAGAGAGCCTGAGTGCCCCGACAGCGCACCGGATCTACCAGTGCTGCAGTGGTTCGGGCAATCCCATCAACCTGGGCGAGTTCATCGACCACCTGATGGCGGAGGCCAAAGAAAACTACGCCACCTACGACAAGCTGTTCTATCGTCAGCCGCGGAAACCCTTCATTGCCGTCAATCGTCGTCTGTTCGACACCATGATGAGTGGTGCACGCCTGCCGCTGAAGGTGTTCAACCAGGCGTTGAAGCTGGCCGGCAGCGAGCGTGAGCTCAAGGCCCTGCGCAACATCGACACGACGCTGTCGCTGGCCACCATTTTCGGTTTCTACACGGCACCGGATTACGTGTTCGACAACGCGCAGCTGCTGGAACTGGCCGATCGAATGGGGGAGCTGGACCGTAATCTGTTCCCGGTGGATGCACGTCGCATCGACTGGCCGACCTACCTGCGCAAGATCCACCTGGCGGGGCTGAACAAGTACGCGCTGAGCGAGCGCAAACTCTACCGGCTCAAGACCCGCAAGCAGCGCAAGGCCGCCTGAGCCTTCCGCCGTGTCTTCTTTCAACCCCGGCCTCGCGCCGGGGTTTTTTGTTGCCTGCCGGTTGCCTGGCAAACGGGGCCTTTTGCGGTCCGGGTTTTGTCGTCCCGCGTCCTCAGGAACTATGCTTTGTTGGCGTGTCCAAATCCGTATCAGGTGGCTCAGGTAACCCTTTGGGCCGCCTACAAAGTTTTGTCTTAATAGTACGTTAGTCTAATTCAACCGGTGAGAGGCACCGTGTTGAACTAACGGAAAATGGAGAGGGTCTGCGCAACGCTGCCCGATAGGCCGCCTACACGGCCTGCCGATCTCAGGACCGGGGCAACCAAACCCAGCGCCCGGTCAGTGCCTCGCGCAGGCGCCTTGATGGTTCCGACGATTCCAATAACGATAAATCCGATCCATAAGTAAGGGGAGCACGATGACAGAACAACACAAATCTGTGTATCCAGTGAGCGATGCCTTCAAGAAGCGCACCCTCATTGATCGAGCCAAATACGACGAGATGTACGAACAGTCGGTCAAGGACCCGGAGGCTTTCTGGGGCGAGCACGGCAAGCGAATCGACTGGATCAAGCCCTACACCAAGGTGAAGAACACCACCTACGATTACGACAACCTGTCCATTAAATGGTTTGAAGACGGCGAGCTCAACGCCAGCGCCAACTGCCTGGATCGTCACCTGGAAAAGCGGGGCGACAAGACGGCCATTATCTTTGAAGGCGACGAGCCCTCGGTGTCCCGTCACGTCACCTACCGCGAGTTGCACGCCGAGACCTGCAAGTTTGCCAACGTCCTGAAGACGCTGGGCGTGAGCAAAGGCGACGTGGTCACCATCTACATGCCGATGATCGTGGAAACCGCCGTGGCCATGCTGGCCTGTGCGCGGATTGGCGCCATCCACTCGGTGGTCTTTGGCGGCTTCTCGCCGGAAGCGCTGGGGGCCCGTATCCAGAATGGCCAGTCACGTTTCGTGATTACGGCGGATGAAGGCGTACGCGGCGGTCGGACCATCCCGCTCAAGAAGAACGTCGACAAGGCGCTGCAGAGCGACAAGGTGCCGGATGTCGAGCGCGTGGTCGTGGTGACCCGCACCGGCGCCGACGTGCCCTGGGATGAATCCCGGGACGCCCGCTACGAAGACCTGATGAAGAGCGCCTCCGCGGATTGCCCGCCGGAGCCGATGAACGCGGAAGATCCGCTGTTCATGCTGTACACCTCCGGTTCCACCGGTGCGCCCAAGGGTGTCCTGCACACCACCGGTGGCTACATGGTGTATGCGTCGATCACCCACGAGTACGTTTTCGACTACCACGAGGGCGACGTCTACTGGTGTACCGCTGACTTTGGCTGGATCACTGGCCACAGCTACATTCTCTATGGCCCGCTGGCCAACGGTGCGATTACCGTGCTGTTCGAAGGGGTGCCGAACTACCCGGATGCGTCGCGCCTGGGGCAGGTGGTCGACAAGCACAAAGTCAACGTGCTCTATACCGCGCCGACGGCCATCCGCGCCTTGATGGCCCAGGGCGACGATTGCATGGCCAATACCACCCGCGAGAGTCTGACGCTGCTCGGGTCGGTGGGTGAGCCGATCAATCCGGAGGCCTGGGAGTGGTACTACCGGGTCATCGGCAACTCCAGGTGCCCGATCGTGGATACCTGGTGGCAGACCGAGACCGGCGGCATCCTGATTTCGCCACTGCCGGGCGCGATCGACCTGAAGCCGGGCTCGGCCACGCTGCCGTTCTTCGGCGTCCAGCCGGCGGTTGTCGACAACGACGGCAACATCCTGGAAGGCGCGACTGAGGGCAACCTGGTGATGCTCGACAGCTGGCCGGGGCAGATGCGCACCATCTACGGTGATCACGAACGCTTCAAGCAGACCTACTTCAGCACCTACAAAGGCCGCTATTTCACGGGGGACGGTGTGCGCCGCGACGAAGACGGCTACTACTGGATCACCGGTCGTGTGGATGACGTGCTCAACGTCTCCGGTCACCGTCTGGGTACGGCGGAAGTGGAAAGCGCGCTGGTGTCCCACGACAAGGTGGCAGAAGCCGCGGTGGTCGGTTATCCGCACGAGATCAAGGGGCAGGGCATCTATGTCTACGTCACCCTGGTCCAGGGGCAGGAGCCTTCTGACGAGCTGCGCAAGGAGCTGGTCCAGTGGGTGCGGAAGGAGATCGGCCCCATCGCATCACCGGACGTGATCCAGTGGGCGCCGGGTCTGCCGAAGACTCGCTCCGGCAAGATCATGCGCCGCATCCTGCGCAAGATCGCCGCCAACGAGCACGATCAGCTGGGCGATACCTCCACCCTGGCCGACCCGGGTGTGGTGGACGAGCTGATCGAACATCGCGAGTTCAAGTAAGCGGACTTGCCCGGTCGCCATCTGACAGTCGTCGGCGACCGTGATTTGTTTCGGGCCAGCAGGCGTTACCAGCGTCTGCTGGCTTTTGTCTATCCGGGGAATTGGTCAGAGTGTTCCCTGCGCGTGCTATCATTCACTCAACGCACGGGAGCGGCATCCATCATGTCCGTTTCCGCCAAGAAGTCATGAAGGAGGCCAAACGCCCGATGGTTCAGCAGATAATTATTGCCGATGATCACCCGCTCTTCCGGGCGGCTCTGCGCCAGGCCGTATCCGAGGCCGTGCCGGATGCCCAGATGGTGGAGGTCGACAGTATCAAGACGTTGCAGGCCGCGGTCGAGGAACATCCCGACGCTGACCTGGTGCTGCTGGACCTGAATATGCCGGGCGCCCACGGCTTTTCCGGTCTTGTGTTCATGCGCGGTCAGTATCCCGGGTTGCCGGTGGTGGTCGTCTCCGGTTCTGAAGAACTGCAGGTGATGCGTCGCTCCATCGATTACGGCGCCTCCGGCTTTATCCCCAAATCCGCACCGCTGCCGGAAATCACCGGCGCGATTCGCGATGTGCTGGATGGCGAAGTGTGGTTGCCGGCCGGCGTCGCTGAAAAGCTGGAGCGCATGCAGGCGGATGTCACCGACTTCTCCGAAAAGCTGGCGTCCCTCACGCCGCAGCAATTCCGGGTGCTGGGGATGTTGGCCGAAGGCTTGCTGAACAAGCAGATCGCTTACGATCTGGATGTGTCCGAGGCGACGGTCAAGGCCCACATTACGGCGGTGTTCCGCAAGCTGGGTGTGCGCAACCGGACCCAGGCGGTTATTGCCATCCAGCAGATGGAAATCGATCCTTCCGATACCTCGCTGTCCGGCAGCTGATCAGCCGCCTGATTTCGCAAAAGCCGCTCCTCGCCGAGCGGCTTTTTTGTGGGCGCTGATTCGTCTTGAAGCGTCAGTCAACTCGAGCATGTAGCTGATGGGATGGTCCCCTCCCACTCTTCGGCATCGATGTGCCATGGTTGATCGTGCGAACAATTCAACGAGAGCCATAAGGAGGGGGCCAATGACAGTGTCAGTAATTGGGCTCGATATTG
>NZ_JAGDDW010000013.1:0-140431 GCF_040148665.1 Marinobacter sp. NFXS9 | reverse complement strand
CGGTTCGGAACCACCTGATCCCATCCCGAACTCAGCAGTGAAACGAACCAGCGCCGATGGTAGTGTGGCATCTGCCCATGCGAGAGTAGGTCATCGTCAGGCTCCTAAATCCGAAACCCCAGCACGGTAACGTGTTGGGGTTTTTTATTGGCTCTACAAAAGTGACCTGCGGCGCCGACCTGAGGGCGGCCACTACCGGCCCACCACAGGCCCGGTCCACTCAAACCCAACCATCAACACATCGCCCCGAATCACGTATACTCTCCAAATCCAGCACACATCCCGTGCCTCTGAATTCTGCAGCCGGAAAACACCGTAACGCACCATGACCACCACTGAAGCCGAGCGCCAGTACTACCTATCCCGCATGGGCGTTCAGCTCTGGTATGCGCGTATCCCGTTGCCAGGGGCCGCACCCAGTCCGGACTTCGACTTTACCGAACCGGAAACGGCGGAAGGGAAGAGTGATTCAAGCGCTCAGGGCGGTCTTTCCCTCCCCACTCGCGATCGTCCAAAGGAGGCGCCCCTTCCGCCTGGTAAAAGCGTCAAGGAGCTGCTTCAGAGCATCGACGGGGGCGCAAAAAACGGCGAGTCGGCGACCCCGCCAGCGAAGCCCGCGACCGACGAGGCAACGAGCAAGGCTGGACCCGAGCCCGAGGCATCCACCCATGAGTCTGTCGCCGAGAGTAGCCCGGTGTCTGAGCTCGAGGTGGATGAAGCCTCACGGGTACTCGCGGGTGTCAGTGTGGATATGGGGATCTGGTGGGGCGATCAGTTTGCTCTCGTCAGCCCCGTGTCGGCAGACGTCAGCGAAGAGCTCCAGGCCAAACTGGCGGCCAATATCCTGCGTGCGATCGGTGATACCCAGGTACAGCAAAAGCGACTGGTTTGGCCTGTCTTCAACAACCCGCGCGTTCTGAAGAGTGCAGACCGGGATCTGCGAATGATCCTGCACTCACTGGCAGAGCAGGTCGGACAGCGGAAAGTCGTCTGTTTAGGCTCGCTGAGCAAAGAGCCGGAGCAGCACCAGGCTCTCATGGCGGCCATGTCTGAAACCGTGGTGGAGGCGCCCGATACGCTTGCGGGATTGGCCGGAGACTACGAGAAAAAACGTAGCCTATGGCATCAGCTGCAGGACCGTGTGATTGGAGCGCGCTAATGGGGCCGCGGCAATCCTATCAGGATGTGGCTTCCGCCACTCGCCGGGTCAGGCCGCTCGATCCCGCAGACATTCCCGATATCCTCTCCATCGAATTGACCGGCTACTCCCATCCCTGGAGTGAGGCGCTCTTTCGCGATTGCTTCCGGCCGGATTATCGCCTCTGGGGGCTGGCCGATGAGGACACCTTGCAGGGCTATGCCGTCGTTGCCTATCTCTTTGACGAAGCCCATCTCCTCAACCTGTGCGTTGGCTCCCAGTGGCGGGGCTCTGGAGCCGGACGCCTGTTACTTCGGCACCTGATCCGCGAGTCCTTTCGTGAAAACATGTGCCGGGTGTTGCTGGAAGTCCGGCGTTCCAATGACGTCGCCATTGGTCTCTATAAAACGGAGGGGTTCGTCCAGATCGGGGAGCGACCGGGATACTATCCGGCATCGCCAACCCGGGAAGATGCCCTGGTTCTCGCTCTGGAAGGGCCGGGAGCGGCTGAATGGGGCTGACGCCGGAACTGCTTGGCGCAGGTTGGCTATGGCTGATGGATGGGGTCCTGCTGGGCGTGGTGGTGTTTGCGCTCTGGTCAGCCGATTGGGCGCAGCTGGCCGTCGAGCGACTCTATCAGCATACCGTCTTCGCGAGCGTGATCCTGCTGGTTCTGCTTTGGTGCGTGCGAGCGGGATTGTCGCCGGGTCTGAGCATTCATGTACTGGGACTCACGGCGGTGACACTGGCCGTGGGATGGGCTTTTGCGATGCTGGGTGGCGTTATCGCTTTGCTTATCATGGCTTTGATCGGTCGCGAACCCTGGTCCGCGATTGGGCTTGATGGTGTGGTCACCGTCATTCTCCCGGTTGTCGTGACCTACGGCATCGTGCTCTGGGAGCGGCGATGCGGTTTTCGTCTGTTTTTTGCCTACCTGTTTTTCTGTGGTTACTTCGGAGCGGCGATCGCCGCTGCGGTCTCCGGTACGGTCATGGTGGCCATTCTTGGTCTCGCCGGAGTCTACGACTGGCATACCCTCTACACCGAGTACCTGCGCTACATGCCGCTGTTTGTGATTCCGGAAGCCTTCGTTAACGGTGTGGTGGTGGCGAGCCTGATGGTGTTCCAGCCCCAGCGCCTGGTCACGCTCGAAGAGAGTCGGTATCTGTAAGGAGTAGTCCGGGTTCGCGTCCGGGCTGTTCAGAATTTATAATGTCGGGCTTTCCAGTCCATTTGCGTCAATTCAGGCTATTTACACTATGACTTCGCTTTCCGCGGAAATTGCCAAGCGGCGGACGTTTGCGATCATCTCGCACCCGGACGCCGGTAAGACCACCATCACCGAGAAAGTCCTGCTGTTCGGCAAGGCCCTGCAAACCGCCGGCACCGTCAAGGGCAAGAAATCCGGCCAGCACGCCAAGTCCGACTGGATGGAGATGGAGAAGGAGCGGGGGATCTCCGTAACGACCTCTGTCATGCAGTTTCCCTATGCGGACAAGCTGGTCAACCTGCTGGACACGCCGGGCCACGAAGATTTTTCTGAAGATACCTATCGGACCCTGACGGCGGTGGATGCCTGTCTGATGGTGATCGACAGCGCCAAGGGTGTCGAGGAACGGACCATCAAGCTGATGGAGGTTACACGGCTGCGGGATACCCCGATCCTGACCTTCATGAACAAGCTGGACCGCGATACCCGGGACCCCATCGAGTTGATGGACGAAGTGGAAGACGTCCTGAAAATCGCGTGTGCGCCGATCACCTGGCCAATCGGCATGGGTAAGAGCTTCAAGGGCGTCTACCACCTGCTGCGCGATGAGGTCATCCTTTACCAGAGCGGCCAGGGACATATGATCCAGGAGCGCCGCATTATCAGCGGTCTGGACAACCCGGAACTGGATGAGGCGATCGGCGCCTACGCCCAGGATCTGCGGGACGAAATTGAGCTGGTGAAAGGGGCGTCCCATGAGTTCGATCAGGATGCGTTCCTGCGTGGTGAACTGACGCCTGTCTTCTTCGGTACGGCATTGGGTAACTTCGGCGTCGATCACATGCTCGACGGTCTGGTGGAGTGGGCGCCGGCACCACAAGGGCGGGCAACCGACACCCGCATCGTGGAGCCTGTTGAAGACGGTTTCTCCGGCTTCGTGTTCAAGATTCAGGCGAACATGGATCCCCAGCACCGGGACCGCGTGGCCTTCCTTCGCATTGTATCCGGTCGCTACAGCCAGGGCATGAAAACCCGTCACGTCCGTATCGGGAAAGACGTGCGTGTCGCGGACGCCCTGACTTTCATGGCCGGCGATCGGGAGCACGCCGAAGAGGCGTTTGCCGGTGACATCATTGGCCTGCACAACCACGGCACCATCCAGTTGGGCGATACGTTTACCACCGGTGAGGACATGAAGTTCACCGGTATCCCCAACTTCGCGCCGGAGCTGTTCCGTCGCATCCGCCTTAAGGATCCGCTAAAAGCGAAGCAGCTTCAGAAAGGCTTGATCCAGCTGTCGGAAGAGGGAGCCGTGCAGGTTTTTCGTCCGATGAAAAACAACGACCTGATCGTTGGTGCGGTGGGCGTGCTGCAGTTTGATGTGGTGGTGGCTCGCCTCAAGAGTGAGTACAAGGTGGAAGCGGTCTACGAGCCCATCAATGTCGCTACGGCCCGCTGGGTGACCTGCGATGACGAGCGCAAGCTGGAAGAGTTCGAGCGCAAGGCTTACGACAATCTGGCGCTCGACGGCAGCGACCGTCTGGCCTATATCGCACCAACGATGGTCAACCTGCAGCTGGCGCAGGAACGTCATCCGGATATCCGCTTCAACAAGACACGGGAGCACTGACGCCCGCGGAAGGAGCGCCCCATGCTGGTGGATGCCCATTGTCATTTTGACTTTCCCTGTTTCGACGGGAAACGTGAGCAGATCCTGCAGGATTTTCACACTCAGCAGGGCGGCGGGCTGGTGATCCCCGGCGTGGAAGCGGCGACCTGGTCACGGGTCCAGGCGGTGGCAGCCGGCGATGCGTCCATGCGCTACTGCCTGGGTATTCATCCCTGGTTCGTAGGCGGGCACACCGACGCCGATCTGGAACGGTTGAAATCGATCCTCTCCAGCCGGCCGGCTGATTGTGTGGCGCTGGGAGAGTGCGGGCTGGACCGGCTGCATGGGGATCTGGCGGCGCAAAGGCCCTGGTTTGAGGCGCAGGTCGATCTGGCCGTCGAGTTGGCGCTGCCGCTGGTGATTCACTCGGTGCGCACCCACGATGAAGTGGCGGCCATCCTGCGGCGCCGTCATCTGGTGGCACCGGTCTTGGTGCATGGCTTTGCCGGCAGTCCGGAGCAGGCTAGAGCGCTGACGGATATGGGCTGTTACCTGGGGGTTGGCGGGGTAATTACTTACTCGCGGGCGCGTAAAACACAGCGGGCTGTGGCCGAGGTGCCGCTGGAGCGGCTGGTGCTGGAGACCGACGCGCCGGATATGCCCCCCGAAGGCGTGCGCAAGGGCGACAATCGGCCAACGTACCTGCCTTTTGTATTCAAGGCATTATGTGGATTGAGGTCGGAGCCGGAAACGCAGATACGTGAGCAACTACTGGCGAACGTGGAAGCGCTATACGCCACGGCCTGGTCGTGAGCAAAAAAGCCACAAGGGCTTGGCATGAGAGGTCGATTTCTATATACTGCGCGCCCTGGCTTTTCAAGGCGATGTATTCATCTCAGCCCCGAATGATGCAACGCCGGCAATATTATTAGGTCGAAGGTCTCCGTTGAGCGTGATGTGCGCTGGTTAGCGGTGGCCTTTAACGTTCGTTATACGCGTTACAAAGGCGGAATCAATGAAGACTCTGAGTGCGAAACCAGAAAGCGTTAAGCGTGACTGGTACGTTGTAGACGCAGCCGGCAAGACGCTGGGTCGTCTGTCAACCGAAATCGCCCTTCGTCTGCGGGGCAAGCATAAGCCGGAATACACGCCCCACGTCGACACGGGTGACTACATTGTTGTGATCAACGCAGAGCAGGTGCGTGTCACAGGCAAGAAGGCCGGTGCAAAAATGTATTATCATCACACGGGATTCCCGGGTGGTATTCGTGAGATCAACTTCGAGAAGCTGATCGACAAAGCACCTGAACAGGTGATTGCGCATTCCGTCAAGGGCATGCTGCCGAAGGGCCCGCTGGGTCGCGCCATGTTCAAGAAGCTGAAAATCTATGCCGGCGCTGAGCATCCGCACGCAGCCCAGCAGCCCAAAGAACTCGACATCTAACGGAAGGCGAATATGTCTGTAGCACAAAATTACGGTACTGGTCGCCGCAAAACTTCTACGGCGCGCGTATTTATCAAGCCGGGTAGCGGTAACATCACCATCAACAATCGCACCATCGAGCAGTTCTTCGGTCGTAAGACCCTGCAGATGATCGTGCGTCAGCCGCTGGCCCTGACCGAATCTCTGGAGCGTTTTGACATCAAGATCACCGTCGAAGGCGGTGGCACCAGTGGACAGGCCGGCGCGATCCGTCACGGTCTGACCCGTGCACTGATGGACTATGACGAAACGCTGCGTCCGACTCTGCGTCAGGCGGGTTACGTGACTCGTGATGCCCGTAGCGTCGAGCGTAAGAAAGTGGGTCTGCGGAAAGCGCGTAAGCGTCCTCAGTACTCCAAGCGTTAATTGGCACTCTGGTGTCAAAGAGAAGCCCGGCGTTGCCGGGCTTTTTTTTGTCTGGAATTCAGAGGGTCGTTAGCGTCGAGGCGCCTGATGTCGCCGTGCGACACGGATTGCCAACTTGTAAGGGTCAGGGTATTTAACTACTATTTTCAACAACTAAATTTCGGGTTGTGAAGTCTTACGATGTGCGGCCTGTAGGGACAGCTTCGCATCGCCTGGTGGGAGATAACCATAATGAATAATGGCGACGTGAGCCGAAGCCGGCGCCGCTTCCTGATTGGTGCTACGTCTGTCGTTGGGGGTGTGGGTGTCGTTGGGGCGGCTGTGCCGTTCGTGGCGTCCTGGAATCCCAGCGCCAAAGCCGAGGCGGCAGGAGCCCCGGTCTCTGTCAGTATCGACAAGATCGAGCCGGGACAGCAGGTGACTGTTGAATGGCGCGGCAAGCCGGTCTGGATAGTGCGACGGACCGACGAAATGCTGGACAACATCAAGAAGCTCAACGACACGGTCAAAGACCCGCAGTCCAAAGAGGCCTCCCAGCAACCTGGATACATCGAGGGCATCTACCGTTCCCTGAAGCCGGACATCGCCGTGCTTGTCGGTATTTGTACCCATCTTGGATGCGTGCCCACCTATCGGCCGGAAGTCGCGCCTCCTGATCTGGGGCCGGACTGGCTGGGCGGCTTTTTCTGTCCGTGTCACGGCTCGCACTACGACCTCGCCGGCCGCGTCTATCAGAGTCAGCCTGCGCCACTGAATCTCGAAGTTCCGCCTTACCGTTATGACTCGGAGACCACCCTGACCATTGGTCTTGATCCGGAGGCTGCGTGATGCAAAAACTCATTCAATGGATTGATGCCCGGCTTCCCATTGTCGACGCATACAACAAGCACCTGGCCCAGTATTACGCGCCCAAGAACTTCAACATCTGGTACTTCTTCGGCTCGCTGGCGATGTTGGTGCTGGTGAACCAGTTGGTGACCGGCATCTGGCTGACCATGAGCTACAACCCGACCGCAGAAGGGGCGTTCGCCTCGGTCGAGTACATCATGCGGGACGTGAAGTGGGGCTGGTTGTTGCGCTACATGCACTCCACGGGGGCCTCTGCCTTCTTCATTGTGGTTTACCTGCACATGTTCCGTGGCCTCATGTACGGCTCCTACCAAAAGCCGCGAGAGCTGATCTGGATCTTCGGTATGCTGATCTACCTGGTGCTGATGGCCGAAGCTTTCATGGGCTACCTGCTGCCATGGGGGCAGATGTCTTACTGGGGCGCACAGGTGATCGTCAACCTGTTTGGCGCCATTCCCGGCATCGGCGACGACCTCTCGCTGTGGATTCGCGGTGATTACCTCATCTCCGGCATCACGCTCAATCGCTTCTTTGCACTGCATGTGATCGCGCTGCCCATCGTGCTGTTGGGTCTGGTGGTTTTGCATATCCTGGCGCTTCACGAAGTGGGGTCGAACAATCCGGACGGCATCGAAATCAAGAAGAACAAGGATGAGAACGGCATCCCCAAAGACGGTATCCCTTTCCATCCCTATTACACCGTTCACGATATAGTCGGTGTGGCGGTCTTCCTGTTCATCTTCTGCGTCGTTGTGTTCTTTTTCCCGGAAATGGGCGGTCTGTTCCTGGAGAAGCCGAACTTTGAGCCCGCCAACCAGCTGAAAACCCCTGCGCACATTGCGCCGGTGTGGTACTTCACGCCGTTTTACGCCATGTTGCGCTCGGTGACGGTGGACCTGTTCGGCCTGCCGGCCAAGTTCTGGGGTGTGGTGGTCATGGGCGCCGCGATTGCCATTCTTTTCGTGCTGCCCTGGCTGGATCGCAGCCCGGTGCGCTCGATGCGCTACAAGGGCTGGATGAGCAAGGTTGCCCTCGCCATCTTTGCTATTAGCTTCATCGTGCTGGGTTATCTGGGCATCAAGCCGCCGAGCGCCCTGCGCACCGGTATGGCGCAGGTGCTGACGACGCTGTATTTCCTCTACTTTATCCTCATGCCGTTCTATACAAGGATGGAAAAAACGAAACCGGTTCCGGAGAGGGTGACAGGGTGATGAGAAACATAATTGCGGGTCTCTTCCTGATCTGTTTGCCGGTCCTGGGTATGGCGGCCGGTGAAGGCAGCATGCCCCTCGATCACATGGAGCCGGATCTCTCCAACAAAGCCTCGTTGCAGCGGGGGGCGGCCTTGTTCACGAATTACTGCATGGGATGCCATTCCATGCAGTACGCCCGTTACAAGCGGGTGGCGAATGACACGGGGATCCCGGAGGAGCTCTACGAGGACAACCTGATCTTTACCGATGCCAAGATCGGTGAGTTGATGAAGAACAGTATGGACAAGGACCAGGCCGAAGCCTGGTTCGGTAACCCGCCGCCGGATCTGACACTCGAGGCCCGCCTGCGTGGGACGGACTGGATCTACTCCTATCTGCGCGGTTTCTACAAGGACGATGCCCGCCCCATGGGCGTCAACAATGTGGTTTTCGAAAACGTGGGCATGCCCCATGTTCTGGTGAATATGCAGGGGCTGTGCGCCGTGAAGCCGGAAATCGGCCACCAGTCGCGCATCGATCCGCTCAGCGGCAATGAGGTGAACGATACCGCCTGCCCGGAGTGGGCGATCGAGGGGGCCATGGATCCCGGCGACTTCGACGCCGCCATGTACGATCTGACCAACTTCCTGGCCTACATGGCCGATCCGGTCAAGCTCCAGCGTGAGCGACTGGGGATGTTTGTCCTGATCTTTATTGCCATCTTCTTCGTGTTTGCTTTCCTGCTCAATCGGGAGTACTGGAAAGACGTACACTAAAGAATCAGGTATAATCCCGCTTTGCAAGAATTCCAGTAGGGCGCAAGTCAGCCCGCTGGAATTTTGCGTTTAGCCATTTCATCTCTGTGTATCTGCAATCGTGGAGTAGTTCTATGGGCGTTGTGACCAAGCGGTCATCAATGACGTTTTTTTCCGATCCGGCGAGCCATTACAGCCACCGGGTGCGTATCGTACTTGCTGAAAAGGGCGTCACGGTGGACGTTGTCGACGTGGATCCCGATAACCCGCCGGAGGAACTCTCCGACCTGAATCCTTACAACGCGCTGCCCACGCTGGTTGATCGTGATCTGGTGCTCTACGAGCCCAATATCATGATGGAATACCTGGATGAGCGTTTTCCACATCCGCCGCTGTTGCCGGTCTACCCGGTTGCCCGTGCCAACAGCCGTCTGATGATTCATCGCATCCAGAAAGACTGGTGTGGCCTGGTCGATCAAATCCTGGCGCAGCCAAATGCCAAGGCCTCCGATGCCGCCCGCAAGGAGTTGCGCGAAAGCCTGCTCGCCACGGCACCACTGTTTGGCGAGATGCCGTACTTCCTGTCTGAGGAATTTACCATCGTTGACTGCTGTATCGGTCCGATCCTCTGGCGCCTGCCGGCCCTGGGCATCGAGCTTTCCGAGAAGCAGGCCAAGCCCCTGATCAAGTACATGGAGCGTCTGTTCCAGCGTGAGGGGTTCAAGGCGAGCCTGTCTGATCTCGAAGAAGACATTCGCAGCTAAGCCGAACCCATGTATTTTCGAGCCTGAGCGGGAGGCGTTATGTCTGAGAAGGCATTCAGAATGACAGCAAGCCGGCCCTACCTGGTGCGCGCTTTCAACGAGTGGATTCTGGACAACAACTGCACGCCCTACATCCTGGTGGATGCGGGCGTACAGGGTGTCCAGGTGCCGGCGGAGCACGTGGCCAACGGTCAGATCGTCCTCAACATCAGCCCCAGTGCGGTGAAGGGATTGATGATTGGCAACAGCGCCCTTGAGTTCAATGCGCGCTTTGGCGGCGTTCCCATGCAGGTGTCGGTACCGATGGTCGCGGTGCTGGCCATCTACGCCCGCGAGAACGGCGAAGGCATGGTGTTTGGCAGTGAGCCGGGCACGCCGGATCCAGATGGAACGGGTACGGATTCCGGTGACGGGCAGAGTCAGCCCGAACGCCCGTCCGGCAAGCCCAGCCTCAAAGTGGTGAAATAAACGCCAGCCATGGCGCAGGATGAATGGATGCTGAAAAGCCGACCCTCGGGTCGGCTTTTTTATGGGCGAAAGATTGTCGCGATCGGCTCAGCCGCCGAAGATCTTCTGGTCGATCAGGGCCGAGAGGGCGTTCATGATCAGGACAAATACCCCGGTGGCCTGAGCGTTGCCCAGATTGTGCAGGGCCAGTTCATGGTCGTCCGGATGGAGCAGGGAGGTGACGTCGGTCTTTTCCCGGGCGCTGAGAACCACCACTCTCATGCCGCGGTCGTGGGCCGCCTGGATCGCCTGGATCAGGTTGGCCTTATGACCGTCGTCGACCACCACGAACAGCGTATCGCCGTCTTTGCCCAAGGCTCTCACCTGCCGCGAGAAAGTCTCATTGAAGCGATTGTCCCGGCAGATAGCGGAGAACGTGGTGGCGTCCGCACCCAGATTAATCGCCGGTAAGGCGGGGCGATCCTGGTCGAAGCGGTTCAGCAGGTTGGTACAGAAGTACTGCGTCAGGCAGTTGGCGCCGCCGTTGGCGCACATCAGGATCTTGGCATCGGTCAGCAGTGATGCCACCAGCGTATCGGCGACCGCATCCAGCGCGGGGCCCACTTCGGCCGCGGCATGGGCGGCATTTTCCATATGCTCGGCGAACATGGCGTTGATCAGTGAATCGGCAGATTGTTCAGTCATGGTGAGGCATCAAAAGCATTCTTGATCCAATGGGCCTGATAGCGGCGTAAACGTCCCGGCTGGATGGCTATGACATCGAAGCGACAGGGATATTGCCATAGTTGGTGCCGCTGCAGGTAGTAATTGGCGGCTCGAATCAGGCGTTGCTGTTTGCGTGGGGTGACCGACTCCATGGGATTTTCGTAACTGGTCGTCCCGCGATAGCGGACTTCGACGAAGACCAGTGTCTCGCCATCACGGGCGATGATGTCCAGCTCGCCACCCCGACAATGAAAGTTGCGTCCAACGATGTGCAGGCCTTTGCGTACCAGGTAGCGAGCAGCGGCCTCTTCGGCTTGCTCGCCCTGCTTGCGCCGACCGTCCCTGGTCTCACGCATGGGGTTACTCGCGGGTTGGCGCTGTCACGCCGGTTGCCGGCGTTGTGCTGTCGATGGCTGTCTCGTCGGCAGGCGCGTCCTGGCGCGTTTCATCCGCAGGCTCGTCAGTAACCGGTTCGTCCAGAGGAGCTGGTACGCCTTGCTGGAAAATCGCCCAGCCCTGTTCCCGGCGTACCAGGCCGTCGGGCGTCATGCTCAGTGTGCCTGTCAGCCCGTCGACGTCACTGCCCTGGACCTGCGACAGCAGCTGCAGCTTGGAGGACAAGGCATAAGCGTCCATGCCCATGGCGAACAGGCGTCCATAGCGTTGGGTGATGTCAGGTAACGCGGCGCTGGCCCGCTGGCGACGTTCGCTGTCCGGATTCAGCATCCACGGGATGTCGGTGAAACGCACCCGTTCCAGGTCGCCATCACGACTCGGGTCCGGCTGGCCGGTGTAGATCGTGGAGGGTGAGTAAACGGGCAGGTCGCCACCGAAATAGAACGCAAACAGAGGGTTGAACTGACGGCCGATCGTGGGGGAGGCCACCAGCACGATGGCGTCGATGTCCTGCCGGCGGCGGGCTTCGAATTCCACGTTCTGGGCGATGGTGTGTTCGATGGTGATGGCCCGCTGACGGCTCTGGTCGATGCCGAACAGGTCCGCCACCGTCTTGCGCAGATTTTCGTTCGGGTCGTAACGAACGGCGTTGAGAATTTTGCCGCCATCCTGGTTCATGCGCTGGATCAGCGCGCTTTCCACGCGGTCTCCCCAGTCACCCCAGGGGATCAGGGCAACGGCTTGCGTGCGATCATCCGCCATCAGGCGATCCGCAATTTGACGAGCTTCATCTTCTGCAGAAAGGCCGTACTGATACAGTTGATCAGGATGCGACTGGCCGTCTTCCAGGTAGTTCAGGGCCAGCACTGGCGTTGGCAGGGAGGTGCGATCGGCGACCTTGGCCAGGGCGGACTTGTCGAGCGGGCCGACGACCAGGTCCGGCTTGGTTTGCTGAATGCGGTCGTAGAGCGCGTCGAACGCCTGATCGTTGGTGTCGAAGACCTGGATGCGGGTTTTAGTGCCCTCATTACGCTTGTCGTCCTCATAGAAGGCGGCAAAAAAACCATCGCGAATGGCTTGGCCTGCCTCGGCCAGCGGGCCGCTGAGGGGCAGTGCCAATGCAATATGCCCGGGGCGCTCTTCCGAAAGCGTGATAATCAGGCGCAGTTCGCTGGGCAGCGGGTTGGCTGCCGGATGATCCGGCCAGTTTTTCTGCCACTGGCGAATTGTGCGGCCCTGGGTGTCCAGCGTCACACCGGGCTGGCGCAGGGACAGGGCCAGCTCCAGCCAGCCTTGCTGCTCGTAGCCGATGGCGGTCTGGGCCGCCGCGTCCAGTTGGCTGTCCGGCGCGCGCTTGAGCAGCTGCCAGATTCGATCGTTGTCGGCCAGAGTGCCGCCATTGGGACGAATCGGGCTGGAGGCAATCAGTGTCTGTGCCGCCTTCAGGTATTGCCCCGCAAGTTCGAAGGTGCTGGTTTGCAGGCGTGCCGCCTGGGTCTGGTGGTTGTCGGGATACGTCGAGAATTGATCCACCGGCAGGGCGTCGGCGAAGTCCGCGGCCCAGCCACGGTCATCGAGCGCGATGATGCTGTCCATGGCCAGCAGGCGATACTGGTTGAGCGTATCCCCCTGAGCCTTGTCGAAAGCTTCGCTGCGCAGGATGGTGCGGGCGTCCTTATGACGATCGGCGTCCTGGTAGCGGGCGGCGGTGCTCAGAAGACCACGCAGGGCGGTATCGGAATAGCCGGAGGATTCGGCAATCGCCAGCGCGCCCTCCGGTGTGTCAGCCTGGTCGGGCTGGATGCCCATGGGGGTGCAGCCGGCCATCAAGACGGCCAGGGCCAGGAAAAACGCAGGGCGAAGGCGAAGAAACTCTCTCATCGTCATGCAATGCTCACAGTAGGGCGAATGGTTCGGAATTCCGCGGCCGCAACCGATCCCGCGGGACGTCCTGCCATGCCGCCGCTTGTGGTGCCGGCGGAACATGGGCATCATGCCGGAAATTTGCCAAGAAGCGAGTTTACCAGTTCGCCGTGGATTTCTCATGACGTCACTGTCATTCGCAAACCCGGCGTGCATCGCGCAACTTCAGGAAAGACACCATGCCCCACAGCGCTGCCGACTATGGCCTTCTCTATATTGTGGCGACTCCCATCGGCAACCTGGGCGATATCAGTCAGCGGGCGGCCGATATTCTGGCCAGGGTGGACTGTATTGCTGCGGAGGATACGCGTCACACACAACGCCTCCTGCAGGTGCTGGGCCTGCACAGGCCTCTGGTGGCCCTGCATGAGCACAATGAGCGCGAGCTTCATGAATCGGTCCTGCAGCGCCTGCGACAGGGCGAGTCGGTGGCGCTGGTTTCCGATGCCGGCACACCGCTGATTTCCGATCCGGGATTCATCCTGGTCCGTGCCGCGCGCGAGCAGGGGCTGACGGTGGTGCCCATTCCCGGTCCCTGTGCCATCACAACAGCCCTCAGTGCGGCCGGTCTGCCAACGGACCGGTTTACCTTCGAAGGATTCCTGCCCACCAAGCGCAAGGCGCGGCTGGACGCTCTCAAGGCCTTGCGGCACGAATCCCGAACCCTGGTCTTCTATGAAGCACCGCATCGCATTCGGGAAACGGCGGTGGCGCTGGCCGAAGCCTTTGGTGCCGAGCGTTCTGTGGTGCTTGCACGGGAGCTGACCAAGGCGTTCGAAACGTTTTACAGCGGGACGGCCGGAGATGTGGTCGAGCAGCTCGCCGAGGACGATTACGCCGAGAAGGGCGAGTATGTGGTCATGGTGGCGGGCGCGCCGGCGTCGTCGGAGGATGCCGCCACCGAAATCGATCCCGATGAGCTGCTGACGGTGCTGCTGCGCGAGGTGCCGGTCAAGGTGGCAGCGCGGATGGCGTCCGAGCTGACCGGCTTGTCCCGCAATGAGCTTTACCAGAGGGCGCTCGCACTGAAGGCGTGATGTTACGGTCTTTTTCGCTTGCACGCCTGGGGCGGGCGGCGTATTGTCTCGCCTGAGCTCGCCGGGCAGTCGCCGCCGGCCGCCATTGGCGGACGGGGGAGGAAAGTCCGGGCTCCACAGGGCAAGGTGCCAGGTAACGCCTGGGCGGCGTGAGCCGACGGAAAGTGCAGCAGAAAGGAAACCGCCTAAGCGCCTTCGGGCGCCGGTAAGGTTGAAAAGGTGCGGTAAGAGCGCACCGCGTGACTGGCAACAGTTCACGGCGATGGTAAACCCCACCTGGAGCAAGACCAAATAGGAGTCCGATGGCGTGGCCCGCGCTGGACTCGGGTAGGTTGCTTGAGGCTTGTGGTGACGCAAGCCCTAGATGAATGACTGTTCTCGACAGAACCCGGCTTACAGGCGAGCTCGCTTTTCTTTTCTCCCGTGTGATCTCTGTTGTTCGAATTTCCCTCCTGATATAGCGAAAAATTCTTACTCCTCAGGTTTTTTGTATAAATAGTGCTTCAGCTACTTGATTTATCGAAGGTTCTTGTCTCCATTTCCGGGTAGCTTCTCCTCTTCTCCTTCTAAACCCTTGTCATAACAGGAAGTTTTACAGGTGGGCCGCCTCTGACGGCGCTTGCATTGTATTTTTCGTGTTTCTATAGTGTGCAGAAGTGGGAAAAAGTGGATAGAAGTGGTTTTTTGTGGTTTTTGGAGGGCGAGAGTGGGAAAATTGCCCGCTCTTGATTTCGGCCCCGGCGATCCAGCCGGTTTGAGGCCAGCAACTGGCAGCATTTATGAGCAACTTTCTCGGCAGTCATGCCATCAACATGGACGCGAAGGGGCGCATTGCGATCCCGACCCGCGTGCGCGAGGAGCTCGCCGAAGTGTGCGGCGGCCGCATCGTGTTGACGGCCAATGCCGACGAGGAGCGTTGCCTGCTGGTTTATCCCGAGCCGCAATGGGACGAAATCCGCCCCCAGATTGAGGCGTTGCCGAACATGAACAAGGCGGCGCGCCGGCTGCAGCGCAAGATGCTGGGCCATGCCACGCCGCTGGAACTGGACGGTGCCGGCCGGGTGCTGGTGCCGCCAACGCTGCGCAGTTACGCGCGGCTGGAAAAGAAACTGATGCTGGTCGGTCAGGGCAAGAAACTGGAACTGTGGAGCGAGGAGCGCTGGTTCGCATGGCTGGATGAGTCCGAGGATGACGACGATATGCCGCCGGAGATGGAGTCACTTTCCCTATGACCGCGCAAAAAGGCGCCTCACCCAAGCATCTCTCGGTGCTCTTGAGTGAGGCGGTCGACGCATTGGTGGTCCGTGCGGACGGGCGTTATGTCGACGGAACCTTCGGGCGCGGCGGCCACAGTCGCCTGGTCCTGGAGAGGCTTTCCGACAGCGGGAGGCTGCTCGGGGTGGACAAGGACCCCGAGGCCATCGCAGTCGGCAGGGAGTTGGCGCAAGCCGACTCCCGTTTTCATATTGGTCACGGCTCTTTTGCCGAGCTTGAACGGTTTCTGATGGAGAGCGGCTGGCAAAGCATCAGCGGCATGCTGATGGACCTCGGCGTGTCATCGCCACAGCTGGACGATGCCGCGCGTGGTTTCAGCTTCATGCGGGAAGGGCCGCTGGATATGCGGATGAATCCCCAGCAGTCGCCCAGTGCGGCGGAGTGGCTCAACAACGCGCCGGAAGCCGAAATCGCGGATGTCATCTGGCGCTACGGTGAAGAGCGTTTTTCCCGCCGTATCGCACGGGCCGTCGTGGCGCGGAGGGCGGACGAGCCGCTGGCGACCACCCGCGAATTTGCCGAGCTGATTGCCGGCGCCGTGCCCAAAAAGGAAAAGCACAAACACCCGGCGACACGGACATTTCAGGCCGTGCGCATTTTTATTAATCGGGAACTGGAAGACCTGGAAGCCGGCCTGCAGACCGCGGTCGATCACCTCGAACCGGGCGGCCGTCTGGTGGTGATCAGCTTCCACTCATTGGAAGACCGCATCGTCAAGCGGTTCATGCGGGATCTGGCGCGAGGGCCTCAGTTGCCCCGCGGGTTGCCGGTGACGGCCGATCAGGCGGCATCGGACTTCCGCCTGATCGGTAAGGCCGTCAAGGCAGAAACAGACGAAGTGACCGACAACGTTCGGGCCCGGAGCGCCGTCATGCGTGTCCTGGAGCGTCGGTCAGGGAAGAGTGAGGTATAGCAATGGCAGCGGTAACGATTGAACGGCCCCAGGTCCAGACCCGCAAGCGTCTGCACCCGGAAACCATGAAGGCCGGCGTCAACACGGCCATGCGCCTGTCGCGCCGGATTTTTGCCGGACTGTGCCAGCGTCATGTGCTGATTTCTGCGGGCCTGGCCAGCGTGCTGGTGTTCTCGGCGATCGGCGTCGTCTACAGCGCCCACGAGAACCGGGTGCTGTTCAACGACCTGGCCCAGCTCCAGGCGCAGCGGGATGGCTACCAGCGGGAGTGGAGTCAGCTGCTGCTGGAGCAGAGTGCACTCAGTGCCCATAGCCGCGTCGAGGCGCGGGCTTCTCAGGGCATGGACATGGTTGTGCCCGGCAAGCAGGACATTGTCCTGGTGCAGTCGCAGCCATAACAACGATTATATCGAGCCGTCAGGGTAGGGAAACGTGTCCACATCGCAGTCGACACCCAGCACCATGCAGAAGCTGAAAGCGCGTCTGGCCGGTTGGCGTCATGCCACCGTGCTGGGCGCGTTTGTGCTTGTCATGGTGGCGCTGGCGGCGCGGCTGGTGCAGTTGCATGTGGTCGATCAGGATTTCCTGCGGCGCCAGGGCGAAGTCCGCACCGTCCGCACCGAGACCATCGATGCCCATCGCGGCATGATCACCGATCGTCACGGCGAACCGCTGGCGGTCAGCACCCCGGTTCAGACCATCTGGGCCAACCCCAGCGAAATGGATCCCAGCGATCCCCGGATTGCGCCGCTGGCCCGGATGCTCGGCGTCAGTGAGGGCGACCTGCGATCGCGTCTGAAGCGTTATGCCAGTCGCGAATTCATCTACGTCAGTCGCAAGATCCAGCCGGGTCTGGCGCGCAAAGCCATGGCGCTGGATATTCCCGGTATCTACAGTCGCCGGGAATACCGTCGTTACTATCCGACCGGCGAAGTGACCGCTCACGTCGTGGGCTTCACCAATATCGACGAGCATGGTCAGGAAGGTATGGAGCTGGCCTACAACGACTGGCTGTCCGGTGAGCGCGGCAGCAAGCGGGTGCTGAAGGATCGGCGTGGCCACGTCATCAAGGACCTGAGCCTGGTCAAAGACGCCAAGCCGGGGCGCAACCTGGAGCTCAGCCTGGACCTGCGGCTGCAGTATCTGGCTTACCGGGAGCTCAAGGCGGTCGTCCAGGCCCATCATGCCCGGGGCGGAACGCTGGTGATGCTGGATGTGGACACCGGCGAGGTGCTCTCCATGGTGAATCAGGGGTCATACAACCCCAACGACAGGAGTCAGCTGGACCCGGCCAATCTCAGGAACAAGGCCATTACGGATCTGTTCGAACCCGGATCGACGATAAAACCCATCACGATGGCGGCCGCCCTGGAGGCAGGTGTGGTGACCCCGAAAACCCGGATCGATACGAATCCGGGTTATCTTCGTTTTGGGCGCTACACCATCCGGGACACCAGCGACCACGGCGTGCTTGATCTCAAGGGCATCATTGCCAAGTCGAGCAACGTGGGGATGAGCAAGATTGCTGCGAAAATGGGTGGCGATCCGATCCGTGACATGTTCCTCAGCGTCGGCCTCGGGCAATCCACCGGTATCGGTTTCCCGGGCGAGGCCGTCGGCGTGCTGCCGGCCCCTACCCAGTGGCACCCGGTGGAAGTGGCGACCCTGTCCTACGGCTACGGCCTCAGCGTCAATGCGCTGCAATTGGCAGAGGCCTATATGGTCCTGGCCAATGGCGGTATCCGCTATCCGCTGAGCCTGATCAAGCGGGACGAACCACCCCGGGGGCAACGCGTCATTCCGGAGCACATTACCGCCCAGGTGCGGGAGATGCTCCAGGCGGTGATTGAAGACGGTACCGGCAAGCGCGCCCAGATCGGTTTCTACGAGGCGGGCGGCAAAACCGGCACCGTTCATCTGGTCGGTCAGCATGGCTACGAGGACAGTGAGTACAAAGCCATTTTCGCCGGTATGGCGCCTGTGGATAACCCCCGCATTGTGTGTGTTGTCGCTGTCGATGCGCCCAAGGGCGGGGAGTATTATGGAGGGGAAGTTGCCGCTCCCGTCTTTTCCCGGGTCATGGGTGACGCGCTGCGTTTGCTGAACGTGCGCCCGGACCTCGATGATAATCCTGTGGCATCCCAGCCACGGGACAAATCCGGGGGCAGGGGGTAAGCCATGAGCATGACATCCCTGAACCATCTCCTGACCGGTATCGTCGACGTTCCGTCGGTATTCGATGTCACGATTCATGGGCTGACTGCGGATAGTCGCAAAGTTCAATCCGGCGACGCCTTCGTGGCGATCGCCGGCGCCACTTCGTCAGCGGATCACTATGTGGCCGATGCCATTGAGGCGGGAGCCGTTGCCGTCCTGCTCGACGTGGATGAGGCCGAGTCGGCCTGTTACGAGCAGTCGGGGGCTCTGATCGTGGCCGTGCCGTCGCTGAAACAACAGATGGGCGTTATTGCCGATCGATTCTATGGATCACCGTCCAATGAACTGGATGTGATCGGCGTGACCGGGACCAACGGCAAGACGTCGGTGACCTATTTCGTCAGCCAGTTGCTGAGCGCCGCCGGCCACAGTTGCGGCATCATCGGCACGCTGGGTTACGGCGTGGGCGGTCAGATGGCGCCGGCGACCCATACCACACCCGATGTGATCACCATCAACCAGGCGTTGCGCAAGATCCGCGTTTCCGGTGGCAAGGCCGTGGCGATGGAAGTGTCGTCCCATGCGCTGGATCAGGGGCGGGTGAACGATGTGCGCATTCGCGGCGCCATTTTCACCAACCTGACCCGGGATCACCTCGACTATCACGGCAGTATGGAGGCCTATGCCGAGGCCAAGAGCCTCCTGTTCCGCCGTGATGGGCTCGAGTTCGCCGTGATCAATTTTGACGATCCGTTCGGGCGTCAACTCTACGGCCAGCTGGACGGGCAATGCGACCGGGTCCGCTTTAGCCTGCACGAATCCCAGACCGAGCTCTGGCTGAAGTCGCTGACCGCCCATGCCGATGGTTTCGACGCCACCTTCGACGGTGCCTGGGGCGAGTTTTCGCTGTCGGCGCCGCTGCTGGGAACGTTTAACGTCAGCAATGTGATGGCGGCGATCGCCACCGCGTTGCAGCTGGGGCTGTCGCGGGATGACGTGGTCTCGGCCGCCAAGAAATTGATGCCTCCGCCGGGCCGACTGGAAGTGTTCGCCGGTGCCGCCGGCATTCGTGTGGTGGTGGACTACGCCCATACCCCGGATGCGCTTCAGAACGCCCTCCAGGCTCTCAAGCCGCATGTGGAGGGCGATCTGTGGTGCGTCTTTGGTTGCGGGGGTGACCGTGATACCGGGAAGCGTCCTGAAATGGCGTCAGTTGCGGAAAAACTGGCGGATCGCATCATCGTGACCGATGACAATCCCCGCACCGAAGACCCGGGGGCCATTGTCAGTCAGATCATGGCGGGATTCGCCAACCCCGGCCGGGCTGAGGTGATCCACGAGCGGGAAGCCGCTATTCGGCAGGCGGTTTTCGAAGCCCTGCCGGGCGATGTGGTTCTGGTGGCTGGAAAAGGACACGAAACCTATCAGGAAATCCAGGGCGAGCGGCACGATTTCAGCGATGCCGGCGTCGTTCGTCAGGCGTTGGTCGACAGGGAGGCAGAACAATGATGCAGCGGTTCACCCTCCAGGATGCGGCCGAGATGGCCGGTGCCAGCCCGCAATCGGCGACCGTTGAATTCAGCGGCGTGTCGACCGACACCCGGACGATCAATCCCGGGGATCTTTTCGTCGCCCTGCGCGGTGATCGATTCGACGGGCATCGCTATGTGCTGGATGCGGCCCAGGCGGGTGCCGTGGCGGCGGTGGTCGATCAGCCGGTGGACGGCGTCGCGATCCCGCAACTGGTGGTGGACGATACCCTCAAGGCATTGGGGCGCCTGGCGCTGGGCAACAGGCTGGCCAGTTCGGCCCGTTGCGTTGCGGTGACCGGTAGCAGCGGCAAGACCACCGTCAAGGAAATGCTGGCCAGCATCCTGCGCCACCAGGGTGAAACCCTGGCCACCCAGGGCAACCTGAACAACCACATTGGGGTGCCGCTGACCCTGTTCCGGTTGTCGCCGGAACACCAGTACGCCGTGATCGAACTGGGTGCGAGCGGGGTCGGCGAGATCGCCTACACCGTCAACCTGGCCCGACCTGAAGTGGCGATGATCACCAATGCCGGTGAAGCCCACCTGGAGGGCTTCGGCAGCTATGAGAACATTGTCGAAGGCAAGGGTGAAATCGTGGAGGGTGTCGACCTGGATGGTGCCGTCGTTCTCAATGCCGACGACCCGGCCTGTCCGATCTGGCGCAAGCGTGCCGGCCAGCGCCGGGTGCTCACGGTGGCAGCGACCGACGATAAGGGAGCGGACTATCACTATCGTAATGTTCGTTCAGAAAACGGCCAGGTGACCTTCGAGGCAGTCGGTCCGGGCGGCTGGATTGCGCCGGTGCGACTCAACCTCCCGGGAACCCACAACTTATTGAATGCATTGATGGCCATCGCGGCGACCCGCGAGCTGGGCGCCACCGACGACGCCATCTATCGCGGGCTGGATGAATTAAAACCCGTTAAAGGTCGACTGGAGCAGATTGCGTTACAGTCCGGCGTCAATCTCATCGATGACAGCTACAACGCCAATCCCACATCGATGAAGGCGGCCGTGGATTACCTGTCCCGACTGCCGGGCACGGGCGTGGCGGTGCTCGGGTGCATGGCCGAGCTTGGCCCCGACGCCCATAAACTGCATGCCGATATCGGCACGTTCGCCCGTAAGCAGGGGGTGTCGCATCTGCTGGCGGTCGGGCCCAATACCGACGGTTACCTCGCCGGTTTTGGCGAAGGCGGCCAGGCGTTTGCCACCCACGACGAGGCGGTGGCATGGCTGCTCGCGCACCAGAAGGCGCCCATGACCATTCTCGTGAAAGGTTCTCGCAGTTCTGCCATGGATAACGTGGTCAGAGCATTGATCAAGAAGGTGAAACACTGATGTTGCTCTGGCTAGCAGACTTCCTCGCGCAGTATTTTGACGAGCTGACGGTCTTCCGTTACCTCACCCTGCGAGGCATTCTCGGCGTGCTGACGGCACTGCTGATCGCATTGATTATCGGGCCCTACATGATCCGCAAGCTGGGTCAGTACCAGATTGGTCAGGCGGTGCGGGACGACGGCCCGCAAACCCACCTGAGCAAGGCCGGTACGCCCACGATGGGGGGCTCGCTGATCCTCGTGGCCATTGCGGTCAGCACCCTGCTCTGGGCCGACCTGACCAACCGCTATGTCTGGATCACCCTGCTGGTGACGCTGCTGTTCGGGGCCGTCGGCTGGGTGGACGACTATCGAAAGGTGGTCGAGCGGAACCCGCGGGGCCTGCCGGCACGCTGGAAGTATCTCTGGCAGTCCGTGATTGGCGCCGGTGCGGCTATTGCACTTTTCTATTCATCGAGCCTGCCGCAGGAAACGTCGCTGTACCTGCCGTTCTTCAAGAACGTCAGCATTGTGATGGGCCCCGCCGCCTTTATCCTGCTGACCTATTTCGTGATTGTGGGCAGCAGCAACGCGGTCAACCTGACCGACGGCCTGGATGGGCTGGCGATCATGCCGACGGTCATGGTAGCCGCGGCCCTGGCCATCTTCTGCTATCTGTCCGGCCACGCGCAATTCGCCTCCTATCTGCTGATCCCGCACCTGCCGGGCAGCGGCGAGCTGATCGTGTTCTGTGGTTCTCTGGTCGGCGCCGGATTGGGCTTCCTCTGGTTCAACACCTATCCCGCCCAGGTGTTTATGGGCGATGTGGGCGCGTTGGCGCTGGGTGCCGCGCTGGGTGTCGTGGCGGTGATCGTTCGTCAGGAACTGGTGCTGTTCATTATGGGCGGCGTGTTCGTGATGGAAACGGTTTCGGTGATCCTGCAGGTGGCATCCTACCGCCTGACCGGGCGGCGCATCTTCCGGATGGCGCCGTTGCATCACCATTTTGAATTGAAGGGCTGGCCCGAGCCGCGCGTCATCGTGCGGTTCTGGGTCGTGACGGTGGTTCTGGTCCTGGTTGGACTGGCCACGCTGAAGATTCGTTAAGCGGTTGGATCGTCGATGAGTGTCATTGTTTCAGATCGTCGCACATTGATCGTAGGGCTCGGTAAGACCGGGCTCTCGTGCGTGCGCTACCTGTGTGAACAGGGGCGGTCTGTTGCCGTGGCGGATTCCCGGCAGCAACCGCCGGGCCTGGACGAATTGCGCCAGAACTGGCCGGACGTGCCGGTTCATTTGGGTGAATTCGATGCCGAGTTGTTTGCCGGCTTTAACGAGCTGGTGGTCAGCCCCGGTATCAGCATTGCGACTCCGGCGATCAAGGAAGCCAAGGAGAAAGGCGCGCACATTCGCGGGGATATCGACCTGTTCAGTGAGGCGGCCCGGGCCCCGATCGTGGCGATCACCGGCTCCAACGGCAAGACGACCGTCACCACCCTGGTGGGCGAAATGGCCCGTGGTGCCGGAGTGAACGTCGCGGTCGGTGGCAACATCGGCACGCCGGCGCTGGATCTGCTGGCGGAGGACGTTGAGCTGTACGTGCTTGAACTGTCCAGCTTCCAGTTGGAAACCACCGAAGAGCTGAACGCCGCGGCGGCGACCATCCTCAACGTGACCGACGATCATATGGATCGCTATCCCACCAAGATGGCGTATTTCCAGGCCAAGCAGCGCATCTACAACGGCTGCGAGAAGGCGGTGATCAACCTGGACGATGCCCTGAGCCAGCCCATGGCCCGGGACAACCTGACGTTCCGTTGTTATGGCGAACACCGCATCAACCCGGACACCTTCAGTCTGCGCGAGGATGACGGTCAGCTCTGGATCACCTACGGCTTCGATAACCTGATCCGCGCTGATGAGCTGCGGTTGATCGGTCGCCACAACCTGCTGAATGTGATGGCAGCGCTGGCATTGGGGGACTGTGTGGGGCTCCCGATGGAGGCCATGTTGAACGTCGCCCGCCAGTTCGAGGGGCTGCCTCACCGTTGCCAGTTTGTTCGCACGGTGAATGGCGTGGAGTACATCAACGACTCCAAGGGCACCAACGTGGGAGCCACAGTGGCTGCTCTGGAAAGCCTGCGGCCGGCCCGGGGCAAGCTGGTACTGATTGCCGGCGGTGACGGTAAAGGCGCCGATTTCACACCGCTGAAGGCGCCGGTGCGCCAAAGCTGCCGGGCAGTCATGGTGTTTGGTAAGGACGCGGGCCTGCTGGAAGAGGCTCTGTCCAGCGAGGCCGATGTGCGCCGCGTGGATGATCTGGCCGGCGCGGTCCGTGAAGCAAGCCAGTTGGCGGAACCGGGCGATCGCGTCCTGTTGTCGCCGGCCTGTGCCAGCCTGGACATGTTCACCAATTACGAGGCGCGCGGTGCCGCCTTCATCGAGCAGGTGGAGGCGCTGTCATGAACGCAACGCTTGCCATGAAACTGCCGCGCACCGGTGGCCTGCAGCCACTGCCCCTGTTGATCTTCAGTGCTGTGACGCTGTTGCTGATCGGCGTGGTCATGATCGGCTCCGCGTCCATGGACACGGCCGCGCAAAACATGGACAACGCCTACTACTACATCAGTCGCCAGTTTGTGTACGCCTTCATGGGCGCGGCACTTTGCCTGGTGGTGGCCAACGTGCCCCTGAGCTGGTGGGAACGCAGCGGCTGGCTGTTGCTGGGCATCGGTTTATTGACCCTGGCGCTGGTATTGACGCCGCTGGGTCGGACGGTAAACGGGTCGACCCGCTGGATTCCGTTGGGCCTGTTCAACGTGCAGGTGTCCGAGGTGGCCAAGATCTGCCTGATCGCCTACCTCGCCGGTTATGTGGTGCGTCGCCGCGACGAGCTGGTGAATACTTGGTTCGGCTTCCTCAAGCCGGTGTTGGTGCTCGGCTTCGCGTCCATGTTGCTGGTCATCGAGCCGGACTTCGGTGCGACGGTCGTGTTGATGACCGCGGCCTTGGGGATGATCTTCCTGTCCGGCGTGCGCCTGAGCCGCTTCCTGCCGCTGATCGCCGTGTGCCTGGCCTTGGGTGTGGCACTGGTGGTATTCCAGCCCTACCGGCTGAAGCGGGTGGTGTCGTATCTCGATCCCTGGCAGGACCAGTTCGACACCGGTTACCAGCTGACCCAGTCGCTGATCGCCTTCGGCCGGGGCGAGTGGTTTGGCGTCGGGCTGGGCAATTCGGTGCAGAAGCTCTTTTATCTGCCGGAGGCCCACACCGACTTTATTTTCGCGATCATCGCCGAGGAATTCGGGCTGATCGGCTCGCTGTGCATCCTGCTGCTGTTCGGACTGCTGGTGTGGGTGGGGCTGGTGATTTCGCGCCGCGCGGAGCAGGCGGGGATGCCGTTTGCGTCCTGTTTCGGCTACGGCCTGACGCTGCTGATTGGGCTGCAGGCGGCGATCAACATCGCGGTGAATACGGGCCTGTTGCCCACCAAGGGGCTGACCTTGCCGCTGGTCAGTTATGGCGGCAGCAGCCTGCTGGCCACCTGTGTCTGTGTCGGGGTTCTGGCGCGCATCGAGATGGAGCGTCTGGACAAGCTGGAGCAGGCCAGCGAGGGCGGTCAAGGCAAGGCAAAAACCAAAGGAGGGGCCAGTTATGACGACTAGGCGCTTCCTGATCATGGCCGGTGGCACCGGCGGGCACGTGTTCCCGGCGCTGGCAACAGCCCGTCGTCTGCAGGAACAGGGCCATGAGGTGTTCTGGCTCGGTTCCCGCGGCGGTATGGAAGAACGGCTTATCGGCGAGACGGATATCCCGATGGAAACGATTACCGTCTCCGGATTGCGCGGTAAGGGCCGGCTGGCTCTGCTGCTGGCTCCGTTCAAGCTGGGGCGGGCGCTGGTCCAGGCGCTGGGTGTGATGCGTCGAATCAAGCCGCATTGCGTTATCGGCATGGGCGGCTTTGTGACCGGTCCCGGCGGTGTGGCGGCCTGGCTGACCCGGACGCCGCTGCTGGTTCACGAACAGAACGCGATCGCCGGCATGACCAACCGGATCCTGGCCCGCTTTGCCGAGACGGTGATGGAAGCGTTTCCCGGCAGCTTTGGCAAGCAGGTGGTGACTCGCTATACCGGCAACCCGGTACGTGGCGACCTGGCTCAAATGGCGGCGCCGGAGGCCCGGTTTGCCGAGCGGAACGGACCGGTTCGCCTGCTGGTGCTGGGCGGCAGTCTCGGTGCCCAGGCGATTAATACGACGCTGCCGCGTGCACTGGCGTTGATGCCGGAAGATCAGCGCCCGACCGTTCGCCACCAGTGCGGAACGCGTAACCTTGAGACCACCGAGGCGGCCTACGACGCAGCGGGTGTGACCGCGACGTTGGAACCGTTTATCAGCGACATGGCCGAGGCCTACGGTTGGGCCGACCTCGTGTTGTGCCGGGCAGGGGCGTTGACCATCGCCGAACTCTGCGCGGTAGGGCTGGGCGCCATCCTGGTGCCGTTCCCCCACGCGGTGGACGATCACCAGACCCTGAACGGGCAGCAAATGGTACAGGCGGGGGCAGCGATCCTGATCCCGCAGAGCAAACTGACAGATGACGTGTTGGCCGACACCCTGAGCACCCTCTGCAGCGATCGCCAGAAAGTGGCGGCGCTGGCGGATGCGGCCCGCTCACTGGCCCGGGCCGACGCTACGGAGCGAGTTGTGAATTATTGTCTGGAGGCGGCCCATGGCTGAATCAACCAATCCGCCGCTGGTGTATCAGGTTCCGGAAATGCGCCGGATCCGCCGCATCCATTTCGTCGGCATCGGCGGCGCGGGCATGTGTGGTATTGCGGAAGTCCTGCATAACCAGGGGTATGAGGTGTCTGGCTCCGATTTGAAAGCCGGCGCCGTGACCGAACGCCTGAAAAGCCTGGGTGTGCAGATCTTTATCGGCCACCGCGAGGAAAACAGTGCGGACGCTGACGTGGTCGTGGTATCGACGGCCGTCAACGCGGAGAACCCGGAAGTGAAAGCGGCCCGGGATCGTCGTGTGCCGATCGTTCCCCGGGCGGAAATGCTGGCGGAGATCATGCGCTATCGCCACGGCATTGCGGTCGCCGGGACCCACGGCAAGACCACCACCACCAGCCTGATTGCCTCGGTGCTGGGCGAGGCCGGCCTGGACCCCACGTTTGTGATCGGCGGCAAGCTCAACAGCGCCGGTACCAATGCCCAACTGGGCGGTTCGCGCTATCTGGTGGCGGAAGCGGATGAGAGCGATGCGTCTTTCCTGCACCTGACGCCGGTGATTTCCGTGGTGACCAACATCGAAGCGGATCACATGCACACCTACGGCAACGATCTGGAGAAGCTTAAACAGACGTTTGTCGATTTCCTTCACAACCTCCCGTTCTACGGCGTGGCGGTGATGTGCAGTGACGACGCTTACGTGCGGGAAATTACCCCTCGGATCTCACGAGCCATCATCACCTATGGCATCGAGGATGAGGCGGCGGACTATCGCGCAACCGACATCCAGTCCGACGGTCTGCAGACCCACTTTGTGGTCAAGCGGCCCGGCGGTCGGTCGGATCTCAAGGTCTCCCTGCGTATGCCCGGTCGCCACAACGTTCTCAACGCGCTGGCGGCGATTGCCGTCGCCAGTGACGAGGGCGTCGATGATGATGCGATCGTCCGTGGTCTCGCCGGCTTTGCCGGCGTCGGGCGGCGTTTCCAGGTCTATGGCGATTACCCGATCGAAGACGGCACGGTCACGTTGGTGGACGACTACGGTCATCACCCCACTGAAGTGGCCGCGGTGATCCGAGCGGCCCGGGAAGCCTGGCCGGACCGCCGTGTGGTGATGCTGTATCAACCGCATCGTTACAGTCGGACGCGGGATCTCTATGAAGACTTCGTCAAAGTGCTGTCCGACGTGGACGCGCTGTTATTGATGGACGTGTACGCCGCCGGCGAGCCGGCCATTCCCGGGGCAGACGGGCGCAGCCTCTGCCGCAGTATCCGTCAGCGCGGCAACATCGAGCCGATCTTCGTCGAGAAGGACGACGACATCCAGAAACTCCTGTCACGCACCCTGAAGGACGGCGATGTGCTGTTCACCCAGGGCGCCGGTGACATCGGCGGCGTGGCAGCGCGGCTGGCCGCTTCCGGGCTCAAGGCGGGAGGTGGCGCATGACGGCACCAATCTATCGCGCCGATCCGGATCTGGTGAATGCGCTTGGCCGCGTGGCGGTCCTGATGGGGGGCAATTCCGCTGAGCGGGCGGTCTCGCTGAAAAGTGGCGACGCCGTGCTGAATGCCCTGATCGCCGCCGGCGTGGACGCGTTTGGCATTGACGTTCAGGGTAGCCTGCTCAACGCAGTGAGCCCGGAGGATTGCGACCGGGTCTTTATCGCCCTGCACGGTCGCGGCGGTGAGGACGGCACCATTCAGGCGATTCTGTCGGAGTCCGGCATCCCCTATACCGGAAGCGATGTGCTGGCCTCGGCCCTGGCCATGGACAAACTGCGCACCAAATACGTGTTCGAAGGTTGCGGTCTGAAAACACCGAAGTTCCGCACCATGGCTTCGGTGCAGGATGCGGACGGCATCGTGGCGGCACTGCGTATGCCACTGAGCGTCAAGCCGGCCCGGGAAGGGTCGAGCATCGGCATTCGCAAGGTCAGCAGCCGCGAGGAACTGGTGGAGGCCTATGAAGCGGCCAGCGAACACGACCCTCTGGTGCTGATCGAGGAATGGGTGGAAGGCCCGGAATTTACGGTCAGCGTGCTGCAGGGGCACGCGCTGCCGGCGATCGGCCTGAGTACCGATCACGTGTTCTACGACTACGACGCCAAGTACCTGAGTGACGACACCCGTTATCAGGTGCCGTGCGGATTGGCGCCAGACGACGAGTTGCGCCTGCAACAGCTGGCGTTGGAGGCCTTCCGGGTGGTGGGCTGCCGCTCCTGGGGGCGGGTCGACATCATGCAGGACGCAGACGGCGAATTCTGGCTGCTGGAAGTCAACACCGTTCCCGGCATGACAGACCACAGTCTGGTGCCCATGGCGGCTCGAGCCGCTGGTATGAGTTTTGAGGAACTGGTGGTCCGGATCCTTGAGGACACCCTGGAGAACGCCGATGCGTGACCTGCTGAGCCTGCGTATGCGTCAACCCCCGGAGCCGCCGCGTCGGCGCGGGGCCACGTCGATGGAGCCGGATCGCCAGCGGTTCAATCCGCTGGGCGTGATCTGGGGTTGGCTACAGACGCTGCCATGGCTGCAGGTCTCGCTGGGAACGGCAGTGCTTATCCTCGCCGGGCTTGTCCCCTGGGCGACGGGCTCGGCGCTGAATGCGCTGGATCGGCCCATCGTGGATGTGGAAGTGAAGGGTGATCTCAAGGGGTTGGACAAGCAGCAGCTGCGTGCGGACTTGGGCAACTGGGTGGGTCGCAGCTTCTTCGCCACCGACCTGGAGGATGTAAAGCACCAGGTCGAGCGTGAGCCCTGGGTGGAATCCGCCGCGGTGCGCCGGGTCTGGCCCGACCGACTGGCGATCGACATCCGTGAGGAGCGCCCGCTGGCCTACTGGAATGACGGCGAGCTGATTGGTCGCTCGGGTCACGTGTTCCGGCCGGCAAACCCGCAAGTGGCAGGTAGCCTGCCGCATCTGGCGGGACCGGAGGAGCGGGCCGGGGAAGTGGTGTCAGTGGCCCGGAAAATGGCCAACAAGCTGCATGACAAGGACATCGGCTTCGCCGGCCTGACCCTGGAAAAGCGGGGCGCCTGGACGTTGAAACTGTCCAACGGCATTGAAGTCGCCCTGGGGCGTGACCAGGTGGACAGTCGCTTCGACCGGTTTATGACGGTCTACCAGAAACGACTGGCCTCGCGCGCCGATGAAGTGGAACGCATTGATGCCCGCTACACCAACGGTGTGGCGGTGCGCTGGAAGACGCTTGAGAAAGCGCCTGAGAAAAATTCATAGACCATTCAATTGGTGAGCACATGTCAGGGGATGAAACGGAAAACATGATTGTCGGCCTGGATATTGGCACCTCCAAGGTGGTGGCCATTGTCGGCAAGCGCAAACTCGACGGCACGATCGAGATCGTCGGGATCGGATCCAATCCGTCCCGCGGTCTCAAGCGCGGTGTGGTGGTGAACATCGAAACCACGGTGCACGCGATCCAGCGGGCGGTCGAGGAAGCCGAGCTGATGGCCGGATGCCGTATCCATTCGGTCTACGCCGGTATTGCGGGCAGTCATATCCGCAGCCTCAACTCCCACGGCATTGTGGCGATCCGGGATCGGGAAGTGACCCAGGCCGATATCGACCGGGTCATCGATGCGGCCCAGGCCGTCGCGATTCCGGCGGACCAGAAAGTGCTCCACATCCTGCCCCAGGAATTCGTGATCGATAACCAGGAGGGCATCAAGGAGCCCCTGGGCATGTCCGGTGTGCGTCTGGAAGCCAAGGTGCATCTGGTGACCTGCGCGGTAAATGCGTCGCAGAACATCGAGAAATGCGTGCGCCGCTGTGGCCTGGATGTGGACGACATCATCCTCGAGCAACTGGCGTCCAGCTACGCCGTGCTGACCGAGGACGAGAAGGAACTGGGCGTGTGCGTGGTGGACATCGGCGGCGGCACCACCGATATCGCCGTCTTCACCGGCGGCGCGATCCGGCACACGGCGGTCATTCCGATTGCCGGTGACCAGGTCACCAACGACATTGCCATGGCCCTGCGGACGCCCACGCAGAACGCCGAGGAAATCAAGATCAAGTACGCCTGCGCGCTGACTCAGCTGGCCGGTGCCGATGAAACCATCAAGGTGCCGAGCGTGGGCGAGCGTGCGCCGCGGGATCTGTCGCGCCAGGCGCTGGCCGAGGTGGTCGAGCCGCGCTACGAGGAGCTGTTCACTCTGGTGCAGGCGGAACTGCGCCGCTCGGGCTTTGAAGAGATGATCCCGGCCGGGATCGTCATCACAGGTGGCTCGTCCACGATGGAAGGTGTCGTGGAACTGGCCGAAGAAATTTTCCACATGCCGGTGCGCCTGGCGTCACCGCAGGCCGTGTCCGGCATGACCGATGTAGTCAATAACCCGATCTACGCCACGGGTGTCGGGTTGTTGATCTACGGGTTCCGCCAGATGGATCTGGGTAAGGGGCCGGTGCTCAAGCAGGAGGATGCCCCCTCTCTGCTGGAGCGCATGAAAGCCTGGTTCACAGGGAATTTCTGACGAACCCGGTAAACGTGGCATGACCGGCATTGCCGGAGCAGTAAAAAACGAAGGTCTCTCGAAAAAATATCGGTCACCGAAGGCCGGAAAGATAACGAAGGAGTAGGGGAAATGTTCGAACTGGTCGATAACGTTCAACAGAACGCAGTCATTAAAGTCATTGGCGTCGGTGGTGGTGGCGGTAATGCCGTCCGTCACATGCTTACCAGCGACATCGAAGGTGTGGAATTCATCTGCGCCAACACAGACGCCCAGGCCCTGGCCGATATGGGCGCCAAACAGGTCATCCAGCTGGGTGGCAACATCACCAAGGGGCTGGGTGCCGGTGCCAACCCGGAAGTCGGTCGCCAGGCCGCCCTGGAAGACCGTGACCGCATCGCCGAGGCGCTGCAAGGCGCGGACATGGTGTTCATCACCGCGGGTATGGGTGGCGGTACCGGGACCGGCGCAGCGCCGATCGTGGCCGAAGTGGCCCGCGAGCTGGGCATCCTGACCGTCGCGGTCGTCACCAAGCCGTTCACCTTCGAAGGTGGCAAGCGGATGACGGTTGCCGAGTCCGGTCTGAAAGATCTGGAAGACAGCGTCGACTCGCTGATTACGATTCCTAACGAAAAACTGCTTGCAGTTATGGGTAAGAAGACTAGTCTGCTCGATGCCTTCGCGGCCGCCAACGACGTGCTGTTGGGCGCCGTACAGGGCATTGCCGACCTGATTACCCGCAACGGCATGATCAACGTCGACTTTGCCGACGTGAAAACCGTGATGTCCGAGATGGGCATGGCGATGATGGGGACGGCCCGCGCCACCGGCGAGAATCGCGCCCGCGAAGCCGCCGAAGCCGCCGTGCGCAGCCCGCTTCTGGAAGACATCAACCTGCAGGGCGCGAAAGGCATCCTGGTCAACATCACCGCCGGTATGGACCTCAACCTGGGCGAATTCTCCGAGGTGGGCGACATTGTTCGCGAGTTTGCCTCTGACGCCGCCACCGTGGTTGTGGGCACCGTGATCGATCCGGAAATGACCGACGAGCTGAAGGTGACCGTGGTTGCAACTGGCCTGGGTGGCGAGCGCGACAAGCCGACCAAGGTGGTCGACAACACCCGCACCCTGGATGGCAAGACAGACTATCACCAGCTGGATCGTCCGGCGGTCCTGCGTCGTCGCGCCGTTGCCAATGGCAATGTGGCGATCGATCAGGAGCGTGACGGCGAAGAGCAGAGCGTGGATTATCTCGATATTCCCGCATTCCTGCGCCGTCAGGCGGATTGATAAGCTGTCTCAATAGGGATTCGGGATAGAATAGAAAGAAGCTAGAAAGGTCATAGCCATAGCCTTCAGACATTACCGATTGGTTAAATGGTGTTCAGTAGGACTTTCTGATAAGCTTCGCGCAGTTTTTGCCCGAATAATATCTAACATTTGTGACGGATTTTTGTACGATGATCAGACAACGTACGCTCAAAAACACCATCCGTGCGACCGGTGTCGGTTTGCACTCGGGTGAGAAAGTCTATCTGACGCTCAAGCCTGCGCCGGTCGAGACAGGGATTGTGTTTCGGCGGACGGATCTGGATCCGGTTGTCGAGATCAAGGCGTGCGCTGAGAACGTCGGCGAAACCATGCTGTCCACGACACTGGTCAAGAACGGTGTCCGCGTGGCAACCGTCGAGCACCTGCTCTCCGCTATGGCGGGGCTGGGCATCGACAACTGCTTCGTGGAGCTGAGTGCGGCCGAAGTACCCATCATGGACGGCAGTGCCGGGCCTTTCGTCTTTCTCCTGCAATCGGCGGGCATTGCCGAGCAGGACGCGGCCAAGCGCTTCATCCGCATCAAGCGGGAAGTGACGCTGGAAGAAGACGACAAGAAGGCGACGTTCCTGCCGTTTGAAGGCTTCAAGGTCAGTTTCGGCATCGATTTTGACCACCCGGTCTTCAAAGGCCGTGCCCAGAACGCCACGGTAGACTTTTCCAGCACGTCGTTCGTGAAGGAAGTCAGCCGGGCCCGCACCTTCGGGTTCATGCGTGACATCGAGAAGTTGCGCTCCATGAACCTGGCGCTGGGCGGCAGTGTGGACAACGCCATCGTCGTTGACGACTACAAGATCCTCAACGAAGACGGCTTGCGTTACGAAGATGAGTTCGTCAAGCACAAGGTGCTGGACGCCATTGGCGACCTTTACCTGCTGGGTAATAGCCTGATTGGCGAATTCCGCGGCGTGAAGTCAGGTCACGACCTGAACAACAAGCTGCTGCGCAAGCTGCTGGCTGAAGAAGATGCGTGGGAAGTGGTGACCTTCGAAGACGAGGCCACGGCTCCGATTTCGTATCTCAAGCCCGTTCTCGCGTCCCAGGCCTGAGGAAGGATACTCAGTCCTCCCCGTCCTTGACGTGACGGGAGAGTTTTTCGAGAACTTCGCGTAAACCTTCGTCCTTCGTATGCCCGGCTTCCTCCTTGAGGAGCCGGGCATTTTCGTTGCTTAACGGCTCCTTCTTGAGCACGGCCTGTGCCTTCGGGCGCGGCGGTGTCACCTTGACCTTCAAGCGCCAGGCGTACTGGAAATCCGGATCTTTTCTCAATTCCGCCAGAATCTCGCGCTGGCGCAGCCGCACCTGGCTGGCCACGACGCTGCCGTCGGCCGACACGGCCAGATCGCCATCGTGATAACTGAGAAAGCGGCAGTGGTCACGCAGGTTGGCCGGGATGGAGGCCAGCACCAGCTGTTCCGCCCGACGGTGGATCTCGGCATGGGCCAGCAACCTGCGCAGGTTGGGCTCGTGGCGGGAATCGCTGGGATCCAGTGTGAGTTGCGTCTTGCGCTTCATCGTTTTCTCACGGCATTCGGTGCTCTGGACGGCGCCGGGACTCGACGGTACCCGTTACGATTGGTTACTATTTGGCACGGTTTGTGGATGTGGCCTGTATTAGACTGTTTTTACCCTCTTGAATTGGTCCCTGTCCAGCGCTGTTTCAAGGCGGAGGTCGGGAAACCGTGATCGTACCCATGTCGATATGGCCCGTCTTGAGGCGGCAGGGCATGGGTGTCAGACAGGCGCGTTTGTGTTGGGCGATAGCTGGCGGTAACAAGACCGGCGTCGTTCGGGGAATGTGATCAACTTATTATGAACATTATCTTCGTTGGCAAGAATCCCGGGCAGTCCCGGTCGCTGCACGTTGGCTTCGGCGTTGTCGCCTGCGCGTTGGTGCTGGGCGCTGCCGTCATGGGTGGCGCCGGTTGGGCCGGATACAGGCTGGCGTCCAAGGCGCCGGAGCCCGTCGCCTATGGTGCCTCGGCGCCTCTGGTCAAAAGCTGGGAATCCCGCCTGGGTGAGCAAAGGGCGCAGCTGCAGCATGTGCGGCAGACCGCCGGTCAGCAGGTGGATGCGCTGACCTTGCGCCTGGGCCAGATGCAGGGGCGTTTGCTGCGGCTCGACGCCCTGGGGCAGCGTCTGGTGGAATCCGCTCATCTGGATAACGGCGAGTTTGATTTTGACCAGGCTCCGGCGGTGGGTGGTCCGGAAGAAGCCGGTGGTGGCGAATCCTTCCAGACCCCGGAGCTGAGCGCCATGATCGATCAGCTCGATGCCCGCATCAGTAATCGCGAGCAGCAACTGCGCCTGCTGGATCAGCTGTTGTCTCGCGAGCGTATCGAGGAAGAGCGTTTCGTGGCCGGTCGTCCCATCAAATGGGGCTGGCTGTCATCTCACTACGGCTATCGCACCGATCCGTTTACCGGCAAGCGCGCCTGGCACAGCGGCGTTGATCTGGCCGGCAAGGAAGGCAGCGATATCATTTCCGTGGCTGCGGGCGTTGTCACCTGGGCCGGTGACCGTTATGGCTACGGCAACCTGGTCGAGATCGACCACGGCAACGGCTTGCGCACCCGCTACGCCCACTGCAAGAAGGTGGACGTGTCCGTCGGCGACGTCGTCGAGAAAGGACAAGTGGTTGCCCAGATGGGCAGCACCGGTCGTTCCACCGGGCCCCACGTTCATTTTGAGGTGCGGCGCAACGGCAAGACGCTGGACCCGGAAGATTACATCCAGCGGGCCAGTCGCTGAGTCAGCGTCAGCAAAAAGCCACTGCGGGTTCGCCTCCAGTGGCTTTTTTGTGGCCGGCCCGCTCTTCAATAGCGCACTAACACCCTGTAATGTGAGCTGTCACCCGAGGACAAGGCCGTACCTTTCGCCCGCAAAAGAAATAAGGTTAGAATGCCGTCTTTGTAGGGGGACTTCTGAAAAGCTCAGCCTCGCAGGCCAACCTCCGGATTCCGGGACTTTTTCAGTCGTTCTCAAGGCATACCCGGGATGGGTCCCCTTGTCCCATCGTGCCTCGGTACGGTGTCTTCTGTGATGCCTTCCCCCGCAAGGGGTCCTGAATTGGCAGGCGCCTGTGGCCGACCGGGTCACTGGGTGCATTTCGTTAATCAAAGAAGCAGTGGTCTATGTTCACGAAGGTCGCAACGAAGTTGTTCGGCAGTAAAAACGCCCGAGAAATTAAGCGGATGCGGAAGGCCGTCTCCCGGATCAATGAGCTGGAGGAGTCCTTCGGGGCGCTGTCGGACACCGAACTGCAGGGCAAAACAGCCGAGTTCCGGCGTCGGCTGGACGAGGGCGAAACCCTGGATCAACTGCTGCCCGAAGCCTTCGCCACGGCCCGGGAAGCGGGCAAACGGGTGCTGGGCATGCGGCACTTCGACGTCCAGATGATCGGTGCCATGACGCTGCACGAAGGCCGCATCGCCGAGATGAAGACCGGCGAGGGTAAGACCCTGGTGGCAACGGCTTCCGTGTATCTCAATGCCCTCCCGGGGGATGGCGTTCACGTGGTGACCGTCAACGACTACCTCGCCTCCCGGGATGCCGAGTGGATGGGCAAGCTCTATCGCTTCCTCGGCCTGCAGGTGGGCGTCATCGTTGCCGGTCAGGATGCTGCGGCCAAGCGTGAAGCCTACGCCGCCGACATCACCTACGGCACCAACAACGAATTCGGTTTTGATTACCTGCGCGACAACATGGCGTTCAGCACCGCCGATAAGGTGCAACGCGGCCTGAACTACGCCATTGTGGACGAAGTTGACTCCATCCTGATCGATGAAGCGCGTACTCCGCTGATCATCTCCGGTGCGGCGGAAGACAGCTCCAAGATCTACCTGGCGGTGAATACGCTGGTTCCGAGCCTGGAAAAGGGCGAACCGGTGGAAGAGGGCGAGCCCTCCGGTGATTTCACCATCGACGAAAAGAGCCGCCAGGTCGAGTTGACCGAAGCCGGTCATGAGAAAGTGGAAGACCTGCTGATCGAGAAGGGACTGCTGGGTGAAGAGGAAAGCCTCTACTCCGCGTCGAACCTCAGTCTTCTGCACCACGTGCATTCTGCGCTGCGGGCTCATCACCTGTTCCAGCGCGACGTGGACTACATTGTCCAGGGCGGTCAGGTGGTGATCGTTGATGAACACACCGGCCGGACCATGCCGGGCCGCCGCTGGAGCGAGGGCCTGCACCAGGCCATCGAGGCCAAAGAAGGCGTCAATATCCAGGCCGAGAGTCAGACCCTGGCCTCCACCACCTTCCAGAACTATTTCCGTCTCTACAACAAGCTGGCCGGTATGACCGGTACCGCCGACACGGAAGCCTTCGAATTCCGTCAGATCTACGGCCTGGACGTGGTGGTTATTCCGCCCAACCGTCCGATCCAGCGTATTGACTACAACGACCTGGTCTACCTGACGCAGGAAGAGAAGTACCAGGCGATCATCGACGAGATCAAGGACGTCACCAGTGAAGGTCGTCCGGTGCTGGTGGGCACCGGCTCCATCGAAGCCTCCGAACTGCTGTCGATGCTGCTGCGCAAGGCCAAGATCGACCACCAGGTCCTGAACGCCAAGCAGCACGAGAAAGAAGCCCACGTCATCGCCCAGGCCGGTCGTCCGGGGGCGGTGACCATCGCCACGAACATGGCGGGCCGGGGTACGGACATCGTGCTCGGTGGTAACTGGGAAGAAGAGGTCGCCCAGTTGGAAAATCCGACCGAAGAGCAGGTGGCCAGGGTCAAGGCGGAGTGGACCGAGACCCACAACAAGGTATTGGAAGCGGGCGGCCTGCACATTGTGGGTACCGAACGTCACGAATCCCGCCGTATCGACAACCAGCTGCGTGGTCGTGCCGGCCGTCAGGGGGATCCGGGCTCCTCCCGTTTCTTCCTGTCGCTGGAAGACAACCTGATGCGGATCTTCGCCCCGGATCGCGTGAAGAACATCATGCAGGCAATGGGCATGAAGAAGGGCGAGGCCATCGAGCACCGCATGGTCACCAACGCCATCGAAAAATCACAGCGCAAGGTTGAAGGCCGTAACTTCGACATGCGTAAGACGCTGCTGGAGTACGACGATGTCGCCAACGACCAGCGCAGTGTCATCTACGAGCAGCGTAACGAGGTCATGGCTTCCGAAGACATCAGCGAGCTGGTCGATACCGTGCGCGCCGATGTGGTCGACAGTGTGATCAGCGAGTACATCCCGCCGCAGAGCATGCCGGAACAGTGGGATATCGCCGGCCTTGAGGCTCAGTTGCAGTCTGAACTGGCGGTGGAACTGCCGGTCCAGAAATGGCTGGATGAAGACCAGAGTCTCTACGAAGAGAACCTGCGGGAGCGCATTCTCGAGGAAATCATCAAGGTCTACCGTGAGAAGGAAGAGGTTGCCGGCGCCGAAGCCATGCGCAACTTCGAGAAACAGGTCTTCCTGCAGGTGCTGGATACGCTCTGGAAAGAGCACCTGTCCAACATGGATCATCTGCGTCGCGGTATCCACCTGCGCGGCTATGCTCAGAAGAACCCGAAACAGGAATACAAGCGTGAGGCGTTCAACCTGTTCGAAGCCATGCTGGATGCCATGAAACGAGACGTCACCCGGATTCTCTGCCACGTGCGGGTCCAGGGTGAGACTGAGATGGAAGAGATCGAGCGTCGGCGCCGTGAAGAGCTGGAGCGCCAGATGGCCGCTGCCAACCTGAAGCATGAGCAGGCCAGCGCCACCGCGCAATCAGCTGCCGGTGACGGCGACGATGAGCAGCAACAGGCCCAGGGCCAACCGGAGACCTACGTGCGCAGTGAGCGCAAAGTCGGGCGGAACGAGCCCTGCCCGTGCGGCTCCGGTAAGAAATACAAGCAGTGTCACGGCCGGGTGGCCTGATAGACGACTTGAAACAGGCACTGTCGGCCCCGGCGGGCAGTGCTCAGGAACAAGCAACGTCCGCTGAATCGGAGCCGCTGTAGCGGGCCGGGAGAGCGGACGTTTTTCGTATCTGAGGAGCCGATTGGAGGTTCCCCAAACCAGGAGAATAAGCATGGCGGTTGGATTGGGCCCCTTGCCGGATTTCTACCCCGTGGCCGGTCTGCGTCTGGGCGTGGCCCGGGCTGGCATCAAGAAGCCGGGGCGTCGCGATCTGGTACTGATGGCGCTGGATGAAGGCGCCCGTGTGGCCGGCATTTTTACGCGAAACCAGTTCTGTGCGGCACCGGTACTGGTGACCCGGGATCATTTGGGGCAGGCGGCGCCGCGTTACCTGATGATCAATACGGGTAACGCCAACGCTGGAAACGGCGAGCAGGGACGCACCGATGCAGAGGCCTGCTGTGCGGCGCTGGCGGAGCTGTCCGGTGTCACCGCCCAGCAGGTGCTGCCCTTCTCCACCGGTGTCATCGGCGAACCGCTGCCGGTGGAGAAAATCCGCAATGGCCTGCCGGAAGCGCTGGATACCCTGTCGGAAACCCGTTGGGCTGAGGCCGCCGAAGGCATCATGACGACCGACACTTTGCCCAAGGGCGCCACCCGACGACTGGAGGTCGACGGTCAGCCGGTCCACATTTCCGGAATCAGCAAGGGCGCTGGCATGATCCGACCCAATATGGCGACCATGCTGGGCTTTATTGCCACGGATATCGCCATCGAGTCCTCGCTGCTGCAGGCGCTGGTTTCGGAGCTGGGGGAGCAGTCGTTCAATCGCATCACCATCGATGGCGATACCTCGACCAACGACTGTTGCATGCTGGTGGCCACTGGCAAGAGCGACGCACCGGAGCTGACCGCCGACAGTCCACACCTGCCGGCCTTCCGTGAAGCGCTGCGAGAGCTGTTCATGACCCTGGCCCATGCGATCGTACGGGACGGTGAGGGCGCTACCAAGTTCATCACCATTCGCGTGGAGACGGCGGGCAGCCGGCAGGAAGCACTGGATGTGGCCTACACGCTTGCCCACTCGCCTCTGGTCAAGACGGCCTTGTTTGCGTCGGACCCGAACTGGGGCCGCATCCTGGCAGCGGTCGGCCGCGCGGGTGTGCCGGACCTGGATCTGACCAACATCGAGATCGACTTGGGGGATGTGGCGCTGGTGCGCAACGGCGGCCGGGCAGCGGATTACACCGAAGCACGCGGTCAGGCGGTAATGGACCAGTCTGACATCAGCATCCGTATTGCGCTGGGTCGGGGTGACGTCAGCGAGACGGTCTGGACCTGCGACTTGTCCCACGATTACGTGACCATCAACGCCGAGTACCGGACCTGATATGAAGGAAGTGCATGTCGCCGTCGGTGTGGTGCGCCAGGGGAATCGCATCCTGATTGCCCGGCGCCCCGATGAGGCGCATCAGGGCGGTTTGCTGGAGTTTCCCGGCGGCAAGGTCGAGCCCGGTGAGCGTGTTCAGCAAGCGCTGGTTCGCGAACTGGATGAGGAAGTCGGCATCCGCATCGCCGAGGGCGACCTTCAGTCGGTGATCGGCATTCGCCACGACTACGGCGACAAACGGGTGTTTCTCGATGTCTGGGAGACTGTGCGCTTTGAGGGCGTACCGCACGGGCGGGAAGGGCAGCCGGTGCAATGGTTGGCGCTGGATGCCCTGAGCGATGACGATTTTCCGGCCGCAAACCGGCCGATCATCCGGGCCTTGAGATTGCCTCATCAATACCTGATCACGGGTGGCGCCGGTCTGGACAGTGGGCCGCTGGTTGCGCAGACGTGCCGGCATCTTGCGGAGCTGTCACCGTCAATCTGCCTGTTCCGCGCGCCCTGGCTGTCCCGCGAAGCCTATCGGGACGCCGCCCGCCAACTTCTCGACTGGTGTTCGGCTCGCTCGATACGCTTGATGCTCCACGGCGACCCGGCGCTCCTGGAGTCCGTGCCCGCGGCCGGCATACACCTGCCATGGCGAGTGGCCCGGCATCTCGATGCGCGACCGTTGGCCAGTGCGGGGTTGTTGGGCGTATCCTGTCATCAGGGTGAGGAATTGGCGCACGCCGCTCGTTTGGGCGCTGATTTTGCCACCCTGGGCCCGGTCGCCAGAACGGCCAGTCACCCGGATGCGGCGCCCATGGGATGGCCCCGATTTACGGACCTGGTGTCCACGGCCACGATGCCAGTGTATGCACTGGGCGGATTGGCGTTGAACGACGTGAATCAGGCCCGCGAAGCCGGGGCACAGGGCGTCGCGGGTATTGGCACCTGGTGGCGGAATTGAATACTGGAGAAAAACGATTGAGTGAACTGACCCATCTGGACGAAACCGGCGCCGCGCGCATGGTCGATGTGACGGAAAAAGCCGTCACCAGCCGTGAGGCGCGGGCCGAAGGGTTTATCGCCATGCGGCCCGAAACGGTCGCGATGATCGTCGACGGCGAGCACCCCAAGGGCGACGTGCTGGCCACGGCCCGCATTGCCGGCATCATGGCGGCCAAGAAGACCCACGAGCTGATTCCGCTGTGCCATGCCCTGAACCTGACCTCGGTGAAGGTCCATCTGACTCCCGTGTCTGACGGCGCCACTGGCGTGCATCTGGAGGCGGTCTGCCGACTGACGGGGCAGACCGGGGTCGAAATGGAAGCGCTGACGGCGGTTAACATCGCCGCATTGACGCTTTACGACATGTGTAAAGCCGTGGACCGGGGTATGGTTATCCGGGATGTGCGTCTGCTCGAGAAGCAGGGCGGGCGGTCTGGACACTGGAAAAGGGGGTAGCATGACGGCAGCGCTGGTGGACAATTTTGGGCGGGAGGTCACGTACGTCCGCATCTCCGTCACGGATCGCTGCGATTTTCGTTGTGTGTATTGCATGTCCGAGGACATGACTTTTCTGCCCAAGTCCGAGATCCTGTGCCTGGAAGAAATTGAAGTCATTGCCCGCAACCTGGTTGCCTGTGGCGTCCGCAAGATTCGTCTGACTGGTGGAGAGCCGCTGGTGCGGCCGGGTGTGGTAGGTCTGGCCGAGCGACTGAAAGCGCTGCCAGGGCTGCGCGAACTGTGTATGACCACCAATGGCGGCCGTCTGGAGGAATTCGCCGAGCCGCTCAAGGCAGCGGGAGTGGACCGGCTCAATATCAGCCTGGACAGCCTGGACCCCGATCGATTCCGGGAACTGACCCGGATTGGCAAGCTGGAGCGGGTACTGGCCGGCATCGATGCTGCCCAGCGAGCCGGATTCCAGCATACCAAGCTCAATGCCGTCGTCCTAAAGGGGCGTAACGCGGACGAAGTGATACCCCTGGTTCGCTTTGCGGTGGAAAAGGGCCTCGATATCAGCTTTATCGAAGAAATGCCCCTGGGGGTTATCACCGAGCACGATCGGGCCGAAGCCTTCTGCTCCAGTGACGAGATTCGCGAGACGCTGGCCACGGTTTTTGACCTGCAACCGGTTGGCGATGACACGGGGGGGCCGTCCCGCTACTGGCAGGTGGATGGCCATCCCAACCGAATTGGCTTTATTTCCCCGCACAGCCATAACTTCTGCGGCGACTGCAACCGGGTGCGTTTGACCACGGAAGGGCGTCTGCTGTTGTGCCTGGGCAATGAACACTCCATGGACCTGCGCGAAGTGATCCGCTCGCGGCCGGGGGACGACCTGGCGGTGCAGAAGGCGCTGCATGAGGCCATGACGCTCAAACCGGAGCGGCATTATTTCTCCCACGATGCCGAACCCCAGATTCTTCGCTTCATGAACGCCACGGGCGGTTGATACGGATCGGGCGCATCTACGTAGGTTTCAGGGTACGCCGACCCGGTCCATTCTGCTAAAATGCGCCGCCTGTTAATCTGAGTGAGGTAACGCCGTGGCCGTTCGCTATGTCCAGAGCTGCCGACTCCCAACGCCTTTCGGCGTTTTCGACATGCATGGGTTCGAGGAACCGGACACCGGCAAGGAGCACGTCGCACTGACCCTCGGGTCGGTCGACGGGGATGCGCCCGTGCTGGCCCGCACCCACTCCGAATGCCTCACCGGCGATGCGCTCTACAGCATGCGCTGTGACTGCGGTTATCAGCTGGAAGAAGCGTTGCGCAGTATTGCCCGGGAAGGGCGGGGGATTCTCATGTACCTGCGTCAGGAAGGCCGGGGCATTGGCCTGCTGAATAAAATCCGGGCGTATCACCTGCAGGACCAGGGCGCGGACACCGTCGAAGCCAACGAGCAGTTGGGGTTTGCGGCGGATCTGCGGGATTACAGCATGTGCAAGGACATGCTGGATCACCTGGGCATCGCCCGCCTCAAGCTCATGACCAACAACCCCCGAAAGGTTAACGCCCTTCGCGGCCTGGGTATCGACATCGTCGAACGGGTGCCGCTGCACGTGGGCCGCAATCCCCATAACGAAAATTACCTCGCCACAAAGCAGAGCAAGCTGGGCCACTGGCTGGAGACGCATCAGGACGACGAGGCCTGAGTTCTGGCGGATTCGCTTTTGGAAGGAATGGCAGCCCTGGCGGGCTGCTCCGAAGCTGAAGCGTTGGCAACATTTCGAGGCACACTCGAGTATATAGTTGCCACGTAGGTTGGGCTGACGCAGGAAGCCCAACAACCGAAGTCTTCAGTTGGCTATGACATCGAGTCTGTTTCGCCCTGCCTGCTAATGTTCTGATCGGAGAAGCACTCGTTTTGAAGACTTCTCCGAGAAATCCTCTGTTGGGCTTCCTGCGTCAGCCCAACCTACGCAACTGAAATGCCCTAAAGGGGCAAGGTGCCCCGCCTATTTAACCGCCCGCAACGCTTTCAGATCGCTCATCTGGGTCAAACGGTCGTCAATTCGTGTCCGAATGGCTTCAGTGGTCAGGCCGCATTCCTCAAGCTGCTCGCCGTGCTTACCGTGTTCGATGAACTGGTCCGGCAGGCCAATCTGCAGCAATGACGCTTCGATCCCTTCGCCGTTGAGGTATTCGGACACGGCGCTACCGGCACCGCCGGCGACCACGTTTTCCTCAAGCGTCACGATCAGGTCATGCTGTTCCACCAAATCCCGAATCAGGTCAGTGTCCAGCGGTTTGACGAAGCGCATGTCGGCGACGGTGGCATCCAGTGCTTCTGCAGCCGGCAGAGCCGTGGACAGCAGGGTGCCGAAGTTCAGCAGGGCAATGCGCTTGCCTTCGCGAATGATCCGGCCCTTGCCGATGGGAGCCGTTTTCAGGGCGGTATCGATCACCGCGCCGGGACCCGTGCCACGAGGGTATCGCACCGAAGCCGGGCCTTCGTGGGCCAGACCGGTCTGCAGCAGCAGTCGGGTCTCGTTTTCATCGGACGGCGCCATCACCACCATGTTGGGGATGCAGCGCAGGTAGCTGATGTCGAAGGCGCCGCCGTGGGTCGGGCCGTCCTCGCCCACCAGGCCGGCGCGGTCGATGGCGAACAGGACATCCAGATTCTGGATGGCGACATCGTGGATCAGCTGGTCATAGGCCCGTTGCAGGAAGGTGGAATAGATCGCCACCACGGGCTTGGCCCCGTCGCAGGCCAGGCCGGCGGCGAAGGTGACGGCGTGCTGCTCGGCAATGGCCACATCGTAATAGCGATCGGGGAAACGTTCGCTGAATTTGACCAGGTCCGAGCCCTCGCGCATGGCCGGCGTAATGCCCACCACGCGCTCGTCCTGCTCCGCAGAGTCGCACAACCACTGACCGAAGACGTTGGCGTACTTGGGCAGTTTGGGCGCCGGCTGGCTGTCCGCCGGTTTGACCGGCGGCTTGGGCTCGATCTTGTTGATGGCGTGGTAGCCAATGGGGTCGGCTTCCGCCGGTGCAAAGCCTTTGCCTTTCTTGGTGACCACATGCAGAAACTGCGGGCCGTCCAGCTCGCGGATGTTCTGCAGCGTGTCAATCAGCAGCGGCAGGTCATGACCGTCGATCGGGCCAATGTAGTTGAATCCCAGCTCTTCAAAGAAAGTGCCCCCGGCGATCAGCCCCTTGAAGTGTTCTTCCGTCTTGCGTGCGAACGCCATCAGATTGGGCGCGCCCTGCAGAAATTTCTTGCTGCCGTCGCGGACCTGGTTATACGTGCGACTGGCCAGCAGCTTGGCAAAATAGCTGGAAAGACCGCCGACGTTCTGGGAAATCGACATGTCGTTGTCGTTCAGGATCACCAGCATGTTGGTGCGCAGGTGACCGGCGTGGGTCAGGGCTTCGAAGGCCATGCCGGCGGTCATGGCGCCGTCACCGATCACGGCAATGCTCTTGCGCCTGGAGCCCTGCATGCGGGCGGCGATTGCCATGCCCAATGCCGCACTGATGGAGGTGCTGGAGTGGCCCACGCCAAAGGTGTCGTAGTCGCTTTCACCGCGCTTGGGGAAGCCTGCCAGGCCGTCCTTTTTGCGAATGGTGCCCATGCGGGCGCGGCGGCCGGTGAGGATCTTGTGTGGATAGGCCTGGTGGCCCACATCCCAGACCAGGCGATCGTCCGGGGTATTGAAGACGTAGTGCAGGGCCACCGTCAGTTCCAGCACGCCCAACCCGGCGCCGAAATGGCCTCCGGACTGGCCCACGCTCCACAGCAGGAACGCGCGGAGTTCCCGGGCCAGTTGGGGTAACTGATCCTCACTCAGCTCACGCAGCTGATCCGGGGTGTTGACCCGGTCCAGCAGAGGCGTGTTGGGCTGGCGAGACGGAATCTCCTTAAATATGGTTGTGTCCTGCATCCGCTTAGATCTTCTGAATCGATATGGGGCGATTATACGGGATCGGTCACCGGACTTTCACATTTCCCTTTGGAAATGTGGCTTGGGGCGTCCATTGGAGGCCCCTAATGCGTCCGGGTCACGACGAAATCGGCAATCTGGCGCAGCGGATCGGCGCTGCGACCCAATACTGCGAGCGCCGAGACAGCTTGTTCCTGCAAGGATCGAAGATGATCGCGGGTGCCGTCAATACCCAGGCACGCCGGATAGGTGGGCTTATTACGCGCGGCATCCGATCCCTGGGGCTTGCCGATGGTGTCGGTAGCGCCTTCGATGTCCAACAGGTCATCCTGCACCTGGAACGCCAGGCCCAGCGCCCGGCCATAGGTCCGCAACGCGTCGATCTGTGTCTCGTCGGCGGTTTCCGCAGCCAAGGCGCCCAGGCTGATGCTGGCTTCAATCAGAGCGCCGGTCTTGCATCGGTGCATGCGTTGCAGATCTTCCAGTGGCAGGGTTCGGCCCACCGAGCCCAGATCGATGGCCTGGCCGCCGACCATGCCCACCTGGCCGCTGGCCCGGCTCAGGATCTGCAGCATCCGCACGCGGGTGGGGGCGCTGTAATCGCCCTCGGAGCCAATCACTTCGAACGCGAGGGCCTGCAGGGCGTCCCCGGCGAGGATCGCGGTGGCTTCATCGAAGGCAATGTGGACCGTGGGCTTGCCGCGGCGCAGGGCGTCGTCGTCCATGGCGGGCAAGTCGTCGTGAATCAGCGAATAGGCATGGATCAGTTCAACCGCGCAGCCGGGGACGAGGGCCGTATCCGGCGGATGGCCGATGGCCATCGACGAGGCCATGGCCAGGATGGGCCGGATACGCTTGCCACCCCCCAGGACCGCATAGCGCATGGCGTCCTGCAGACGGGGAGCCGGGGCGTCCGGGTTATCCAGCCAGCGGTCCAGGGTGGCTTCGATGACGGTGCGCCACTGGGCCTGCAGTTCGCTCATCGGTTGGCTGTTCATTGCCCCTCTTCGTCCTCATGGAACGGCTGGGTCTCGAAGTTGTCGCCGTCGGCCTTGACCAGTTTTTCCACCCGTTGCTCCGCCTGGCGCAGGGCCTGCTGGCACTCGCGGGTCAATCGGACACCGCGCTCGAACGCCGCCAGCGATTTCTCGAGGGGCAGATCACCCTGCTCCAGGTCGCGGACCAGGGCCTCGAGCTCGTTGAGGGATTTTTCGAAGTCGGCAATGGTAACGCCGGTCTCGTCAGTCATGACGGGGATTCTCCGCGGCAGGTCTGTTTGGGGCGGAGTATATCAGAGCGGGACCTGTTTGCGTTTTCTATAGTGGCGGAGGCAGCTATTCTCTATAGACCATATTCCAGTGGAGCAGATCATGTGGCAGGGCGAGGAACGCAGGCGGTATTACCGGGTCGATGACCGGGTGGCGCTGCGCTATATCCGGTTGTCGGACGGTGAGTCGGTGGCGGGCGAATTGTCGGACCTGTCGCTGCGGTCACGGCTGGCGGATCTGGAGCTGATGTTGGATCAGGCGCTGAGCAAGCTGACGGTGGCGGCGCCGGAGGTCCGGGAGGTGGCAGATCTCCTCAACCGCAAACTGGATCTGGCGCTGGAGGGCGCCGGTCTGGGACTCGACGGTGAGCGCCCGGCAACGCTGGTCACCCGGGACGTCAGTCTCTCTGGAAGTGGCTTCGCCTTCCCGGTCGATGAAGCCATTGAGGTGGGCGAAATGGTGTTGGTGGACCTGCTGTTCCATCCGGAGCGACGAACCATTCGCGCCCTGGCCCGGGTGGTGGCCTCGGGCCGTGAAGACTCCGATCACTACCTGCGCCTGGATATCGAGCGCATCACCGAGGCGGACCAGGAATTGCTCATGGGCCACATCATGCGGTTGCAAAGTGCCCGCTTGCGACAACGGGATGAATCCCCTCAATCCCCTCAGTCCGATCCGGCCGAGTGACTGGCGGCCTCCTGCTGCCAGCAAAAGACCTGGCGCTCGCCCCGTTCACCCCCGCGTAGCCAGCCCTGTTCGGTGACCGACACGGTGCCGTCCCGATGCACCGAAACAATGGTGGTGGCCCGCGTTCCATAGGTCTCGCTGCGGATGAAGGGCGAAGACAGGAAGCGCTCACGTTCCAGGCCAATGCCGGTATCGGGCAGGAAGGCGTCCGGCGCTGGCGTCGTGTCCATCAGCGCGTCGATCAAGACGTCGTGCAGCTTTGACTGCGGGGTATCGTGCAGGCGGTCGTGCAAGGTCTTGCGTAGCCGCACCAGCTTGGGCCAGGGGCTTTGCAGCAGGTGGTTGCTCAGGCCGTAGACGCCGCGGTGCAGGGTGCGTCCAGGATGGCTGTCCCGGTTGCTGAAATACCAGCCCTGGCGAGCATCCACGCGGAACAGGTTATAGCCCGCAAACCGGTGCGTGGTGTCCCGCAGATGCTGATCAAGTTGGTCTGTATCCTCCGTCAACGCCTGGATTGGCAGCTGTCCCCGGGACCAGTCACCCCGCTCCGGCTGGCCGTCGCGGAAATTGGTGACGGCGGCCACCTGGCCGTCCCGGGTCACCCCCAGCCAGGTGCCGCCGGACTGCTCGTCTTTTCCGGCCAGCATCTCCGGAGACGACCACCAATGCATGGCGCGGGTCGGGCGCTGGTAGAACTCGTCGCGGTTGGCGGCGACCACCAGCGGCAGGTCAGGGTGCTGGCCAATGGCGAACAGAATGAGGCACATCGCGATTTCCCGTTGGTTTCTGGTGTCGGTGCAGTGAACCCGAAGTCTCCCCTGTGTATCATACGGGCCTTTATGCTGGCTATCGGAGCGAAGGCGTTATGAGCCTGGCCATTCTGTTTGCAATCTACCTGGTGCTGGGCGCCTGCGCGGGCGTGTTGGCCGGCCTGTTCGGCATCGGGGGTGGTCTGGTGATTGTGCCGGTGCTGATCTTCAGCTTCGGGCTGCAGGGCTTTGATCCGGAGATTGCCGCCCATCTGGCCGTGGGCACTTCCCTGGCGACCATCGTCTTCACATCAATCAGCTCGGTACGCTCCCACCATGCCCGTGATGCCGTGGACTGGCCGGTGTTCCGGTCGATGGCTGTGGGGATCGTCATCGGTGCCATGATCGGTGCCTGGACCGCCTCCCTGTTGTCCGGGGCCGCGCTGGAACTGATCATCGGCGTGTTTGTCATTCTGGTCGGGCTGAAGATGCTGTTCGACGTCAAGCCCAAGCCGGGTCGGAACGTGCCGGGCAAGCCAGGCCTGGTTGCCGCCGGTGGTGGGATCGGCTGGGCATCGGCCATCTTCGGGATCGGGGGCGGTACGCTGACCGTGCCGTTCCTGAGCTGGTGCAACGTGCGCATGCAGCGTGCCGTGGGGACGTCGTCCGCCTGCGGTCTGCCGATTGCCATCGCCGGTGCGCTGACCAATATCGCCACCGGCTGGCAGGCGCCGTCATTGCCTGAATACAGCCTGGGCTTTATCTATCTGCCGGCTCTGGTGGGCATTGTCGCGACCAGCGTCCTGTTCGCCCGGGTGGGGGCAGCGCTGGCCCACCGGCTGGATGCCATGTTACTGAAACGGATTTTTGCCATGGTCCTGCTGGTGGTGGGTATCCGCTTCCTGATCTGACCGGCTTCCATTGACGAGAGAAACTGCATGCTGCGTTATCCACAGATTGACCCGATAGCTGTCTCCATCGGCCCCCTCAAGATCCACTGGTATGGCTTGACCTATCTGGTGGGCTTTGTCGTGGGCTGGTGGCTGGGCCGTATCCGCACCCGCAAACCCTGGTCGCCCATCAACGAGGAGCAAATGGGGGACCTGCTGTTCTACATTGCACTGGGGGTCGTCCTGGGTGGGCGCTTTGGCTATGTCATCTTCTACAACTTCGATACCTTCCTGGCCGATCCGCTCTGGCTGTTCCGGGTCTGGGAAGGCGGGATGTCGTTCCACGGCGGGCTGATCGGTGTCATGTTGGCCATGTGGTGGTTCGGTCGCAAGGTGAACTGCGGGTTCTTTGCCATCGCCGATTTTGTGGCGCCGCTGGTACCCATTGGTCTGGGGGCGGGCCGTATTGGCAACTTCATCAATGGTGAGCTCTGGGGCCGCCACACCGACGTACCTTGGGCGATGGTCTTCCCGACCGCACCGGACGCGCTGCCGCGTCATCCGTCCCAGCTCTACGAATTTGCGATGGAAGGGGTGCTGCTGTTTATCATCCTCTGGGTCTTCTCCAGCAAGCAGCGACCGCGCATGGCCGTCTCCGGGCTGTTCCTGGTCGGCTACGCCTGCTTTCGCATCCTGGCGGAATTCTTCCGGCAACCGGATGTCCAGCTGGGCTTCCTGGCCTTTGACTGGGTCACCATGGGGCAGATCCTGTCCCTGCCGATGCTGCTGGCGGGTATTGTATTAATGGTTTGGGCATACAGGAGCAAAACGCAATGAAAGCCTATCTGGACCTGATGCGTGATGTGGTCGACAACGGCACCGACCGGGGCGACCGGACCGGCGTGGGGACGCGTTCGGTATTTGGTCGTCAGATGCGCTTCGACCTGGGTGAGGGCTTTCCGCTGCTGACCACCAAGAAGGTCCACCTGCGCAGCATCATCTACGAATTGCTCTGGTTCCTGAACGGGTCCACTGACAACAACTGGTTGCGCGAACGCAAGGTCAGCATCTGGAACGAGTGGGCGTTGGACAACGGCGACCTGGGGCCGATCTACGGCAAACAGTGGCGCAGCTGGCAGTGCCCGAACGGCGATGTGGTCGATCAGATCAGTGATGTGGTGCATCAGATCCAGACCAAGCCCACCTCCCGTCGCCTGATTGTCTCGGCCTGGAACCCGGCGGAGCTGCCGGACGAGTCCATCAGCCCGCAGGAAAACGTGGAGCAGGGCCGTATGGCCCTGGCGCCGTGCCACTGCCTGTTCCAGTTCTATGTGGCGGAAGGCAAGCTGTCCTGCCAGCTGTATCAGCGCAGCGCCGATCTGTTCCTCGGGGTGCCCTTCAACATCGCCTCCTACAGTCTGTTAACCCACATGATTGCCCAGCAGTGCGATCTGGATGTGGGCGAGTTTGTGCATACCTTCGGCGATTGCCACCTCTACCAGAACCACCTGACGGACGAGATCGTGTTCGAGCAGCTCAAGCGTGAGCCGAGCCCGCTGCCGACGCTGAACATTCGTCGGAAACCGGCCAGCCTGTTCGAGTACGAACTGGAAGACTTTGAATTCGAGGGCTATGACCCGCAGCCGGTCATCAAGGCGCCCATCGCCATTTGAGGAGTGAACAGCATGCGTAAGGCGCTGATTGTCGCCATGTCACAGAACCGGGTGATCGGCCGGAATAACGCGCTGCCCTGGTACCTGCCCGGCGATCTGCGTTATTTCAAGCAGGCCACCATGGGCAAGCCGATCCTGATGGGACGCAAGACCTTCGAATCCATTGGGCGTCCCCTGCCAGGTCGCCTGAACGTGGTGATTACCCGGGATGAGTGTTGGGAGGCCCCTGCCGGGGTTGCCGTCGATCACACGCTGGCAGACGCTTATCGCCGGGCGGAAGCCCAGGCTGAGCTGGAAGGCGGTGATGAGATCATGATCATCGGCGGTGGCCAGATCTATGCCGAGGCCTTGCCGGAGATCGACCGCATGTATGTCACGCGGGTGCATGCGGATGTGGAGGGCGATGCCTGGTTCCCGGAAGTGGACTGGGACCAGTGGGAGGAACTCGGACGGGAGAATTTCTCCGCGTCCGAGAACAATCCGTACGACTACAGCTTCATCGTCTATCAGCGACGCTCGGACGACTGACGACGAGGCGGTTTGCCCTTGGGTTTGCCGCCGGATCCCGGCTTGCCATTGCGCGGACCTTTCTTGAAGCCCGGCTTCTGGCCGGGTTTACCGCCGCGGCGGTCGCCACCCTTGAAAGGCCGCTTGCTGCGCGCCGGGGGAATCGGCAGATCCGTCGGGGCTTCCAGCGGCATCGCGCCCGGTTGGGCGGATTCCAGCCAGCAGGCCAGGGCACCGGCGACCATCGCCGGGTCCAGGTCATTGCGCTCGGCAATGCCATCCAGCAGGCCCATCGCCTTGGCCAGTCGGCCGTCCTCGGCAAAGCCCAGCAACTGTTCCTCGAACTGCTTCTCACGCAGCTTCTGCAACTCCGCCGGCGGCGGCAGCTGATAGTCGCTCATCGGCGAGTTGGTGGCCCGTTCCAGGGTCCGCAGCCAGCTGCGTTCGCGCGGGGTCACCAGAAGGATCGCCTTGCCCTCACGGCCGGCCCGGCCGGTACGGCCCACCCGGTGGATGTAGGCTTCGCTGTCGTAGGGCACGTCGTAGTTGATGACGTGGGTGATGCGCGGCACATCCAGACCACGGGCCGCCACGTCGGTGGCCACCACGATGTCCAGTTTGCCCCGGCGCAGGTCTTCCACCGCCTGCTCACGCTGGCGCTGGTTGATGTCGCCGTTCAGTGGTGCCACGGCGTGCCCGCGGGCGGAGAGCTTGTCAGCCAGCAGCGTGGTTTCCGCCTTGGTGCGCACGAAGATGATCGTTGCGTCCACGGGCTCCACTTCCAGGATGCGGGTCAGGGCATCCAGCTTGCGCTCGGCAAACACCGGCAGCACGAACTGGGCAATGCGCGACACGGTTCGGGTCTGGCTTTCGATCTTCACTTCTTCGGCGTTGGCCAGGTAGGTCTGGGCCACCTTGCGGATCGGTCCCGGCATGGTCGCCGAAAACAGGGCCCGCTGGCAGTTTTCCGGCGTCTTGGCCAGGATCGCTTCGATATCGTCGATGAAGCCCATGCGCAGCATTTCGTCTGCTTCGTCGAGGACGACGGAGCGCAGCTGGTCCAGCTTGAGCGTACCGCGACGCAGGTGGTCCAGCAGGCGGCCCGGTGTACCCACGATGACCTGGGTACCGCGCTGCAGTGCTTTCAGTTGGGGGCGGAAATCCTGGCCGCCGTAAATCGGCAGGACTTGCAGGCCCTTAATGCTCGCGGAATACGTGGTGAACGCTTCCGCGACCTGGATGGCCAGTTCACGGGTAGGCGCCAGCACCAGGATCTGGGGAGCATGCAGCGTCGGATCGATAGAGCTCAGCAGCGGCAGTGCAAACGCGGCTGTCTTGCCGGTACCTGTCTGGGCCATGCCCAGCAGATTGCGGCCGGCCAGCAGAATGGGGATGGATTGCGCCTGGATAGGCGACGGGGTTTCATAACCCACGGACGAAACCGCATCAAGGACCGCCGGATGGAGGCCAAGCTCGGCAAAGGTTTTTGTTTGCATTCAGGAAACTCGGAATTCGGGGAGGTGAGCGACGCTCCCGGAACTGCGTCCTAAACGAGACAGAGGGAGCCATATGGTGCGTAGTATAGACGTTTTCAGCCGCTATAGATATGTGCAGGGTGTGGCATCGGGTAGGTAAATGTACGCCGGTAGCCATTGCGCAACGGCAGCCGTCAGGGCAGGATGCTTAGCTTCCTTTCGATCAAACGATGCGGTGGAGTAACGGACAATGCATTTTGATGAGCTGCTGGCCGGTGTTGAAAAAGACGATCTGGTCATTCCCGCCAGTTGGGGGCAGGGACGAGCAACCTTCGGTGGCCTCGTGGCGGCCCTGACGTTCCAGAAGATGCAGGGTGCCGTACAGCCCGGGCGCCCGTTGCGTGCCCTACAGGTGGCGTTTGTCGGCCCGGTCACGGTCGACGAGCCGATCACATTTGAGGTCGAACTGCTGCGGGAAGGTCGCGCGGCCAGCCAGGTTCAGGGGCGGCTGCGGCAAGGTGGCGAGGTCCGCCTTGCGGCGCTGGCCAGTTTCGGGAGCGAGCGCGAATCCTCCGTGATGGTGGCCGCCGACCCGGCGCCCGAGATGCCGGCGCCGGACGCTTGTCCGGAGCTGAGGCATATCCCCGGTGTCACGCCCGAATTCACCCAGCACATTGACATGCGTTGGGCCTTTGGCCACTTCCCCTTCGCCGGCAAACCGGCCCGGGAAATGGGCGGTTGGATGCGTTTTCGTGAAGCGGGCAACGCCATGGGCGACGCACACGTGATCGCGCTGGTCGATGCCTGGCCGCCGGCGGTGCTGCAACACCTGAAACAACCGGCGCCGGCCAGTTCCATGAGCTGGTCGCTGGAAATCGTCCACCCGCGCCCGGCAATGCAGGCGGATGATCCCTTGCTGTATCGCGCGGTGATCGACCAGGCGGGTGGCGGCTACGGCCATACCCAGGCCACCATCTGGAATCGTCAGGGTGAGCTGGTGGCGCTCAGTCGCCAGACCGTGACAGTCTTTGGTTAGTGTCCCGTTTGGTCAACTAAGTAACCAAGCGGGACACTAGCGCCGGCAGGCGTCGATAATCACTCGGGCGAAATCCTCCGGCGCGTCTTCCTGCAGGAAATGGCCGCCCCGCAAGGTCGTGTGGGGTTGCCCTTGTGCGCCCGGAATCTTGCGCTGCATATAGCGATCGCCGCCCCGGGTGATCGGATCGCCATTGCTGAAGCAGGTGATGAACGGCTTGTTCCAGCTGCTCAGGTTCTTCCAGGCCGCACGATTGGCCTCGCTGGCCGGATCGTCCGGCGTGATCGGGACCAGGCGCGGAAAGGCCCGGGCGCCAGCCTTGTGGCGCGACGACGGGAAGGGCGCATCATAGGCGGCCCGTTCGGCATCGCTCAGCGAGCGCCCGGTACCCATCTGGATAATCCGGCTGATGGGAAACCAGGGGCTGAATGAGGCAAATCCCTTCCAGAGGCGAAACACGGCGGGCACCTTGCCGTCGCCAGTCGGCAGCATCCCGTTACCGACGATAATGCGGCTGAACCGGTCCGGGTGTTCGCCGGCCAGGCGCAGGCCCAGTAACGAGCCCCAATCCTGGCACACCAGCGTCACGTTATTGAGTTCCAGTGCGTCAAACCAGGCCAGCAGCCAGTCCATGTGTGTCTGGTAGCTGTAGTCGTCCAGCGCTGCCGGTTTGTCGGAGCGGCCAAAGCCAATCAGGTCCGGTGCCAGCACCCGCAGACCAGCTTCGGCTACCGGCGGAATCATATGACGGTAGAGGTAGCTCCAGGACGGCTCGCCGTGCAGCATGACGACGGTCTCGCCGTCATGAGGGCCCTCATCCACATAGTGCATGCGCAGATTGGGCGCGACGTCGACGTAATGCGGTGCGAAGGGAAAATCGGGCAACTGCGCGAAGCGCTGTTCCTCGGTACGAAGAATACGCATTCTGTCCAATATCCTGTTAAAGCAACGAGTTTGGCCTTACGAGGCAGGTTGTCAGGAAAGGATAGCGCAGAATGGCGTAAGGGCGGGTGCGGGGATCACATCCCCGGCAGAGCGGTTCCGGATTTAACCGGCCGCCTGCTGATCTTGGTTCTGCTGTTCAAGTTGGCGAATGGCATCGTCCATGCTGTTCACCGCGCCGCAATCGTCTGCCGCGCACAGGCCGATGGTGTGGCAGGCCAGGTTCTGGCGGTTGTCACCGTCGTTGGGGAAAATACGCCCCTTCGGCAGGATCGATCCGCAGTGACCGCACTGGAACGTCGGCATCACGCTGCCTTCGGCCAGTTTTGCAATGTAATGTTCGTGTTGACTCATGGTGTCTCCTTCGTTGCGTTCTGGATGTGTTCTCCATTCCACAGCCCATCCACCCAACCTAAGGGCCTTTTGTTGCAATTCCAAGACAATTTTGGCGCGTGGAGATACGTAGAAAACGAGACAGGGGATCAGCAGGCTCAGCCGGGTGTGCCGAGTCCGTTGATTCTTCGGATAATTGTCCGGAATACGTCGAGACCGACCGGTATCAGTGCGTCCGGGAAGTCGTAATCCGGATTGTGGAGCTGCGGGTGGACGTTGCCGGCCCCGAGACCGAACATCGCGCCTTCGGCATGCTGGGTAAAGACGCCGAAATCCTCCGACCAGCGGAAGCCTTCCGGCATGCGGTGAAAAGGCACCCCGATCTCCAGACAGGCTTCGGCCACATGGTCGAAACCGGTTTGGCCATTCACGCTGGCGAGGAAGTCATCCTCCCACTCAAAGGCGACGTCCAGGCCGGCTTCCGCGGCCGCCTCCCGAGCCAATGTGCAGGCCCTGTCGGACAGTGCCGACATCACCTCGTTGGTTTCGCTGCGCAAGGTGGCCATCAACACGGCTTCACCGGGCGCTGTGCCAAAACGTTTCTCGCCGAGGCGCGCATGCACCAGCGTCACCCAGGCGGATTCCGTGAACTGCCGGGGTAGCGTGGGCAGTGTCTGCATCAGTCGGGCCAGAGCAGGTGCCGGGCTGATGCCATCCTCAGGGTGCGCGGCATGGGAGGTCTTGCCGGTGAGCCGGATAATCATCCCTTTTGACGCGCAGTTGAACGAGCCGGGACGCGTAAATACCTCTCCCAGCGGCAGACCGGGCACGTTGTGTAGCGCGAAGGCGAAGTCCGGCTTGTAGGGCGCAAAGCGTGGATCGTGGAACACGCGTCGGGCGCCCTGGCCGTCTTCCTCCGCGGGCTGGAACAGTAGGATCACCCGGCCCTGTTGTGGCCGTTGCTCTCGCAGTGTTTGCGCCAGGCCCAGGATGATGCTCATGTGGCCATCGTGGCCACAGGCGTGTGCGCAGCCGTGGATGGCAGACCGGTATTCGTGGTCGCCCAGTTCGTGGATGGGGAGGGCGTCCAGTTCACAGCGGATCAAGGTGATTGGCCCATCGGACCCGCCATTGAAGACGGCCAGCAGGCCGGCGCCGCCCAGCCCGGTGACAAGGCGGTCCGGCGTGCAGGCTTCGAGCAGGGAACGGATGCGTTCGGCCGTGGCCTGCTCCTGGCCGGAGAGTTCCGGGTGACGATGCAGTTCCCGGCGGATCCGGGTGAGGTCGTTCAGGTCGGTCATAGGTCTCGGGAATCAGTTTTCGGGTGGTGCCGGGCGGCGGTTGGAGCGGGGGTCGTCCCAGTCCAGGGAGCGCGGATCGTACCACTCCATTTCATCGAGGACTTTTTCGTGGGTGGTGGGCGAGAGTGTCGGCCACAGGGTCTGGAACTCGTCCAGACCTTCCTCACGACGCCGTGCCTGTTTGCTGCGCAGCTTGGCAAGGATCGTGGGCAAGCGCAGGGCCTCGCCCAACTGACCCGGGCGAATGACTTCCTGGCCCATGACTTTCTTGCGATGCGTCCGGCGCGCCAGCGTTTTCTGCAGGGCTTCGGCCGCTTCAATGGCGGTTTCGATGGAAAAGTCGATATTGTCCAAAATGCTGTTCCCGTCAGACGGGCGTCTGTCCCGGTCAAATTCGCGGCCGGCTACAGCTGAAGATGACATAAAATCGGGCTGCAACAGGCAATAATGTACTATAGCCTCACCGGGTACCCACTTGCCATGGGCAGGAGTGCTTACGGCAAGCCGGGCGTGCCGCCACCATCGATAGTTTCCCGGAAAAGGGATGTGACCAGGGAGTTCCGACTGATATGTACGATGTCCTCGAGCGACGCTCATTTCTTGCCATGCTGCTGGTGGTGTCGCTGGCGTTCCTGTTCCTGATCAAACCCTTCACCGGCCCGATATTCTGGGCGGTGGCGATTGCGGTGATTTTCAATCCGGTCCAGCTCTGGCTGATCCGGCGACTGCCCGGGCGCCACAATCTGGTGGCGTTCCTGACGTTGATGCTGTGTCTGGTGATCGTCATTCTGCCCAGTCTGGCGCTGATTTCCTCGCTGGTGACCGAGGGCGTGGGTCTGTACCAGCGCGTCCAGTCCGGCGAGCTGAATCCGGGCCAGTACATCGACCAGATCAATCAGGCGTTCCCGGCCTTCCAGTCCTTTCTCGACCGGTTCGACGTGGATCTGAGCAAGCTGCGGGAGGGCGTGGTGTCCACCTTTGTTGGTGGCAGCAAGCTACTGGCCAAGCAGGCGCTGGGCATTGGCCAGAATACGTTCCAGTTTTTCCTGTCCTTTTCGCTGATGGTGTACCTGGCGTTCTTCCTGTTGCGCGATGGCTCGCGGCTGATTGAACTGCTGATCCGCGCACTGCCGCTGGGCGATGAGCGTGAGCGCCTGCTGTTTGCGAAATTCGCCGAAGTGACCCGGGCCACGGTCAAGGGCAATCTTCTGGTGGCGGCCGCCCAAGGGGCGTTGGGGGGCTTCATCTTCTGGGCCCTGGGCATTAACGGTGCGTTGCTCTGGGGGGTGGTGATGGCCATCGCGTCACTGATCCCGGCGGTGGGCGCTGCGCTGGTTTGGGTGCCGGCCGCGCTGTATCTGGCCGCCGTTGGCGACTATGTGCATGCGGCCATCCTGACGGCGTTCGGGGTCCTGGTGATCGGGCTGGCGGACAACCTGCTGCGGCCGATCCTGGTGGGGCGCGACACCAAGCTGCCGGACTATATGGTGTTGTTATCAACGTTGGGCGGAATTGTAATGTTTGGTATCAACGGATTCGTCATGGGCCCCCTGGTGGCGGCGCTTTTCGTGGCTTTCTGGGGCATTTTTATCCGTGAATTCAATGAGCCGGCGGCCGCCATGACCGAGTCGGAGCGGGGCGGTCCGGAAGGGCCGGAGAAGAGCTGACCTGAGCCGGCAAAATGGGGTAGCATGACGCCTGGAACGGCAGAGCAAGCGCTTGGCCCTCCGGATCCGAATTCTCAGGAGAATAAGATGAATAAAACAATCCCGAGCAAAAAATGGCTGGCGACAGGGGCCCTGGCAGCCTTGGTGACGTTGGGGGGCGCGCCGGCCTACGCCGCAGACGACGTGTTTGCCCTGCAGAACGCCCTCTACGGGGCGGGTTACCGTATTGATAGTGTGGATGGCCAGATGGGTCCGTCGACCAAGTCCGCGTTGGAAGCCTTCCAGAAAGATCACGCCGGCCTGAAAGCCACCGGCAAGCTTGATCAGGCCACCAAGGAAGCTCTGGGCATGGTGTCGGTTCAAATCGCCGAAGCGGACGTGGCCCAGTCCAAGCCGGCGCCGGCCAAGCAGGCTGAAAAAGCGAACGAGCCCAAGCCGGCCGCTGCCGAAGAGGACTCCGAAGACGCCGTCGAAGAAGATGACGATGGTGGTTGGCTCTTCTTCTGATCATACCTCCCGGCCCCCGCATCGCATTCTCGTCAGCGCCTGTCTGATGGGCGAAAACGTGCGCTATGACGGGGGCAACCTCTTTACCGATCATCCCCTGATCCAGCGATGGCGTCTCGAAGGTCGCCTGGTTTCCGTGTGCCCGGAACTGGCCGGCGGTTTGCCGGTGCCACGCCCTGCTGCTGAGACCCGGGGCGGTGATGGTCGCGCCGTGCTGGCCGGTCAGGCCCGGGTCATCGCCCGCGACGGCACCGAAGTCACATCAGCCTTTGTTGAGGGCGCCGAGGTGGCCTTGAAAACCGCGCAGGAACGGCACTGTGTGATGGCCATACTGGCGGCGAAAAGCCCCAGCTGCGGCAACCGTGACATCTATGACGGGAGTTTTTCGGGTCGGCTTGTGGCCGGGCAGGGAACGGCGGCCGCAACGTTGGCGGCCGCCGGTATTCCTGTGTTCAACCAGCATGAGCTGGAGGAAGCAGAGACCTACCTGCGCTCGCTCGATTGAGTCGCGCAGGCCGGCCATTGACGGATCAGTCCAGTTTTTCCAGATCCCGGACGCCACCCTTATCGGCGCTGGTGGCCAGCAGGGCGTAGGCTTTCAGGGCCGCAGACACCTTGCGGGTACGCGGCGCTTCCGGTTTCCAGCCCATCTCGTCGCGAGCAGCGCGACGCTGGTCCAGTTCCGCCTGATCGACCCTCACGTTGATGCTGCGCTCGGGGATGTTGATCAGGATGGTATCGCCATCCTCGATCAGCCCGATAGCGCCACCCGCCGCCGCTTCCGGCGAAGCGTGGCCGATGGACAGGCCGGAGGTGCCGCCGGAGAAACGGCCGTCGGTGAGCAGCGCACAGTCCTTGCCCAGGCCCTTGGATTTCAGGTAGCTGGTCGGGTAAAGCATTTCCTGCATGCCCGGGCCGCCCTTGGGGCCTTCGTAGCGAATGATGACCACATCGCCCGCTTTGACCTCGTCGTTGAGGATGCCGGCGACGGCGCTGTCCTGGCTTTCGAAGACACGGGCCCGGCCCTCGAACACGTAGATGCTCTCGTCCACACCGGCAGTTTTCACCACGCAACCGTCCAGGGCAATGTTGCCGTAGAGGATGGCCAGGCCACCTTCGGTGGAGTAGGCGTTTTCCAGCGAACGGATGCAGCCGTTTTCCCGGTCACCGTCCAATGACGGCCAGCGTGTGCTCTGACTGAACGCCTGCTGGGTGGGAATGCCGGCCGGTCCGGCCTTGAAGAATTCCACCACAGCCTCGGAGGGCTGGCGCATGATGTCCCAGTCGGTCAGGGCATCGGCGAGGGTCGGGCTGTGGACGGTCGGGATGTCCGTCTTGATCAGGCCGGCCCGGTCCAGTTCTCCCAGGATGCCCATGATGCCGCCGGCCCGGTGCACGTCTTCCATGTGGTACTTGGGTGAGTTCGGGGCGACCTTGCACAGCTGCGGCACCTTGCGCGACAGTTGGTCAATTTCCGCCAGGGTGAACGGCACCTGACCTTCCTGGGCCGCAGCCAGCAGGTGCAGGATGGTGTTGGTGGAACCGCCCATGGCGATGTCCAGGGTCATCGCGTTGTAGAACGCGTCCATGGAGGCGATGCTCAGCGGTAACACGCTGGCGTCGTCCTGCTCGTAGTAACGACGGGCGTTTTCGACGATCTGGCGGCCGGCCTTGAGGAACAGCTGTTCACGGTCGGCGTGGGTGGCCAGCATGGAGCCGTTACCCGGCAGCGACAGGCCAATGGCCTCGGTCAGGCAGTTCATGGAGTTGGCGGTGAACATGCCGGAGCAGGAACCACAGGTGGGGCAGGCGCTGCGCTCGTATTCCTCGACCTGTTCGTCGGTCGCGTTGGGATCGGCGGCGATGACCATGGCATCCACCAGGTCCAGCTTGTGCTCGGACAGCTTGGTCTTGCCGGCCTCCATCGGGCCGCCGGAGACAAAGATGGTCGGGATATTGAGGCGCATGGCGGCCATCAGCATGCCCGGCGTGATCTTGTCGCAGTTGGAGATGCACACCAGCGCGTCGGCGCAGTGGGCGTTCACCATGTATTCCACCGAATCGGCGATGATTTCCCGGGACGGCAGGGAGTACAGCATGCCGTCGTGCCCCATGGCGATCCCGTCATCCACCGCAATCGTATTGAATTCCTTGGCAACGCCGCCGGCCGCCTCGATTTCGCGGCAGACCAGTTGCCCCAGGTCCTTGAGATGGACGTGGCCGGGCACGAACTGGGTGAAGGAGTTGGCGACCGCAATGATCGGCTTGCCGAAGTCATCGTTCTTCATCCCGGTGGCACGCCAGAGGGCGCGGGCACCGGCCATATTGCGACCTGCGGTGGAGGTCTTGGAGCGGTACTGGGGCATGGTTTTCTCTCGTTGTGGCGGGAGGGGCATCCGGTCGCGGAGGGACCCTCTGTTTCGGAAAAAACAGAGAATAACAGAAGTTAGGTCGCTACGGGCATGATGCTTGACGATGGTCGTGCTGGCCCATCTGGTTACAATTGGTCACAATGACCTGTGACAGGCTCGTCACTTTACCGGTGGCGCAGTCTCCAAATGTTGGGGAGAGATAGTGGATGTCTGCTCGGGAACCTTTACCCATTCGCCGGCTGCGCGAGTTCCAGCCGCTTGATCGACTGACCGATGAACAACTGATTCTGCTGGCCACCCGGGCTGAAACCCGGCGTCTCGGGCCAGGGCAACGGGTGCTGGAGCGGGGCTCCCGTGATGGTCTGGAGTATTTCCTGATCGACGGCGAGGTCGAGCTGGAGGCGGTGGATGGTCGAACCACGGCAATCGCTGCCGGCAGCCCGACCGGAAAGAATCCGATTGCCCGGCTGCAGCCGCGCATGTACACCGTGACGGCCTCGGTCCCCAGCCAATTCCTGGTGGTGGAGCAGGATACGCTCAACCAATTGCTGCGGGCGGCACCGGTCAGCGATGATGGCGTCTCCGAGATGGCCGATGACGGCGGGGACGATGAGGCACATGACCTGCTGATGGAGTTCTACGCCGATCTCCGGGCCAACAAGCTGGCATTGCCCAGCGTGCCGGATGTGGCCTGGAAGGTGCGGCGCGCTACCGAACGGGACGAGTCTACCGCCGAAGACATTGCCCGCGTGATTACGGTGGATCCCTCGATTTCCGCCAAACTGGTGCGTGCCTGTAACAGCCCGCTTTATCGAGGCTTCAACGACGTCCGTACCGTGCGCGAGGCGGTGGTCCGCCTGGGGACCCGGACCACCCGTCAGCTGGTGACAGTGTTCTCCATGCGGGAAGTGTTCAAGACCCAGCGCAAAGAACTGCAGGCAGCGATGGAGCAGCTTTGGCGGCACTCCCGGGAGGTCGCCGCGCTGTGCTGGGTGCTGGCGGATGCGGTCACCAACCTGGATCCGGAAGAAGCCCTGCTGGCGGGGCTGCTGCACGACATCGGCGCAATTCCCGTCATCGTCCACGCCGAACATCACGTTAATGTCTTTGCCGATCCCAAGCTGCTGGAACAGGTCGTCGGCGAACTCAAAGCCGACACCGGAGCCGCGGTGCTGGAGCGCTGGGAATTTCCGGAGAGCTTTGTTACGGCCGCTCGCCATGCGGAAGACTGGGCCTACCAGCCGGCGCAGGAAGAGCCTCAACTTGTCGATGTGGTGATACTGGCTAAACTCCATGCCATGATCCGTGAACGTCAGGGCAAGACGCTTCCCCGATTCGAGACGGTGCCTGCCTATACGCGGCTCGGCGAACTCAAGTTGAGCGCCTCCCGCAGCCTGGAAATTCTCAATATGGCGCAGGCGCGCATCGACGAAGTGCAGAAGCTGCTGTCGATTCACTGACTGTCGACGACCAACCGAGGCCGACCGGTTCATGCACATCCCGCTGTTTCCACTTAATTCCATCATCCTGCCCGGGGGGCGCATCCCCCTGCAGCTGTTCGAGCCGCGTTACATCGATATGCTGACCCGTTGTCTCAAGGACGACGGCGGCTTTGTAATCGTCCTGCTGCGGGAGGGAGAGGAAACCGACACCCTGGCCAGGTTCTACGATTTCGGCACCCGGGTGCGGATTGTCGATTTCCAGCAGTTGGAAAACGGTCTGCTGGGGATCACCGTGGAAGGCGACGCCAAGGTGGCCGTGCTCGATCACTGGCAGGCGCCCGATGGCCTGCATATGGGACAGGTGGAATTGCTGGAAGAAGAGAGCGATCTGGCCGTGCCGGACGACCAGGCCGAGCTGGCGGTGGTGCTCAAGGCGCTGTTGCGACATCCCGTGGTGCGGGACCTGGGCATGACTGTGGACTTCGACAGTGCCCGCGAGGTGGGCTGGCGCCTGGCGGAGCTGCTGCCCATCGACAAGACCGATAAGCAGCGCCTGTTGGAGATGCAGGATCCGCTGGACCGGCTCGACCGCCTCTACAGCCTGCTCCAGGCCATGGAGTAGCCGGAGGCGCTTCAGTTCATCGGCGTGTAACGCCAGATCCCCGCCGGCAGCGCCAGCCAGACATAGCACGCGGCCGTCACGGCCATCGCCGCCAGGGTGCTCAACGTCAGCGCATTCTGGCTCAGGCTATGGCGATCGTAGCGGCTGTAGCTCACACGCGACAGCCCGCAGATACTCAGTCCCAGCAACAGACCGCCCACCACATCCGTAAACCAGTGCACGCCGAGATACAGGCGGCTGACCGCGATCAACAGCATTGGCAGACCAAAGACACCGTACACCACCCAGCGTTGCCGGCGTGGCCACTCGTGGGCGACAAAGCTGGCGGCCAGGCCGATCATGGTGGCGACGCCGGCGGCATGGCCACTGGGGTAGGCAAAGGAGGCCGGTGGCACGCTGACTTCGTCAGGTCTGGGCACGGCGAAGCCGGCTTTCAGCAAGGTGGTGGCCAGCGTCACCATGACGCCGGCTGCAATCAGGTGCAGGGCGGCGGCTGGCATGCCGCGTAGCAGGAAGAAGGTGATGGCGATCAGGCTCAGCAGGGTGAGCAGCGCGGGATCCCCCAGCAGGGTCAGCGTGACCGCCACCGGATCGAACAGCGGATTGCGCAAGGGCGCAAAGAAAGCGGCCGTTGCCTGGTCCAGTGGCGACAGCATGTGGGTTTCCAGGCACAGCAGCGACCAGAGGGCGAACAGCGAAAGGCTGCCAACGGTCAGCATGATCGAGGCCAGCGGAAACTCGGGGCCTTGAGGCCGGTCGCTGGAGAGTGCCTGCCAGATGCGGTCGGCGACGGGATGTTCCCGGGCCAATGTCTGCGTACGCCGGTACAGGTAGCCGTCGCTGCCCAGCCCTATTTGAAGGCGGAAGATGAACAGATAGATGAGCGCCAGCAGCCCCAGGCTCAGGGCCATGACCGGATAGAAGTGTGGCGGCAGCGTGAGGTCCAGGGCCATGGCGCTGCCCACCAGGTAGCCGGGAATGACATAGACCGGCGCCCAGCCCAGTGCCGACACCACATTGAAGGCCACGAAACGCTGTGCGGGCATATGAAAGGCCCCGGCGATGAGCGGCAGGATCGGTCGCAGGGGGCCGACGAAACGGCCGATCACGATGCTTTTGCCGCCGTGCTGGTGAAAGAAGCGGGCACCTCGCTCAATCATGTTCGGATAACGGGAAAACGGCCACAGTCGGTCCAGCCGACCCTGGAACTGCCGGCCCAGCCAGAAGCTGGCTCCATCGCCGGCCACCGCCCCGGCGGCGGCCCAGGCCAGGGCCTCGATCAGCGGCATGTTCACTTGGCCGGCGAGGGTGGACACCGCAAACAGAATAGCTACGCCGGGTACCACGACGCCGGCGATGGCCAGTGATTCCACAAAGGCGGTGGCAAAGATGGCGCCGGAGAGCCAGCCCGGATGGTCACCGAGCCACGCGATGAAATGGTGTAGGGTCTCCATCATGCGGCGTTGGGATGTCCCGCCAGGAACCAGGCCCGGTCCGTGCCCCGCTGCTGGGCCTGTTGCAGGGCTTCGCCGGCGCGATCCCGCAGGTGGTCGCTGGTGGTATCGCTGGCGGCCCAGGCGGTGCAGCCCAGGCTGACGGTCAGGCGTCCCACCACGGGCCATTCGGCCTCACCCAATGTACGGCGAACCCGTTCCGCCATCACCCGGACGCCCTCTTCCGGCGTGAAAGGCAACACCAGGAAAAAGTCGCCATCGCCCAGTGCGTAAAGCGTATCGCCGGCCCGGATGACGCCGAACAGGGTCTGGGTCACTTCCCGCATGAGCAGGGCCATACGGTCCTGGCTGTGCAGGTCGTTGACCTCGTCCAAATGATCCATGTGCAGCCGGATAACCGAGAGCGGATTACCCGTGGCCCGGGCCCGGCTGATTTCCTTCTGCAGGGTTTCGTCCAGGAAGCGTGCGTTGTGCGCGCCGGTCTGTGTGTCGGTAATGGCCAGATCCTCGGCCGACTGGGCCATGTTGGAATAATGCCAACTGTAGAACACGCCGGTGCCGAACAGCAGCAGCAGACCGCCCAGCGTCACAATAGCCTGGGTGGGGTCGGTCGCCATGAACAGCCAGATGGCCACGCAGGCAATCAGCGCCAGAGTCATGGCCAGCGCCGTGCGTAGTGGCAGGATCAGCAGGTTGAGTAGAACCAGCGCCAGGGTCCAGTGGGACACATCGGGCTGTGAGCTGCCGAAGACGGCCAGCACCGCGAGCAGATTCATGACGGCCAGCAGGAGGGTGTGGCCCGGCGCCATCAGCTGACGTCGGCGCATGACCCACGTATAGGCGACGCCGGCCGCAGCGCCAAGACCCAGTGCCACGGCGAGGTAGAACAGATCGTAGAAACCGTAGCGCAGGTTCTGTGCGGCCAGGGCGATCATGAACAGCAGCGTCAGGCTGTAAGCCAGGCTGTGGGTGAGGGTGCGCAGCCGGGTCTCAGTCATGGGAGGTGGCCTCCGTCCCGGATGCGCCCGTACCGTCGGCACCGGACCAGGCGCTGAATGACTGGGTGCGGTTACCGCCCTGTTGCTGAGCCCGCTGCAGGGCCCGGCCCGCGCTTTGCTGCAGGCTGTCAGCATCGTCACCGATGTTGAGTCCGGCGACACCAGCGCTGACGGTCAGGGTCAGGTCATGGGACGCCAGCAGGCTGCCCAGATCCTGGCGGATGACTTCGGCGCGGCGGGTGGCTTCGGTGGTGTTGATGCCCGGCAGGATGGCCAGGAACTGCAGATCTGCCACCCGGTAATAGCTGTCGAAATCCCGCAGCTGTGAATGCAGGTAGCGACCGATGCGCGGCAGGATGGCGCGAATGTCGTCTTCCGGCAGGGGGGCGCCCCGATGGATGTCCAGGCCAATCAGCAGGACGGCCATTTCGATCCCTTCCCGTTCGCTGCGCTGGATTTCCTTGTGCAGGTCGGCTGACAGGTAGTCGCGACTGGCGGCCTGGGTCAGTTCATCGGTACGCCGAAGCGGCGCCAGCTGACGGCTCTTGTATTCCCGCAGGAACACGAACACGGCCGACAACAGGATGGCGAGCAGGGCGCAGGCAACAAACTGGTGACGGTCGGGGCCAAGGGCCGGGTCCAGGCCGGCTATGATCACCAGCGCCAGATAGGGCAGTACCAGCAAAACGGCCCAGCCGAGGGACCAGAGTGCAAAGGTGGCAAGTGGATACACATAACTCCACTGGGACAAGCCGGGCGCGTTGGCGAGAATGGCCGGCGTCAGTGCCGTGAGGAACAGCAGGTTGGAGACGCGGGCGATGGCCAGGGGCAGCGTGCTGTCTTTGGCGATGCCGGCGCGATAGCGGGTCCAGACCATGACCGCGCAAATGGCGCTGGTCACGGCGGCGGCATAGGCGGCCTGCCACAGGGTGAACGCGGCAAGCAGCAACAAGGCAGCGGCGGCGAACCGGGCAAAGCGGCTCAACAAAAAAGTCTCTGCCACATTAGGCATTCGAGGTCTCCATGACGACATTTCCCGCAGGGAGCATTCCTGACTGCGGCAGACAGGCGGAAATGTACCGTAATTCCTTGGATCCGGCCTGTCATCATGGGACTGGAAGGCCACCGGTGACTTAAACCGAATCGATCGCCCGCGTATAATAACGTCTATGCGTGTATCCTGACATCCGGAGAGCCGTCGATTGGCTCCCACGAATGCAGATCGTCGTGTCGATACCTTATAAATTAGCAAACGTGCCTCCGATTCACGCCAGAATCTGAGACGCCTGAAAGCAATTCAGCAGATGGTAGGACCCTTGATGGATATTTCGGCTTACATGGCAGACGTTGGCCAGAAGGCGCGTAAAGCGGCAACCGCCGTGGCGCGCTCCAGCACAGCGGAACGTAATGACGCGCTGCTGGCTATGGCGGACGCACTCGATGCCTCCCGTGACGCCCTGACGGACGCAAACCGTCAGGACCTGGACGCCGGCCGTGAGAATGGACTGGAGCCCGCCATGCTCGATCGCCTGGAGCTGACGCCGGCACGCATCGATACCATGATCGAGGGTCTGCGTCAGGTGGCGTCCTTGCCGGATCCGATTGGGGAGATCACCGGCATGAGCTACCGGCCGTCCGGCATCCAGGTGGGCAAGATGCGGGTGCCGCTGGGTGTGATCGGCATCATCTATGAATCCCGGCCCAATGTGACTGTGGAAGCGGCCAGCCTGTGCCTGAAGTCCGGCAATGCGACGGTTTTGCGCGGCGGGTCCGAATCGCTGCATTCCAACCAGGCGATTGCCGCCTGCATCGCCGAGGGGCTGCGCCAGGTTGGCCTGCCGGAAGAGGCGGTTCAGGTCATCAAGACCCGGGATCGCGAGGCCGTAGGCAAACTGATTACCATGCCCGAATACGTGGACGTGATCGTGCCCCGGGGCGGCAAGGGGCTGATCGAACGCATCAGCCGGGATGCCAGGGTGCCCGTGATCAAGCACCTGGACGGCGTCTGCCACGTCTATATCGACAGTCATGCCGATCCGGAAAAGGCGCTGGCCATCGCCGTCAACGCCAAGACCCAGCGCTACGGCACCTGCAACACCATGGAAACCCTGCTGGTGGATGCGGAGATCGCGGCCGACATCCTGCCGCTGCTGGCCAGCGCCTTTGAGGAGAAGGGCGTGGAGCTGCGCGGCTGCGAGCGGACTCGGGATGTCCTGGCCCACGTCACCAGCGCCACCGAAGACGACTGGCACGCCGAATACCTGTCGCCGGTGCTGGCGATTCGCGTGGTGGACGGACTGGACGCGGCGATTGCCCACATCAACCGCTACAGCTCCCAGCACACCGACGCCATCGTGACCGAGAACTACACCCGGGCCCGCCGCTTCCTGACCGAGGTGGATTCCAGCTCGGTGATGGTGAACGCCTCCACGCGATTTGCCGACGGCTTCGAGTACGGCCTGGGCGCAGAGATCGGAATCTCCACCGACAAACTGCACGCCCGCGGCCCGGTCGGGCTGGAAGGGCTGACCTCGCAGAAATACGTGGTGTTCGGCGACGGCCACATCCGTTCCTGAACGGGTGGGGCCTGAGCAGTCTATGAAAGTCATTCTTGGCGGAACCTTCGATCCCATCCACCACGCTCACCTGCGCACGGCCGTCGAACTGAGGGAGGTCCTCGGTATCGACACCGTGACGCTGGTGCCGTGCCATCTGCCGCCGCATCGGGACGAGCCGGGTGCGTCACCCGAGTTGCGTCTGCGGATGCTCTACAGCGCCATTGCCGGTGAAGCGGGGCTGGCGGTGGATGAGCGGGAACTGACCCGTAACACGCCGTCCTACACCGTCGATACTCTCGAAGAATTGCGCCAGGAGCGTGGGCCGCAAGAGCCCCTGGCGATGGTCGTCGGTACCGATAGCTTCTCATCCATCGATCGCTGGGACCGCTGGCAGCGCCTGCTGGAACTGGCCCACATCATCGTGGTGGAGCGGCCGGGTTATACCATCCCGGCCGAAAGCGCGGCCGGCCAACTGCTGGCGGACAACGCCGACACCGATGAGACCTCACTGAAGCGGACGCCATATGGCCGGGTCTTGTCCGTGTCGCTTCCGCTGCTGGACATTTCCGCCACCGGCGTGCGCCAGGCGGTGCGGGACGGGCGCTCGATCCGCTACCTGGCGCCGGATCCGGTGTGCGACATCATCGCGGAATCCGGCCTTTATCGTGATGAGTCCGGGCCGTCATTCCGGGCTTGACCGGAACTGGTCGAATCGTGACCTGTCCCGGGATTTTGGTGGTACAATGCCCGCTTCATTGTCGCTGCCCGGGGCAGCGCATCAACCGTTGGGGCCGGACCGGCTCCGGCACGCCAGGTGGAGACACCGTCGAACAGGGTAATTATGCAGGCTGAGCAACTGAGAGATACGGTCGTAAACGCACTTGAGGAGGTTAAGGCGCAGGACATCAGTGTGATTGATGTCCGGGACAGAACCAGCGTCACGGATTACATGGTCATCGCATCGGGGACGTCCAGCCGGCATGTCCGTTCGCTGGCCGAGTCGGTGATTACCGAGGTCAAGTCCCAGGGTGTTCGTTCGGCCAATGTGGAAGGTGGTGAGAACAGCGACTGGCTGCTGGTGGACATGGGCGATGTCGTCGTGCATGTCATGATGCCGGCCACACGCGAATTCTACGATCTGGAACGCCTCTGGCGCGATGCGCCCAACCTGGGTGCGGCTGGTAGCGAATAATCATGCGGTTGAAGCTGGTCTGTGTTGGCCAGAAGATGCCCGGCTGGGTTGAGGACGGCTACCAGGAGTACGCGCGGCGCTTCCCGCCCGACCTGCCCCTGGAGCTGGCGGAAACGCCACTCGCCCAGCGGGGCAAGAATCCCGATATCCCCCGGTTGATGCAAAAGGAAGGCGAGGCCCAGCTGGCTGCCATCGGCCGCAGTGACCGGGTCATTGCGCTGGAGGTGGGCGGCAAGGCCTGGTCCACGGAAAAGCTGGCGAGTCAGTTGGAAGCCTGGCAAATGGACGGTCGGGACGTCAGCTTCCTGGTCGGTGGGCCTGATGGCCTGTCGTCGGAATGCCGGGCCCGGGCGGACCAGCTCTGGTCCCTGTCGCCGCTGACGCTGCCCCATCCGCTGGTCCGCATCCTGGTGGCCGAGCAGCTGTATCGCGCCTGGTCCATTACCCGTAATCATCCATATCACCGCGCATAGGACGGTTTAATGCCCTGGGGCGAATTCAAGGATACTGCAGCCGAGCGTCGCCTGTTCCAGCGTCGCGTGCTGGTTGCCCTGGTGATCATGCTGACCATGATTGGCATCCTGGTGACGCGGTTGTATTACCTGCAGATTCTCAATCATGAGAACTTCACCACGCTGTCGGAGAAAAACCGGGTCCAGGTGCAGCCCATCGCACCGCCGCGGGGTCTGATCTACGACCGTAACGATGTCCTGCTGGCTGAAAACCGGCCGGTGTTCAGTGTCACCGTGGTTCCGGAACGGGTGCCGGACATGGAAAAGACGCTGGCCCAGCTGCGCCAGATCCTGGACATCAGCGATGAGGACCTGGAGCGCTTCCAGCGCCGGCTGGAAGAATATCGCCGGCCCTATTCGCCGGTATCCCTCAGTTCGGACCTGAACGAAAAGCAGATCGCCCGCATGGCCGTACACCGCTACGAGCTGCCGGGCGTCGAAGTTGAGGCCGAACTGGTTCGCTACTATCCCTACAGCGAAATCACCTCCCACGCCCTGGGTTACGTCGGGCGCATCAACCAGGACGAGCTGCGCCGCCTGGATCCCATCGAATATGCGGGCACCAACTACGTCGGCAAGTCCGGGGTAGAGCGTTTCTACGAGAAGGCGCTGCACGGCAAGGTGGGTTATCAGCACGTCGAAACCAATGCCCGTGGTCGAACCCTGCGCGTCCTGGAAAAAGAAAACCCGGTACCCGGCGACGACCTGCGTCTGCAGCTGGATATCCGCCTGCAACAGAAAGCGTATGATCTCCTCCGGGGTCGGCGCGGGGCCATCGTGGCCATCGAGCCGAAGACCGGCGGTATCCTGGCCCTGGCCAGCGTCCCGGGCTTTGACGCCAACCTCTTTGTGACCGGCATCAGTGTCGACGCCTATAAGGCACTCAGTGAATCGCCGGACAAGCCGCTCTTCAACCGCGCCCTGCGCGGCCAGTACCCGCCGGGCTCCACCATCAAGCCGATGATGGCCGTGGCGGGACTGGACAGCGACAACACCACGCGCGACCGCACGATCTGGGATCCCGGCTACTACCAGATCGACGGCAAGGGCCGCCGCTACCGGGACTGGAAGTGGGGCGGTCACGGCTGGGTCAATCTCGATGAGGCGATCGCTCAGTCCTGCGACACCTATTTCTACGACCTGGGCGAGCGCATGGGCGTGGATACGATGAGCAAGTACCTCGACCAGTTCGGTTTCGGCAAGGTGACTGCATTGGATGTCAGTGGTGCCCAGCCGGGCCTGCTGCCGACCCGGGAATGGAAACGCGGCGTCAAGAACCAGCCGTGGTATCCCGGTGACTCTGTCAATATGAGTATCGGCCAGGGTTACCTGCTGACTACGCCGCTGCAGCTGGCGACGGCCACGGCGGTTCTGGCGAACCATGGTCGCTGGCATGCGCCGCGGATGCTCAAGGAAGCCATCGGTGCCGAATCGACTGAGCATGTTATGCCCGAGGACACGCATCCGGACCTGGTCCTCAAACGCGATGCGGACTGGGGCTACGTCGCCGACGCGATGCACTCGGTGGTGCAGGGGGCGCACGGCACGGCTCGGCGTTCTGGCCGGGGGGCACCCTATGACTTCGCCGGCAAGACCGGCACCGCCCAGGTCTTCAGCCTGGCGGAAAACGAACAGTACGATGCCGACGAGATCCGTGAGCGCCTGCGCGACCACGCCCTGTTTATCGCCTTTGCGCCGCTGAAGGATCCCAAGATCGCGGTTGCGGTGATCGTCGAGAACGGCGGCGGCGGCAGCAGCACGGCGGCGCCGTTGGCCCGCAAGATGATTGATGCCTGGTTGCTGGACATGAACGCCGGTGAACCGGAAAAACCCGTAGTCGCCGACAAGGCCAAGGCAGGGGATACCAACGATGGCTGATCGCGATTTCGTCCGGCACATGTCCGGCCCGAGCCTCCACGCGCCACAAGGCTTCCTGGCCAAGATCCACCTGGATCCGATTCTGCTCGTCCTCCTGTTGATCCTGCTGGTTGGTGGTCTGTTCGTACTGTACAGCGGCGGCGACAGCAGTATCGCCATTGTCGAGTCCCAGATTGCCCGTATCGGCGTGGCGCTGGTCGTGATGTTCGTGTTTGCCCAACTGGACCCGTCCGTATACCGGCGCTGGGCGCCGTGGCTCTATGGGTTGGGGTTGATCGCCTTGATTGCCGTGCTGCTGGTCGGTATCGGGGCCAAGGGCGCGCAGCGTTGGCTGGCGTTGCCGGGGCTGCCGCGATTCCAGCCCTCGGAGTTCATGAAGCTGGCAGTACCGATCATGACCGCCTGGTACCTCTCCCGGCATTTCCTGCCACCGCGCCTGTCGCGGGTGGCCATCGCGCTGGTGATCGTGTTCCTGCCGATGATCCTGATCGTCAAACAGCCCGATCTGGGGACAGCGCTGCTGGTCGGCCTGGCGGGCCTGTTTGTGGTGTTCTTTGCCGGTATGAGCTGGAAGCTGCTGGGTGCCTTCTTCGGCATGGCCGGCGTGGCCGCGCCGGTGATGTGGTTCTTCGTGATGCGGGACTACCAGAAACAGCGGGTACTGACCCTGCTGGACCCGGAGAGTGATCCGCTGGGCGCGGGTTGGAATATCATCCAGTCGAAGACGGCGATCGGCTCCGGCGGGTTGATGGGTAAGGGTTGGCTTCAGGGCACGCAGTCCCACCTGGATTTCCTCCCGGAAAGCCACACCGACTTCATCGTTGCGGTACTGGCGGAAGAGTTCGGCTTTATCGGGGTCACGCTTTTAATCACCCTGTATTTCCTGATCATCGCGCGTTGCCTTTACATTGCCGTCAATGCCCAGGATTCCTTTGGTCGTCTGGTGGCCGGAGCGCTCACCATGACGTTCTTCATCTATGTGTTCGTCAACATCGGCATGGTCAGTGGTATCCTGCCGATCGTGGGCGTGCCGCTGCCCATGGTGAGCTACGGGGGGACGTCCATCGTCACCCTGATGGCGGCCTTCGGCGTGATGATGTCGATCCATACGCACCGGCGGATGATTTCGGCGTGAGCGACGTTACCTTTTGGTCATAACGGGATCGTGCGGTGGCTGCGGTTTTGGGCATCATGCTAATCTTTGGCCGCCCCGGCGGAGCCACGCAGGGGTTTGTTTACACAAGAATAAGTCGGGGATGATCATGCCATCGCGTATTTCTGGCATTGCACTGGTGCTGTTGGCTGCCCTGGCGGCTCCGACGGCGAACGCCGGCTATGTGGAAACCCCGGACGGGCAGGCGTTCGTCGATGAGATGGTGCGTCAGCACGGCTTCGACCGGAGTAAGCTGGAAATCTGGCTGTCCGGCGCCCAGCGCCAGTCATCGATTCTCGAAGCCATCAGTCATCCGGCGGAACACACGCTGGAGTGGGCCGAATACCGGCGCATCTTCATCAAGCCAGCGCGGATCGAGAAAGGGAAAGCGTTCCTGCGGGCCCACGCGGAGACGTTTGCGCGGGCAGAACAGCAGCTGGGGGTGTCGCGCTACATCGTGGCGGCCATCATCGGGGTGGAAACCCAGTACGGCGAGTACGCGGGCAACTATCGGGTGCTGGATGCGCTTTCAACGCTGACGTTCGATTATCCGCCCCGTTCGGCGTTTTTCCGCAAGCAACTGGGTGAATTTTTTCTGATGGCCCGGGAACAGGGACTGGATCCGACAGTCCTAAAGGGTTCGTATGCCGGAGCCATGGGGTTTGGCCAGTTCATTCCCAGCAGCTACCGGGATTTTGCCATCGATTTCGATCACGATGGACGCGCCGACATCGTCAATAACCCGGTCGATGCCATCGGCAGCGTGGCCAACTATTTTGCCCGCCACGGGTGGCAGGCCGGTGCTCCGGTGGCGGAACAGGTGGCAGGGGCGGATTATCCGCAGGCATTGTTTACTGGCGGTCTGGCTCCGAAACTGACGGTGGCGGACTATCAGGCAGCGGGTATCGTGCCGAAAGCCGGCGTGTCGGCGGAAACCCGGGCACGCCTGATGCGGTTGCAGGCTGAGGAAGGTCAAGAAGATTGGCTGACGTATCCCAACTTTTACGTCATCACCCGCTACAATCACAGTCAGCTGTATGCGATGGCCGTTCTGGCCCTGTCGCAGGCGTTGGCACAGACCCCGGACAAGGCGAGAGGTTAGTGGTGTCTTTCTGGACGATGGCGGAACGGCGCATGAATCCGATAAACATGAAGTCAGGGTTTGCCCTTCTGATGGCTGTGGCCACCGGTCTGCTGGCCGGGTGTGCTTCGAGTCCCGAGACGTCGTCGTCAGCCGGTTCCTCGTCGTCGCGGTACAGTATCAGCCAGGATCGGGCGCCGTCGGAAGACTATGACGTCAGTGGCCTGAAGAGCGCCACGCCCCGATACGAGAAGCCCAGCCGCTACGGCAATAAATCGCCCTACACGGTCTGGGGCAAGCGCTACACAGTGCTGGCGGACGCCAGCGACTACGTGGAACGGGGCACGGCGAGCTGGTACGGCGAGAAGTTCCACGGCCACAAGACGTCCAACGGCGAGACGTTCGACATGTACAAGATGACGGCGGCCCACAAGAGTCTGCCGTTGCCCAGCTACGCCCGGGTGACCAACCTGGATAATGGCCGCAGCGTCATTGTTCGGGTGAACGACCGGGGGCCGTTCCACAGCACGCGTATTATCGACCTGTCCTACGCGGCGGCCAAGAAGCTGGGCTACCAGAAACGCGGCACCGCCCATGTGGAAGTGGCCGCGATAACGGTAACGCCGGATGGTAGTATGTCGGTGGCCGGAGAGGCCGCACCCTCGCGGGAGTCGGCACCGGCGACCTCCAGTGAGAAAGAGGGCATTTTCGTCCAGGTGGCCTCGTTTACGCAGGTGGAGTCGGCCGAACAGCTCTCGCAGCGCCTGCGGAACGTGACCAACGCGCCGGTGCGTGTGTATGCAGCCGGCAGCTATCATCGGGTGCAGGTTGGCCCGTTCGCGCAGCGCGGACAGGCCGAGCAGGAAAGTAAACTGATTGAACAGGGGGGGCTGGGGCGCCCAATCGTGGTGACCGATCCTCTATAGTGGGCCCGTGCCGGCGGCTGAAGGTGGCATTGCCACCGTCAGTGCGATGCATGGCCCGGAAGCAGACGCCTGGTTCACCGGTTTGAGGCCGGTTGTTGCTGTACAGGCGGATGGCACTTCCGAATCCCGTGATGCCCGACCGGGTATCGTCAACTGATGTAACTGCTGAATGAATCCATGGCTAAGAATACGGTATTCCAAACATTTTTCCGCGCGCTGATCATCCTGTTCACCTGGGTCTCGGTGGCCGCTGCCCAGTCCCAGCCGTCCCTGATCCCGTCGCCGCCGCAGATTGCGGCCAGCTCCTACGTGCTGATGGACGCGGCCAGTGGCCACATCATCATGCAGGGCAACAGCGACGAACGCCTGCCGCCAGCCAGTCTGACCAAGATGATGACGGCCTACATCGTCGAGCGTGAGCTGTCCGAGGACCGTATTGCCATGTCCGACGAGGTGCCCATCAGCGTGCATGCCTGGCGCACCGGTGGTTCGCGGATGTTCGTCAAGGAAGGGTCCAACGTGACCGTCGAGAATCTGCTGCACGGTATGATCATCCAGTCCGGTAACGACGCCAGTGTGGCGCTGGCCGAGTACGTGGCCGGCAGTGAGGGCGCGTTTGCCGACATCATGAACCAGCAGGCGCAGATCCTGGGCATGAAGAACACCCACTTCATGAATGCTACCGGCCTGCCCCATGAGGAACACTATTCAACGGCGCACGACCTGGCACTGCTGGCGCGGGCGATCATCAACGATTACCCGGACAACTACCCGATCTATTCCCAGAAATACTTCACCTACAACGATATCCGTCAGCCCAACCGCAACTCGTTGCTGTGGCGCGACCCGTCCGTGGATGGCCTGAAGACCGGTCACACGGATGCCGCCGGCTTCTGTCTCGTGGCTTCGGCCAAGCGCGACGACATGCGGCTGATCGGTGTGGTCATGGGCACCAAGAGCGAGAATGCCCGGGCCCAGGAAGTGCAGAAACTGCTGAGCTATGGTTTCCGCTATTACGAGACCCATTCCCTGTTTAAAGCCGGCCAACCGCTGAAGGACGCTACCGTCTGGGGTGGCAAGAAAGAATCGGTCCAGGTGGGCCTGGCCAACGACGCCGTCGTCACCATCCCGCGCGGTACCAAGGATTCGCTGGAGTCGGTCATGGACATCGACAGCGTGATCAAGGCGCCGGTGAAGGCTGGCCAGGAACTGGGTCAGGTGCGGGTGACGCTGAACGGCCAGGAAGTGGTCAAGCGCCCGGTGGTGGCACTGGAAGCGGTGGACGAAGGCGGGTTCTTTAAACGCATCTGGGATGCGATCAAACTGTTCTTCGTGCAGTTGTTCAGCTGATTGGCGACAGTGAGGAAAGCAGCATGAGTGAACCGCAGCCGCCCAAAATTGAATTTCCGTGCGATTACGTCATCAAGGTGATCGGCACGGCCGCGCCGGACTTTCGCGATTTTGTCGTGGAAGTGGTGGAGCGCCATGCGCCGGGCATCGATGAAACCGACATCACGATCAACGACAGCCGCCAGGGGCGTTTCAGCTCCGTGCAGATCAAGATCGTGGCTACCGGCGAACCGCAGCTCAAGGCCCTGTTCGAGGAGCTCAAAGCCAGCGGCCGCGTTCACATGGTCCTCTAGCCGGTAACCTGTCGTGTCCGAGACATCTGACCGTTCCGTCATCGTTCGCCACCTGGGTCTCCAGCCCTACCTGGAGACCTGGGAGGCGATGAAGAGCTTCACTGCCGCGCGCACGCCCGAGACCGCGGACGAGCTCTGGTGCCTGCAGCATCCCAAGGTCTTCACCCAGGGGCAGGCCGGCAAGGCCGAGCATGTGCTGGCGCCGGGGGATATTCCGGTGGTCCAGGTGGACCGGGGCGGCCAGGTGACCTATCACGGTCCCGGCCAGCTAGTGGTGTACCTGATGATCGACCTGCACCGGGCCCATTTTGGTGTGCGTGAACTGGTCAGTGGTATTGAAGACAGCATCGTTGCGATCCTGGCGGACCTGGGCGTTGATGCGGCTCCGCGCGCCGATGCGCCGGGTGTCTACACCCAGGGCACCAAGATCGCCTCACTGGGCCTGCGTATCCGTCGGGGGTGTTCTTTCCACGGACTGGCGCTGAACGTCGATATGGATCTGGAGCCGTTCCGGCGCATCAATCCCTGTGGCCTGACGGGCATGGCCATGACCCAAGTGATTGATCACGCCCCCCAGGCGACGTTCGATGGCGTCCAGCAGGCGCTGGTGGCTCGCCTGGTGGAGCGACTGGATCTGGGCCGGGTCCGGTTCGAGACCGGATTGCCCGTCGTTCAGGCCGTATCCTGATTGGGGACTTCCCCGCAACAGACCCGATTGCGCCCCGTCGCCTTGGCGGTGTAGAGGGCTTCGTCCGCCCGCTGCAACAGTCGGCTGGGGGATTCGGCGCCGTGAATACTGGCCACTCCCGCGCTGATCGTCGTCCGAACAATCTGGCCGTCATAGGTGGCGGGAGCCGCTGCAATTGACTGGCGGATCCGCTCGGCAATCCGGATGGCTTCCTCCACTCCGGTCTCCGGCAGGATCGCCAGAAATTCCTCACCGCCCCAGCGCGACACAATGTCGATCCGGCGGCACCCTTCCTTCAGTTTGTCCGCCACCTTGATGATCAGCTCGTCGCCCGTCTGGTGGCCGTAGTGATCGTTGACTCCCTTGAACAGATCGATATCCAGCAGGATCACCGAAAACGACTGGCGGTTGCGAAGGTAGCGCTGGTACTCGCCTTCCAGGCGGATCAGGCCTTCGCGACGGTTGGTCAGGCCGGTCATGGTGTCGTGCTTGGCCGCGTACTCGTACTCGCCGGCCAGGGTGAGGAGGCTGGCCTTGCTGCGCCGCCGGCTCAGGTCCAGGACATAGCAGGAGATCATTTCGAACGCGAGCACGTTGATCATCATCAGCCGGAAGCTGTTGCTGTAGGGCGTGTTGAACAGATGGTCTCCCATCGGCGAAAACAGGCCTACCAGGGCTGTCAGGCCAAAAGCGCAGGTCAGGACGCCGACCCGGGGCGTGCTGATGTAGAAAATGATTGGCGGATAGGCGAACAGCCAGATGATCGCGGAGCCGTCCTCCAGCGCGGCGGTCGCCACATAAATGAACAGGGCCGCAATGATGACGATGAACGTCCGCCGGTGCAGGATCTGGTGCCGCAGCGTCAGGTACACCAGAGCGTTAAGCATCAGCATCACGCCCACCGTGGCCAGCGTAGCCATCACCAGGGTGTCGCCACGTCCAGCGGCCCGGTAGGCAAAGAAAACCAGGACCGGCAAGGCTCCCACGCTGAGCCAGTTGATCAGCCGGGGAACCGGTATTTCGCCCCGGGTGTGGTCGGGCACAGGGGCTGACGGCCAATAAGACTTGGATGAATCGGGCATCATTGTTAGCGTTATATTTATTGTTTAATCGATACGAGCATAGCGCCAAATGCAGTAGCGCTCTGTTTTAAAACGTAAACATGACGTTTGCGGCGTCGCATAGTCGCCTGTGCTGGTTAATCAGTGATCACTACACGGCAAAGCTGCAGGGAATCCATTGGCTCCGGAAACCGGGCTGGCGCGGCAGGTCGGTGACCAGAGACGGGTCGGGCTCACGTATAATCGGTAGGACCCACTTTCGAAGAGCGCCCGGAAGCCGACCATTCGGCCGTCGGGCTGCAGCATTCACCAGCTTCTGGATCCCTTGATGACTTCCAAAAAAACGCGCAAATCCGTTTCCCGCATCAAGACCGGCAGCTTCGAGCGCCGGCTCAGTCTGACCCGGGCCGGTCTGTTCGCCGGTACCCGCATGGCCACGCACATGGCCACCAACCTGTTCAGCAGCCGCGAAAAGCGTGAAGAGCGCCACCGCCAGATGCTCTCAAGCCAGGCCCGGTTCCTGGTGGATGAACTCGGCAAACTCAAGGGCAGCGTGGTGAAGATCGGTCAGGTCATGGCGCTCTACGGCGAGCATTTCCTGCCGGCCGAAGTGACCGAAGCATTGCACACCCTGGAAGACCAGACTACATCACTGGCCTGGCCTTCCGTCGAGAAGGTGTTGGCCAAGGAGTTGGGTAGCGAGCGCCTGGCCCAGCTGGACGTGGATCCGGAACCGATTGGGTCGGCCTCGCTGGGGCAGGTCCATCGTGCGGTACGCCGCAGCGACGGTCTGGAGATCGTGCTCAAGGTCCAGTATCCGGGCGTCGACACGGCGGTGGACAGTGACCTGAATGCGGTGGCGCAGATCCTGAAAGTCGGACGCTTTGTGTCCATGGGTCCCGAATTCAACGAGTGGCTCGAAGAAGTCCGCACCATGATGCATCGGGAAGTGGACTATGCGCTGGAAGCCCGGACCACCGAGCATTTCCGCAAGATGCTCGAAGGCGATGACCGTTTCGTGGTGCCCCGGGTCCTGCCGGAGTATTCCACCCGCCATGTGATGGCGTCCACTTTCGAGCCCGGCTGGCCGGTCAGCTCGGACAAGGTGGCTTCGCTGTCGCTCGAGCGTCGGAGTGCGCTGGGCCGTGCCGCGTTGGAACTGTTCTTCCGTGAGCTGTTTGAATGGGGCGAGATCCAGACCGACCCCAACTTCGGCAACTACCGCATCCGCATTGCCGAGGAAGCCGGCACTGAGAGCGACCAGATCGTGCTGCTGGACTTTGGAGCCGTGCAACAATACCCGGACAGCTTCCTCGAGCCGGTTCGGGACATGATCCGGGCGTCCTATGAGCAGGATCTTGAGCGGGTCATCGAAGGCGGGACCAAGCTTCATTTCATGAGCGAGAGCTGGCCCGAGGACGTGCTGCGCCGGTTCGGCGAAGTCTGTATGTCGGTGTTGGAACCGCTGGCCCCGGCCAACGGCGAGTGGCCCGAATTCGCGGTCAACGAGCAGGGCCAGTACCGCTGGAAGCAGAGTGACCTGCCGTCGCGGGTGGCCCGTCAGGCGGCGCGTTCGGCCATCAGCCGCTATTTCCGGATTCCGCCCAAGGAATTCGTCTTCCTCAACCGCAAGCTGATCGGTGTCTACACCTTCATTGCGGTGCTGCGGTCGGAGTTTAACGGCGAGGATCTGTTGCAGGACTATCTGTACGACAGCGAAGAGGCGGCCGCCCGGGACGCCGGCGACTGACCCCGGAAGTCAGGTCGCTTCCAGCACCAGCCACAGCACCAGGGCGTAGCGAAGGCCCTTGCCGATGGCAACCAGCACGATGAAATTGAGCCAGGGGACGCGCATGATGCCGCCGATCAGCGTCAGCGCGTCACCGCCGATGGGCAGCCACGCCATCAGCAGCGACCACTGGCCGAACCGGTTAAACCGGTTCTGGGCCTGTTGCAGCTGTTTTTCACTGACCGGAAACCAGCGCTTGTGGCGAAAACGCTCCACCTGCCGTCCGATCCATCCGTTCAACACCGACCCCAGGGTGTTGCCCAGCGTGGCGAACAGCCATAAGCCCCACAGCGAGTAGCCCTGCGTCACCAACCCGCCGAGCAGAACCTCGGAGTAGGCCGGCAACAGAGTGGCTGCGGCAAAGGCCGTAAAAAACAGGGACAGGTATGCCAAATCGACTCCCGTCTGATTACACAGTGTAGTGGTGGGTTTACCGGTCGATCACTATCGTTATCAAGAAATCGTCCGTCAGGCCGATAGCTTATCTTGTCAGCCGCACAAAGTCTGAGACAAGGGAGCTGGGCGTGATGGCGTACGACGTATACGAAGATCTGCGGTGCCCCTACCGGACCGGGTGGTGCTGCCTCACTCTGTGACCCGGGAGTGTCATGAAAAAGCTGTCTCTGAAAGTCAAACTCTACGCGCTGGTCATTGTGCTGCTGCTCATTATGGGCCTGAGCATGATCATAACCGCCCAGGTATCGCTCTCCAGCATGGAGTCGCGCATTTCCGATGACACCGGCGAACTGGTGCAGAACATTGTTGTCGAGCGCCTGCGTGCCACGGCCGGCCAGTATGGTGAGCTGGTGGCCAGTATCTTCAACCGCGCCTACAAGATCCCGGAAACGTTCCGCGAGGTGATTCACCGCAACGTCGAAGGCTCCGATTCTGCGCGCATGAGCCGCCGTGACCTGATGGAAACCGCCGGCGCGATCCTCAAGGGCCAGCCGGAACTCAGCTCCATTTACGCCCAGTTCGAACCTGATGCCTACGACGGCCAGGACCGCTACTTCACCGGGGGCGTGGAAGATCACAGCAGTGATGAAGGCACGCTGGAGATCTACTACTACCGGGACCAGGACGGCAAGATCCACTTCAGTCGCACAGCGGATCCGTCGACCAAGTACGATACCACCAAGAACGAATTCGGCATCCGCGAAGCCGAGTGGTACCTGTGCTCCAAGGAAACGCTCAAGCCCTGCACCATGGAGCCCTACAACTACGAGATCAGTGACGGTTATTCCGAGCTGATGACCAGCCTGGTGATGCCGATATTCAAGGATGGCAAGTTCGGCGGGGTCGTCGGTGCCGACATCAATCTGTCCACCATCCAGAAGACGCTCAAGCAGGTCAGTCAGAACCTGTACGACGGCGCCGGCCGCGTGACCCTGGTCAGCGAGATGGGCCTGATTGCCGGCACCAGCCATTACGACAAGTTCCTTGGGCGGCCGCTCAAGGAAGCCCTGCCGGATCGGGCGGCGGCTTATCGCAAGCTGGACAAGGACGGTGACAACGACGTCTTTGATAACGGCGAAGACATCGCGGTGGCGTATCCGATCCACATCAAGGCTTCCGACACGACCTGGTCGATGATCATCGAACTGCCTCGGGATGTTGCGCTGGCCGACTTGAGCAAGGTTGAGGATGTCCTGGGCGAGGAAGTCGACGCCACGGCAGGGCGTCAGTTGACGGCGGGCATCATCGTGTCGATTGTTTCCCTGTTGCTGCTGGTGGTGCTGGTTCGCAGTGTGACCCGGCCGCTGGATCGCATCCGTGACCGCATGGCCAATCTGGCCAGCGCCGAGGGCGATCTGACCCAGGAGCTGGAGATCGATACCCACGCCGAGCTGATTGCGTTGGCGGACGGCTTCAACGCGTTCCTGGCGAAATTGCGGGACATGATCAACGACCTCAAGTCGATCAATGGCCGCGTCAGCATGGCGAGATCGACAGCGTCGTGACCGCCATGAACGAGATGTCGGCCGCTGCCAGTGAAGTCGCCACGTTTGCCAGCGACGCCGCGGGCAATGCCCGGGAAGCCAGCGACGGGGTCGTGAGCACCCAGTCGACCCTGACCACCGCCGTCAACGGCGTGCAGGAACTGGCCGCCGATATGGAAGAGGCCAGCGGAGCCATCGGTCAGGTCGCCAACCGCAGCGACGATATCAACCGTATCCTGGAAGTCATCCGCGGCATTGCCGAGCAGACCAACCTGCTGGCGCTGAACGCAGCGATTGAAGCCGCACGGGCCGGTGAGCAGGGTCGGGGCTTTGCTGTGGTGGCCGATGAGGTGCGCACGCTGGCGTCGCGGACACGTGAGTCCACCGACGAGATCAGCGAGATGATCGAAGGGCTGCAGGGTGAGGTCCAGCAGACCGTGACGGTCATTCGCGGCGGCGTCGACCGGGCCACCAACGCGGTTGAACGGACCCGCGAGGCGGATCAGTCACTGGCCGAGGTGGTGCAGCGTATCGCCACCATCGTCGAGCACGTCACCCAGGTGGCCACGGCGGCCGAAGAGCAAAGTTCGGTCAGCGAGGAGATCAACCGCAACCTGACCAACATCGGCGATGCCGCCAGCGACCTGCGCGAACTGTCTCAGCGGGTTCGCGGTAACGGTGAAGAGTTGGGTGAGCAGGTGATATCGCTGGAAGAACAGCTTAACCGCCTGCGGACCTGAACCGGACCGGGTAGGGCGGTATCAGAGCCGACAGTGCGCTGTCGGCTCTGATGCCGCCACCTGGCCGCATACGCAGAGCCTATGACGATCATTCAAAGCACCAAATGGGAAAAGACGCGGCCGTCTGGCAAGCTGAGCCCCATTGAATCCGAGGAGGTCGAAGATGGATCGCGTGACCATCTATGGCCGCATGAGTTGCGGTTTTTGCGTCCGTGCCCGCCAACTGTGTGAAATCAAAGGTTTTGATTATCAGTTTGTGGATATGATTGCCGAAGGGATGAGCAAAGCGGACATCGAAAAAATGATCAACGAGCCGGTCTATACCGTGCCGCAGATCTTTGTCGGCGACAAGCACGTCGGTGGCTTCACCGAATTTGCCACCTACGTGCAGCAGCGGGAGGCTTCTTCACTGGCCTGAGTTGTCAGCCGGCAGAACCAAAAAAGGCGCCCGATGAGGGCGCCTTTTTTATGCGTACCGGAACGTCGATCAGATGTCGAAAGCCGTCCGCAGTTTCTTTTCGGCCAGCACCTTCTGCAACTTGGCAACCTTGGGCAGACCGTTTTCGAACGGCGGGAAAGCCTCGCCGTTGATCAGCGGCGACAGGTACTCGCGGCAATCCTGGGTGATGCCGAAGCCGTCGTCGGTGATGAAGTGGATCGGCATCTTCTTTTCCTGGTTCGCTACTTCGCTCAGTGGCGCTTCGCCGATGTGCCAGCGATAGGGGGAAGACTGCTCACGCACGATGGTCGGCATCAGGGCCTGCTTGCCGGCCACGGCCATTTCCACGGCGGCCTTGCCCACGGCGTAGGCCTGCTCCACGTCAGTGGCCGAAGCGATGTGGCGTGCGGCGCGCTGCAGGTAATCGGCCACGGCCCAGTGGTACTTGTAGCCCAGGGCCTGCTTGGTCATGTTGGCCAGTGCCGGGGCAACGCCACCCAGCTGGGTGTGGCCGAAGGCATCTTTACTGCCCGCATCGGCAAGGAAGCGACCGTCTTCATATTGGGCGCCTTCGGACGCGACGACCACGCAGTAGCCGTAGTTCTCGACGCTGTATTCGACACGCTTGAGGAAGGCGTCCCGGTCGAACGGGATTTCCGGGAACAGGATGATGTGGGGCGGATCGCCTTCACCCTGGCCGGCAAGACCACCGGCGGCCGCAATCCAGCCTGCGTGCCGGCCCATCACTTCGAGGATGAAGACCTTGGTGGACGATTCGCACATGGACTTGATGTCCAGGCTGGCTTCGAGGGTGGAGGTGGCAATGTACTTGGCCACCGAACCAAAGCCCGGGCAGCAGTCGGTAAACGGCAGGTCGTTATCGACGGTCTTGGGGACACCGATGCAGGTAATCGGGTAACCCATACGCTCGGCCAGCTGGGAGACCTTGAACGCGGTGTCCTGGGAGTCGCCACCGCCGTTATAGAAGAAGTAGCCGATGTTGTGGGCCTGGAACACTTCGATCAGGCGTTCGTACTCACGCTTGTTCTCGGTGAAGTTCTTCAGCTTATAGCGACAGGAACCAAAGGCGCCGCCCGGCGTGTGCATCAGCGCCGCAATCGCTTCGTCACTTTCCTCGTTGGTATCGATCAGTTCTTCCCTGAGCGCCCCGATGATCCCGTTGCGGCCGGCGTAGACCGTGCCGATCGCTTCCGGGTGCTTGCGGGCAGTCTCGATCACACCACAGGCACTGGCGTTGATCACGGCGGTGACACCGCCAGACTGGGCGTAGAACGCGTTCTTGATGGCCATGGTTGCTGGCGCCTCCTGCAGATTGGTCACTTCGCGCGAATGATACGTTAATCTCGGGTACATTTCATGACGGTCTTGTAGGATCCGGCAACCCCGAATCGGCCCGCGTCAACCATTTTCGGTTCGCCCCGGCTTGACGCCGCAGCAGCGATACAGGACGCTTCAGTCTTTGATTCAATGGCCGCCTGCGGCTGAACAGAAACAGGACAACCATGCATATCCACATCCTCGGTATCTGCGGGACGTTTATGGGCAGTCTCGCGGTGCTTGCCCGGGAGGCCGGGCACACGGTGACCGGCTCCGACCAGGGCGTTTATCCGCCCATGAGCACCCAGCTCGAAGCCCAGGGCATCGGGTTGATGGAGGGCTATTCCGCCGACCACCTCAAGCCCGCACCGGATCTGGTGCTGATCGGCAATGCCATGTCCCGCGGCAATCCGGAAGTGGAAGCGGTGCTCAATCGGGGTGTCGACTATATGTCCGGCCCCGAGTGGCTGACCCGGGAAGTCCTGCGCAAACGCTGGGTGCTGGCCGTTGCGGGCACCCATGGCAAAACCACAACCACGTCCATGCTGCTCTGGATTCTGGAGCAGGCCGGCTTCGATCCCGGCTACCTGGTGGGCGGCGTGCCCAAGGATTTCAGCGTCTCCGCCCGGCTGGGCAGCAGCGATTTCTTCGTGATCGAGGCGGACGAATACGACAGCGCCTTTTTCGACAAGCGTTCCAAGTTCATCCATTACCGCCCGCGCACGCTGATTCTTAACAACCTGGAATTCGATCACGCGGACATCTTCGACAACGTCGAGGCCATCGAGCGCCAGTTCCATCACCTGGTCCGCACCGTGCCGTCCAACGGGCTGATCGTGCGGCCCGCGCGCGATACGCACCTGGACGCGGCGCTGGACCTGGGCTGTTGGAGCAGCGTCCAGACGACCTCCGTGGCCGGCGAAGTGGAACAGGCCAACTGGCGCGCCGAACTGCTGGTGGACGATGGCAGTCGGTTCATGGTGGTCCATCACGAACAGCCGGTGGCCACCGTGAGCTGGCAGCAGACCGGTCTGCACAATGTCCGTAATGCACTGGCGGCCATCGCGGCGGCGCGCCACGTCGGCGTTACGCCGGACCATGCCATTGCCGCGCTGAACCGCTTTTCCGGCGTCAAGCGGCGTATGGAATTGCTGGCGGACGTCAAGGGGGTTCGGGTTTATGACGATTTTGCCCACCATCCCACCGCCATCGCGACCACGCTCGACGGCCTGCGCAAGAAAGTGGGGGACGAGCCCATCATTGCGCTGATCGAGCCGCGTTCGAACACCATGCAGCAGGGCGTCCATCGCGAGACCCTGCTGCCCAGCAGCGAGCAGGCGGATCGGGTGATCTGGGCTAACCTCAGTGACATGGACTGGCTGAAGTCGCTGGTGCCGGCGGACGATCCCCGGCACAGCACGGCGACTACCGTCGAAGGACTGATTGGCCAGGTGCTGGAGGACCTGCCGGTCCCCTGTCACATCGTGGTGATGAGCAACGGCGGCTTTGGCGGTATTCACGGCAAGCTGATCGCAAAACTGGAGCAGACTGTTGACTGAAGGCAAGCCCACGCATTCCCCGGTGGATCGACCCACTGTTAATCTGGCCCTGACTGGCGCTTCCGGTGCGCCTTATGGCCTGCGTCTGTTGCAGTGCCTGTTGGCGGCGGGCTGTCGCGTGCATTTCATGATCAGCAAGGCGGCCCAGGTGGTTGTCGCAACCGAGACTGACCTGTCGCTGCCGGGCAGTCCGGACGCCATGCAGGCGTTTCTCTCCAAGCACTACGGTGCCGAGCCGGACCAGTTGCTGGTCTTCGGCCGTGAGGACTGGTTTGCGCCGCCGGCCTCCGGGTCCGGCAGCCGAGCGCCGCTGGTGATCTGCCCGTGCAGTACCGGCACTCTATCGGCTCTGGCCACCGGCGCCAGTAACAACCTGATCGAACGGGCCGGCGACGTGGCGCTCAAGGAGCGGCGCCCGTTGATCCTGGTACCGCGTGAAGCCCCGTATTCCGAGGTTCATCTGGACAACATGCTGCGGCTGACGCGCATGGGCGCGGTGATCATGCCGGCGAGCCCCGGCTTTTACCATCATCCGGAATCCGTGGCGGATATGGTGGACTTCATCGTCGCGCGCATTCTCGATCACCTCGATCTGCCGCAAGACCTGATGCCCCGCTGGGGCGCGGAGCGCGTGTCCCGGAAGCTGGCCGGTCAATCGAAGCCAAAGACGGATTGAGTCATCAGCAGGAACCACATGTCATGAGCATAGACTGGCAGACAACCCCCGCCGCCATCTGGCGTCGTCATCGTAACGCGCTGCGTCCCGTGAAGCAGATCGATCCGGTGCGCCTTGACCAATTGCTGGAAGTGGAACCGCAAAAGCAGAAGCTGGTTACCAATACCGAACGCTTCCTGCGCGGGCAGCCGTCCAACAACGCATTGCTGTGGGGCGCACGGGGGACGGGCAAGTCGTCGCTGATCAAGGCGATCCTCAACACCTACTTCGACCAGGGGTTGCGAATCGTGGAAGTGGATCGGGACGACCTGCTGTACCTGCCGGAAATCGTCGATGACCTGCGCGACCTGGATTACCGTTTCATCATTTTTTCCGACGACCTGTCGTTCGAGCGGGGCGAGGGCACCTACAAGGCCCTGAAGAGCGTGATGGAAGGCTCCATCGAGAGCCCGCCGGAGAACATCAAGGTCTACGCCACCTCCAATCGCCGCCACCTGATGCCGGAATACATGGCGGATAACCAGCAGGCCCAGGTGGTCGACGGCGAGCTGCATCCGGGGGAAGCGATCGAGGAGCAGGTTTCCCTGTCCGACCGATTCGGTCTCTGGCTGTCGTTCTACCCGTTCAACCAGGACGCGTACCTGCACCTGGTGGATGCACTCTTCCCGCAGGTGGAGGATCGGGGCGAGCTGCACAAGCTGGCGATCCGGTTTGCTCTGGGCAAGGGCGGTCGCAGCGGCCGGGCCGCGCAGCATTTCTACAACGCCTACTCGGATTACTTCGGCTGACCCGGTCGGCTCACCCTGTTGTCTTTGCTGCGGCGCCTTCGGGCGCCGCGGTCGTTTTAGCCAAGCGGATTGATGTTTTTCACCATTGTGGCTCCGGGCCCGCCGCCGGAGACTGAAAACCTCTGACACCACACGCTTGAGGCGCCGCTGACGTTCAGCAGACGGCGCCCGGAACAAAAACGCAGAGGTTTATCATGATTCCACGCACCCTGTTTGACGCCGATCTCGAAGGCTTCCGGGATTCCGTCCGCAAATTCCTTCAGCAGGAAGCCGTGCCACATCACGCTCAATGGGAAAAGGACGGTCAGGTCAGCCGGGACATCTGGCGCAAGGCCGGTGAGCTGGGCTTTTTGTGTCCGTGCCTGCCCGAGGAATACGGCGGCGTCGGCGCCGATTTCCGCTACAGCGCGGTGATCATGGAGGAGATCGTGCGGGCCTCCACTTCCGGCCTGGGCTGGGCGTTGCACTCGGACATCGTGGCGCCGTATATCCTCAACTACGGCACTGAGGAACAGAAGCAGGCCTACCTGCCCAAGCTGGCCAGCGGCGAAATGATCGGCGCCATCGCCATGACCGAGCCGGGCGCCGGATCGGATCTGCAAGGGGTGAAAACCAGCGCCGTCCGGGAGGACGATCACTACATTCTCAACGGGTCCAAGACCTTCATCACCAACGGCCAGATGGCGGATCTGGTGATCGTCGTGGCCAAGACCGATCCCAAGGAAGGCGCCAAGGGAACCAGCCTGCTGCTGGTGGAAACCGCCTGGGAAGGTTTCGAGCGCGGCCAGAATCTGGAGAAGGTGGGGTTGAAGGCCCAGGACACCTCAGAGCTGTTCTTCCAGGACGTGAAAGTGCCCGTGGGCAACCTGCTGGGCCGTCACGAAGGGCAGGGCTTCATGCAGCTGATGCAGGAGCTGCCGGCGGAACGTCTGCAAGTTGCCCTGACCGCGGTGGCCGCGGCGGAAGCGGCCTGGGACTGGACCCGGGACTACGTCAAAGAGCGGAAGGCCTTTGGTAAGCCGATCCTTGGCTTCCAGAACACCCGCTTCAAGATGGCGGAAATGAAAGCGGACATCACCGCCGCCCGGGTCTTCGTGGATCGCTGCCTGGAGCTGCATCTCGATAAGAAGCTGGACATTCCGACCGCTGCCATGCTCAAGCAGTGGACCACGGACCTGCAGTGCCGGGTGATGGACGAATGCGTGCAGCTGCACGGCGGCTACGGTTATATGTGGGAATACCCCATCGCCCGCGCCTGGGCGGATTCGCGGGTGCAGCGGATCTATGCCGGCACCAACGAGATCATGAAGGAAATCGTGGCCCGGTCCATCTGATGTCCTGCAGCGCCCGGCAGGTGCTGCTCCTGCCGGGCCTTCTCCTTTTCTTATAGCGCCCGCCGGTTACCCAAATTTACAAATTGCCAAGCCTATCAAGGATAGCCGCCCGACCATCGCCTACAGTGGAGCCTCCGACAGCTATAACAAGGACAACGGTTGCTGCCATGACGCGTTCACGATTTCTCCTGACCGGTGCCTGCCTGCTCCTGCTCACAGCCTGTGGTGACGGCGAATTGCCGGACTCACCGGTGGACGGCCGCGATACGGACGGACTCTACGAACCCGCGTCGGAAGACGTCAGCGGGCGCGTAATTGACGGCTACCTCGACAAGGCACGCGTCTGGCTCGATCTGGATGGCGACTACCAGTATGACGGCGGCAGCGTCGACGTGACGGTGGGCACCAACCCGGAACGGACCATCACACTCGCCGGCGGTGAGCCCACCGCGATCACCGGCGCCGGAGGCGTCTATACCCTCGACCTCTCCGCGCTGCAGCTCGATGCCGCCCAGGCCGCAGACCTGGACTGGCGCGACTACCCGCTGGTAGCAACCGTTATTCCCGGCGTCACGGAAGAGGAAACCGCCAACGGCAACGTGGTGCAGCAGGATGCCTACATGATGTCGGCGCCGCCCGGTGTCCGTTTTGTCTCGCCGTTGACCACCCTGGTGGATGCGCGTCGTTTCCTGGTGGCGGGGGATCTGGACGTCACCACCGATCTCGGCCAGCGCCTGTCGGGCATCAATCTGTCCGGCGACTATGTCCGGGCCGGTGACGATCGTGCTCATGCCTACGCCCAGGCCATGGCCCGCTTCCTGGCGGCCCAGTTCCCCGACGATATGGAATCGGCGCTGGTGAGCTCTGATGGCAAAGTGGCCCCGTTCTCTACTGAAGCGCTGCGCATCATGCGCCTGAGCTACAACGGCTACGCCGATGAGGTGGTCCGGGCTGTGGACGACGCGGTCGGTAGCGGCGGTCTATACAGCAATGTGGATGTGTCGTCCGTGGCCATCCCGGAGGTGCCGCTGGATCTGGACAATCCGGTGTTGCTGCAATCTCTGACCGTCAGCGCGCCGGACCAGGGTGTGCCCTCCGGCGACAGCGCCCTGGAAAGCAACGCCAGCATTGCTGCCGAGCTGACGTTCTATTACAGCGAAGCGGGCGTGCTGCAGCGGATTGATGCCGACGGCTGCATGACCCCGTCGCTGACGGAAATCACGCGCCTGGCCCGGGTGCATGGCCGGGTTGCCGAACTCAATGCCCAGGGGCTGGACGGCTTCTACCTGGATTACAACACCAGCCGGCCTTATTGGGACGACGATGACGTCAATGAACGTTTGGTGTTCGACTGGGACAGCGGCACGGCCTCGTTCTATTCAGCCACCACGTGTCACGGCTCAGCACCTTCCAGTGAGCTGGGAGATACGCCCCAGCGGGTCTACCAGCTGAATTACAACGAACAGGGCGTCCTGCGGGCGGTCACCTCGGACGGTGAAAGCGTCACGCCGGTCAGCGATGGGTATGCGGTCGATCCGGCCTACTCCTACACTACGTCCGGCCAGGTTGGCCAGGCGATGACGCTGGAAGGCGATGTGGTTCCCTGTCTGGACGCGATTGCAGACGACAATCAGGATGCGGCGCGAGTGGTGTCCGCCCAGCAAAGCTACCGGTATGTCGGCGATGCGACGGGCATGGACGGCGCGGTCGTGGCGTCCAGTGGCGAAGTTGCCGGCCTGAAGCTGGATTGGGACGTTCGCGACGGGCGCCAGCAGCTCCTGCGCCGGGTGTTCTTTGATGCGGCGATCGATACCGGATCATTGCTGCAGTGGGATTACGACGGTGTCAGGGATGAGGACTTTGTCGATGAGGACCAGAACGGCCTGATCCGTCAGGCGCGACTGGCCCAGTACCAGGCGGGCCACGACGAATGGACCTGTGGCGGGGTGCACTCCCGGCTGGTGAGCAGTCAGCTCTATGGCATCGTGCGTTACGAGTACATCCGCCTGTCCGATTACCTGGCCGACACGCTATAGTGTTCGGCCAGCGGCGCGCTGGCGTGATAGGAACGCGGAAGAAAAGAGAGACGAAAAAAATTCAGGAAAAATGTTTGACAGCTGAAATCCGAATGATTAAAGTACGCGCCATCTGGTGAGGGACAGCCTTTCACTGGAAGCAGAAAGCCCGATAAATCATGTGCCTGGAACGGCAAGGGTTTAACCGAACGCTGACTGCAAGTCATCTGCCGAGGTGGCGAAATTGGTAGACGCGCTAGCTTCAGGTGCTAGTGGGGGCAACCCCGTGGAGGTTCAAGTCCTCTCCTCGGCACCACTTCTTCCCTCAAGAAGTGGTATCTTTACTTCCCCGTCATGTTGTCGATCCCCTGTTTTTAGGTATCTCCGCACCGTCGGGGTTATACTTCAGCCACAATCAACCGCAGCCTCTGTTTTTGTTTCCTGTATCGGGCTGCCGGCTTAAGGCATTCTTTTTAATGGTATCCAAGAAAAAAGCGAATAGTGATGACCCTCACGCGACCCGTGAGGCCAAAAAGTACGAAAATCCTATCCAGAGCCGCGAGTTCATCCTGGCTCACCTGCGCGAGCGCGGCGCGCCCGCCACCCACGAAACCCTGTGTGCCGAACTCGAGCAGACCTCACCGGAAGGCATCGAGGCGTTGCGCCGCCGGCTGATCGCCATGTGTCGCGATGGTCAGTTGATCTGCAACCGCCGGGGCGCGTATCTGCCGATCGACGAGGCGGACCTGATCTCCGGACGCGTTCAGGGGCATCGCGAGGGCTTCGGTTTCCTGGTGCCGGACGACGGCAGCAGTGATCTGTTCCTCAGTGCCCGTGAAATGCGGCAGGTGATTCACGGCGACCGTGTCGCGGCACGGGTGGATCAGGTCGATGATCGCGGGCGCCGGGAAGGGCGTATTGTCGAAGTTCTGGAGCGTCGCAGTCAGCAGATTGTGGGGCGTCTCTTCCGTGAAAGCGGCATTTCCTTTGTGGTTCCGGAAAATCCCCGGATCAACCAGGACGTGATGGTGGCCGAAGACGATTGCGGCGATGCCCGTCACGGCCAGTATGTGGTGGTTGAGGTGATGCGTCAGCCTACGGTGCGTACCAAGCCCACGGGCCGCGTTGTCGAGGTGCTCGGCGATCATATGGCACCGGGTATGGAGATCGCCGTCGCGATCCGTTCCTACGATATTCCGCACGCCTGGCCCCAGGCGGTCGGCGAGCAGGCCGCCGCTATCTCGGAAATCGTCAGTGAGCCGGACAAGGCGCATCGGGTGGACCTGCGGGACCTGCCGCTGGTGACGATCGACGGCGAGGACGCACGCGACTTCGACGACGCCATTTTCTGCGAACGTCGTCCGCGGGGCGGGTTCCGGCTGGTGGTCGCCATCGCCGACGTTTCCCATTATGTGCGTCCCGGATCGCCGTTGGACGAGCAGGCCCTGGAGCGGGGCAACTCGGTCTATTTCCCGGATCACGTGGTGCCCATGCTGCCGGAGAAACTCTCCAACGGCCTGTGCTCCCTGAACCCGGAAGTGGATCGGCTGTGTCTGGTCAGTGATATGACCATCAGCGCCAATGGCCGGATCAGCAGCTACACGTTCTACCAGGGCGTGATGCACTCCAAGGCGCGCCTGACCTACACGTCAGTCAGCGACATGCTGGAGCGGCCCGGTTCCGGCATCGGCAGGAAATTGCGCTCCCAGTATGCGCATGTGGCGCCGCATCTGGACGATCTCTACGCCCTGTACAAGGTGCTGCGGGCTGCCCGGACTGAGCGTGGCGCAATTGATTTCGAAACCACCGAGACCCGCGTCATTTTCGACGCGTCCCGTAAGATCGAGGAAATTGTCCCGGTCCAGCGCAACGACGCCCACAAGGTTGTCGAGGAATGCATGCTGTGCGCCAACGTGGCCACGGCCCGCTTCCTGAAGCGGCACAAGATGCCGGCGCTTTACCGGGTCCACGACGGACCGGCGGAAGAGCGCCTGGCGGCGGTGCGCCTGTTCCTGGGTGAGCTCGGGCTCCAGTTGGGCGGCGGCGAAAAGCCGACCTCCGCGGATTACCAGGCCCTGCTGGAGCAGGTGCGGGATCGTCCGGATGCCGGCGTGATCCAGATGGTCATGCTGCGTAGCCTGAGTCAGGCGGTCTACAGCCCGGAAGAAAGCGGCCACTTCGGGCTGGGCTTTGCCAGCTACGCCCACTTCACTTCGCCCATCCGGCGTTATCCGGACCTGATCGTGCATCGTGCGATCAAGTCGGTCATCCACGGTGACACTAACGATGACACCGTCGTCAAGCCGGACCAGCGTGACGATGAGCTGGCGGAATATCCCTATGACTATGCCCGCATGGTTCAGTTGGGTGAACATTGTTCGATGACCGAGCGCCGTGCGGACGATGCCACTCGCGATGTCATGGCCTGGCTGAAGTGCGAGTACCTCAAGGAGCACGTCGGCGAGGAATACAACGGGTTGATTGCCTCTGTGGTGCCGTTCGGGTTCTTTGTAGAGCTGGATGGGGTCTATATCGAGGGTTTGGTTCACGTGTCCACGCTCAGCGGTGACTATTTTCATCACGATGCGGCCAAGCACCGCCTGGTCGGTGAGCGTACCGCCATCAGTTTCCGGTTGGGTGATGCCGTGCGGGTACAGGTGGTGCGCGTCGGGCTCGAAGACCGCAAGATCGATCTGGAGCTGATCAGCGAGCCGCGTCGCCGTAAGGCGGACCGCGATGCTCTGCCGGCCAAGGGTGAGCGCGGTGCCAATAAGTTCGATGACAAGCGGGGCTCGCGCAGCCGCAAGTCGCGCAGTGCCGGCGGCAAGAGCCGGAAACCGCTGAGCGCCAAAGAAATGCTTGCCCAGGAGGCGGCCCGCGAAGCCCAGAAGACGTCGGGTAAGCCGTCAGGCAGGAAGAGCGGCAAGGCGCCGGCATCCAGCGGTAAGCCCAAGCAGGGGGCCGCGGCGGGTGGCGCCAAAAAGAAGAAGTCAGGTAAGGGTCAATAAGTGGCGCAGGAGTTTATCTTTGGCTGGCACGCCGTGGACGCCGTTCTCAAACGCGATCCCGCACGGTTGCAGCAGGTCTGGATTCAGACCGGACGTCAGGACAAGCGGGCGCAGGCCATCACCGGCGCGCTCGATGCTCAAGGCGTGCGTTGGGATATTGTCCATCGTCGAGAGCTGGACAGTCGGGTCGATGGCGTCCACCAGGGCATCGTGGCGGCGGTCGCGCCCAGCCGCGAATGGCAGGAAGATGATTTGCTGGCCGCCTTGTCGGGCTGGTCGGCGCCTTTTCTGCTGATTCTCGACGGGGTGACCGATCCGCACAATCTCGGAGCCTGTCTGCGCAGTGCCGATGCCGCCGGTGTGCAGGCGGTAGTGGTGCCCAAGGACAAATCCGCCTCGCTCAATCCGACGGTGCGTAAAGTGGCCTGTGGGGCGGCTGAGTCCGTGCCGCTGGTCAGGGTGACCAATCTCGCCCGCTTCATGCGCGCAATTCAGGATGCCGGCGTCTGGATCGTCGGCACCGCCGGCGAAGCGGATGCCACGCTCTATCAGGCCGATTTCAAGGGCCCGGTGGCCCTGGTGATGGGTGCCGAAGGCAAGGGGATGCGGCGCCTGACCCGTGAGCATTGCGATGCCCTTATCAACATCCCGATGAGCGGCACGGTGGAGAGCCTGAACGTCTCCGTGGCGACGGGTGTCTGTCTTTATGAGGCGGTGCGTCAGCGCAGCAGCTGATTACCTTGCAATCAATTCCATGCTTGCCTAAAATACGCCACCCCCTAAATTGGGGGTGGTTTTCTATTGTCTGCCGACAGCGGCAGAAAAACCGGGAAACCGGACTGAAATCTGGTATTTGATACCAGCTCCTTGCTTCTACCAGGGCATCCTGGCTGAGGCTGTTTAATCCGTAGGGAGAACTCATGCGTCACTACGAAATCGTTATCATGGTACACCCGGATCAGAGCGAGCAGGTGCCCGCGATGATCGAGCGTTATACCAACACCATCACCGAAGCCGGTGGTGCTGTACACCGTCTTGAAGACTGGGGCCGTCGTCACCTGGCATACCCGATCAACAAGATCCACAAGGCTCACTACGTTCTGTTCAACGTTGAATGTTCACAGGACGTGCTCGACGAGCTGACTCACAACTTCCGTTTCAATGATGCAATCATCCGTGATCTGGTGATTCGTCGCGACGACGCGGATACCGATGCGTCCCCGATGAAGGCTTCCGAGAACCGTGAAGAGCGTCGTTCAGGCGATGACCGTCCGCGTCGTTCCCAGGAGTCCAGCGAGCGTCGCCCGGCGGCCAGCACGCAGGAAGAAGAGTAATCCATCACCGGTTGTTGAGGAGTTAAAGCATGGCTCGTTTTTTCAGACGTCGTAAGTTCTGCCGCTTCACGGCAGAAGGTGTCAAAGAGATCGATTACAAGGATCTGGACACCCTGAAAGGTTATATCACTGAAACCGGCAAAATCGTGCCCAGCCGTATCACCGGTACCAAGGCACGCTACCAGCGTCAGCTGGCGACCGCGATCAAGCGCGCGCGCTACCTGGCCCTGCTGCCGTATACCGATAGCCACGACAATTAAGCGGTAACAGGACTCGGGACCATGCGTGCATTAGCGCAATTTGCGATGCGCGGTCCCCTGCAGGCGAGTGGGGTAGCGGCGGTAGCCACCGCGCTTCCCTTTCTTTTCTGGATTGGAGCGGCCGTAGTCGGCCTGGTCACATTGAGACTGGGTCTGTCCCAGGGGCTCAACGTCGGACTCTGGGCGCTGCTGCCGGCTCTGGGCTGGAGCTGGTTGGGCAATGATCCGACCGCTCTGTTCGTCTTGATCCAGGTGTTTTTGATGGTGGTGGTGTTGCGCACCACGACCTCCTGGGAAAAGGCATTGCTGACCGGAAGCGGTCTGGCGCTGGTAACCGGTGTGTTGCTGCCGCTGCTGTTTCCCCAGTTGCTCAAGGATCTGGTGAATACCGGGATTGCGTTTTACCAGCAGTACAACCCGGATGTCGCCAGTGAGCTGGGTGGACGACTCGAGAGTGTGTTTCGGCAGGTCATGAGTGCCAGTATGGCAGGGACCTACCAACTGCTGGCGGTTGCCGTGTTGATTCTCGCGCGCAGCTGGCAGGCCGCACTCTACAATCCGGGCGGTTTCCGGAGCGAGTTCCATGCCCTGCGACTGAGCCGGCCCGTCGCCGTGTTGTGTGTGGCGATCATGTTTGGCGCACCGCTGCTGGGCATGAACACCGCCCTGGTCAGTTGGGCGGCCGCGGTTCCGCTGATGTTTGCGGGACTGGCCATGATCCACGGCATCGTCGGCGTCCGGAACATGAGTATCCAGTGGCTGGTGCTGTTCTACCTGGCCCTGGTGCTGTTAAGCCCGAGTCTGATGTTGTTGTTGCTTATATTGGCGTTTGTGGATAGCTGGCTGGATTTCAGGGGACGCTTAAAGCCCTCTGAGCCGGCAGAATAAAGTACGAAGAGGTTAACGAGATGGAAGTTATTCTGCTCGAGAAAGTCGCAAACCTAGGCTCCCTGGGTGACAAGGTCAAAGTAAAAGCGGGTTACGGTCGTAACTTCCTGCTGCCGTTTGGCAAGGCGGTTCCGGCGACTGAATCCAACGTTCAGGAATTCGAAGCACGTCGTGCCGAGCTGGAAAAAGCCGCGGCCGAGCGTCTGGCAGCTGCCCAGGCCCGTGCTGAGAAGCTGGAAGGTGCCGCCTTCACCATCACCTCCAAAGCGGGTGACGAAGGCAAGCTGTTCGGTTCTATCGGTGTGCGTGACATCGCAGACGCGGTGACAGCCGGTGGTACGGAAGTCGAGAAGAGCGAAGTACGGATGCCGGAAGGCCCGCTGCGCGCAATCGGCGAGTACGACATCGAGCTGCAGCTGCACACCGACGTCGAAGTCAGCGTCAAGATCACTGTCGTTTCCGAGTAATCGCTGAGCGGGCCGGCCTTCCCTGAGGGAGGTCGGTCGGCGAGCGCATTGCCCGAACACGGCCGTGCCGGAAGGCCCGGCAGACCTCCGCGTCTGCCGGGCCTTTCTGTGTCTCTGGGGCGCAAATTAAAACCAGCGCGGATCGCTTGTCGCGCTTTCCATCGGCGGTTATCTTAGATCGCTCCACTTCCATTATTGCTGGATTCAGTAAGCGGTATCATGGCAAATCCCATCGCAAAGCAGACCATCCCTGACTCCGATACCTCGCGTATCAAGGTTCCCCCGCATTCCATAGAGGCCGAGCAGGCGGTCCTGGGCGGTCTGATGCTGGACAACAGCAAGTGGGATGCCGTCTCCGAAGTCATCGCCTCCGCCGACTTCTACCGTCAGGATCATCGCCTGATTTACGCCGCCATCGAGCGTCTTGCCGGGGAAGGGGAACCGCTGGACGTCGTGACTCTGAGCGAGTTTCTCGACCGGGCCGGGGATCTTGAGGATGCCGGTGGCCTGACCTACCTGGCGGAAATGGCCGAGAAGACGCCGGGGGCGTCCAATATCAAAGCTTACGCCCAGATCGTCCGTGAACGCTCGGTGCTGCGTCAGATGATCGAGGTGTCCGGCAATATCGCGGAATCAGCGTTCAATCCGCAGGGGCGTACCAGTGATGAACTCCTCGACGAGGCTGAGCGCAACGTCTTCCAGATTGCCGAATCCCGGACCAAGGAGGGTTCCGGTCCCCAGGCCATTAACCCGATCCTCACCAAGGCACTGGGGCGTATCGAGGAGCTTTTTGAATCCGGTGATGCGATCACGGGCATCACTACCGGGTTCAAGGATCTGGACGAGTGGACGTCGGGGATGCAGCCGTCGGACCTGATCATCATCGCCGGTCGTCCTTCCATGGGTAAGACCACCTTCTCCATGAACGTGGTGGAAAACGCCCTGCTGGGCAGCAACAAGCCGGCCCTGGTGTTCAGTATGGAGATGCCGGCCGACTCGATCGTCATGCGGATGCTGTCCTCCCTCGGCCGCATCGACCAGACCCGGATGCGGAGCGGCAAGCTGGAAGAGGAAGACTGGCCGAGGCTGACGTCCGCGGTCAGTCTGCTCAAGGACAAACCGCTGTATATCGACGATACGCCGGGCCTGAGCCCCACGGAAATGCGTTCCCGGGCGCGCCGTGTGGCGCGGGAGAATGACGGTGAGATCGGCCTGATCATGGTCGACTACCTGCAGCTGATGCGGGTGCCGGGCAATACCGAGGGCCGGACGGCGGAAATTTCCGAAATTTCGCGCTCCCTGAAGGCCCTGGCCAAGGAACTGCAGTGCCCCGTGGTGGCCCTGTCGCAGCTCAACCGGAGTCTGGAGCAGCGTCCCAACAAGCGACCGGTTAACTCGGACCTGCGGGAATCCGGTGCGATCGAGCAGGACGCCGACGTCATCATGTTCATCTACCGGGATGAGGTCTACCACGAGGACAGCCCCGACAAGGGCATCGCTGAAATCATCATCGGTAAGCAGCGGAACGGTCCGATCGGTACCGTCCGACTGGCCTTCATTGGCAAGTACACCAAGTTCGAGGATCTGGCCCACGGCGATTACGGCGGAGATTATTAATGGGACGGCACACCCGGGCGCGTATCGATCTTTTGGCTCTTCGGCATAATTATGCACTGGCCCGACGCCAGTCGGGGAGTGCCAAGGCCATGGCGGTGGTCAAGGCGGATGGATACGGACACGGTCTGGAACCGGTGGCCCGGGCGCTGTCCGATCAGGCCGACCGGTTCGCTGTGGCCTGCCTGGAAGAGGCCGAGCGTTTACGTGAGGCGGGTATCCGTCAGCCCATCGTGTTGCTCCAGGGCTTCCATGATGACGCCGATGTGACCGCCTGTGCGAAGCTGGAACTGGAGCCCGTGATTCACAGCGACCATCAAGTGGCGGCGCTGGAGTCGGCCGGTCAGGCCGTCACGGTGTGGCTCAAGGTCAACACCGGCATGAACCGTTTGGGTTTTGCGCCCGCCGCTGTGGAGGCCGTTGTGCAGCGATTGCGCGCGATCGCCGGGGTCACCCTCAAAGGCATGGTGACCCACTACGCCTGTGCCGATGACCGCAATGACCCCATGACGGATCATCAGAACCGTCTTTTCAACGAACTCTCGTCCCGCTATCCCGAACTTGAATTCAGCGCGGCCAATTCGGCCGGTCATTTTCGCGTCGACTCGCCTCGATTCCACTGGACGCGCCCGGGCATCATGCTCTATGGCGCCTCGCCGATGATTGTCGAGTCCGCCGCAGAGCTCGGGCTGAGGGCGGTGATGTCGCTGGAATCCCGGATCACCGCCATTCGCACCCTGCAGCCGGGAGAAAGCGTCGGTTACGGCGCCACCTGGCGGGCGGAGCGGCCGACGCCCATGGGTATCGTCAGCATCGGTTATGGCGACGGTTATCCGCGTCATGCACCGACCGGCACCCCCCTCTGGGTGGCCGGCGCCCGGGCCTGTACGCTGGGGCGGGTGTCGATGGACATGCTGGCCGTGGACCTGACGACGGCACCTCATGCCCGACCGGGGGATAGCGTGGAGCTCTGGGGTGCCCACGTGCCGGTGGATGAAGTGGCGCGTTGTGCCGACACCATTGGCTACGAATTGCTGACCGGCGTCACGGCACGGGTACCGCGAGTCTACGACAATGAGATTTCGGGGCAGTAGCCACCGCCACGGATTGCCTCAGGCGGCGTTCTCAGGCTCGCAGATGATCTCTTCGATAAAATCGAGGATGGACGCCAGGCTCTTGTCGTCCAGCTTTTTCAGGACCTTGTGAATCACCATCTTGCTGCCCTTGAGCATGCTGCCGATGCCCATCTTGGCCATGCCCATCAACATGCTGCTGGCGCGCAGCCGGCGCAGCGGCTCCAGGAAGAAGAAGTCCAGTCCCTCTTCGGTCAGCTCAATGATCAGGCCGTAGAGCTCGTCAATGGCCTGCTTGTCCGCCTTGCCGCGGGAACGCAGCTCCTCGACGGTGAGCAGGGCCTTGTTACGGAGAGCGTCCGGAATGGGGGCGACGATGTGGCTTTGTTGTTTGAGCATGCGTTTCCCTGTGTCGATGGATCGGATTCGATAGCCGCGCGGATCCGATAGCCGGCTCTGTCGATGTCGAGACGGATGCGGAATCAGCGTCGATGCCTTATTCTATTCGGGTCTGATCCGGGGCCATTGGCTGGAGCCCTCGGCACCCACTGTCACTCGTGCCAGCGGGGATTGAGTCTGCCGGCGCTGCGGTGGCATGCTGCCGCATTCGGAATGCCCAAAACCGTCCACTTGCTGACTGATCTGGAGTTGATTGACTCGCGTGAATGTTCTGGTTGTACACGATTACGGTCCCCTGGGACGCCTGGTGCTGGAGACGCTGCGCGGAACGTCGCTGGCGATCCGGCCGCTGTTGATCCGCAGCCCGGACGGGGTGGATCCCGCTGCGCTGGAAGACTGGATTCCCGAAGAGACGGACCTGATCGTCAATACCCTCTGGCACAACGATCCCGAGGCCGCTGAGTGCGATCCGGAGGCGATTCGCGAGTGGACCTTCTCCATTCCCATGGCGCTGGCCGAGCACGCCCGTGCCCACGACATCGCCCTGATCCAGCTGTCCACCTGCTATGTGTTCGACGGCCGCAAACAGAGCGCCTACATCACCTCCAACCCGGGGCAGCCGTTCAGTCAGCTCGGCAACTGGCAGTGGGAGTGTGAGCAGGCGCTGCGCACGCTGTTGCCCCGGCACCTGATCTTGCGTACTGGCTGGAGTCTGGATCGCTTCATCCGCAAGATCACCGCTTCTGCCGAGGGGGCGACTCAGTTGGAGTTATCGAGCCGTCATCGAGGCCAGCCGGTTGCCCTGAAGGACCTGGCGCGGGTCATCCGGGCGCTGGTGTTGCAGATCGATTGCGGGGCGGAAGTGTGGGGGACCTACCAATATGCCGGCGCCGAGGAAATCAGCCAGTACGAACTGGGGCTGGAGATCGTCAATGCGCTGCCGGAACTGTCGGAAGTGCACGTGGTGGACAAGGTGCCGGCCTGGGCCAAGCTGGAGCCGGAGAACACCACGCTGGGCTGCATCAAGATCCGCAACACCTTCGGTGTCAAACAGCAGCCCTGGCGCACCCGTCTCAAGGAGGAGGCCGCCCTGATTGCCGGGACGGCCCAACCGGAAACCCACTGAGCCAGCGACGTTGCGGTGGGGTCAGTCGCCTTTCTGGCAACCGCCGTGCGCCACCGCCTGCAGGCCGTCAATATCCTGCAGCGTGACCTCGCGACCGTGGGAGTCGATCAGCCCCTGACGCTGGAAGCGGGTCATGACGCGACTGACCGTTTCCACCGCCAGCCCCAGATAATTGGCGATGTCATGACGGGGCATGGGCAGTATCAGATTGGTCGCCGAGAGTCGGCGCCGGCTGAAGCGGGAGGACAGGGACAACAGCAATGTGGCAATCCGTTCCTCCGCCGAGTTCTTGCTCAGAAGCAGCGACAGATTATGGCTGTTCTTGATTTCCTGGCTCATCAGCTGAAAGAAGTGGTGCTGTAGCGAGGGAATCCGGGTGGCCAGCTCTTCCAGGCGGTTGAACGGGATCTCGCAGAAACTGCTGCGCTCCAGCGCCTTGGCAGAGCAGGAATACCCTTCCGGGCCCATGCTGTCCAGGCCGATGATCTCGCCCGGCAGGTAAAAGCCGGTGATCTGCTCTTCGCCGGAATCGGCGATGATGTAGGTTTTGACCGCGCCACTGCGAACGGCGTAACAGGCCTTGAACGGATCCTTCTGGCGGAACACATGCTTGCCGCGATCGATGGTCCGGCCCTGCTGCACCACATCCTCAAGACGCTCGATCTCGTTTTCGCTGACGGCCAGGGGAAGACAGAGATTGCTGAGACTGCATTCCTGGCAGCTCGTTTTCAGCGCGGAGGCGCGCAAAGTGGAGATACGTTCGCCCATTTGAATGACCTTTCCCCGTTCCATTTCCACAATAACCCACCTTAAAGGCGACAAGCTCTATTTGCCAAATATTCCGGTGTGCGTCTTTCAGGGAAAGGTCCGCCCTTTCCGAGAGAGGGCGGCCTGCTTGTTGTCAGTTCAGCCGTTGAAACGCTGGAAGACCAGCGAGGCGTTGGTGCCACCGAAGCCAAAGCTGTTCGACATAACGCGGTCCAGATGAGCTGACTTTGCCTCAGGGCCAACGATCGGCATATGCGCAATTTCCGCATCCGGTGAATGGTAGTTTTTGGTCCCGGCGATGTAACCGTTCTGCAGCATCAGCAGCGAATAAATCGCTTCGTGGACACCGGCCGCACCCAGGGAATGGCCGGACAGCGACTTGGTCGAGGAAATGGCCGGAATATGCTCGCCAAACGTCTTGCGAACCGCGCCCATCTCGGCCACATCGCCCACGGGCGTGCTGGTGCCGTGTGCATTGATGTAGTCGATCTTGCCGTCGACCGTGGACATAGCCTGATGCATACAACGCTGGGCCCCTTCGCCGGACGGCGCGACCATGTCGTAGCCGTCGCTGGTCGCGCCGTAGCCGACCAGTTCGGCGATGATGTTGGCGCCACGCTGTTTCGCGTGTTCCAGCTCCTCGACCACCAACATGCCGCCGCCACCGGCGATGACGAAGCCGTCACGGCCGCTGTCGAAGGGGCGGGAGGCCGTCTCCGGTGTGTCGTTGTACTTGGTGGAGAGGGCACCCATGGCGTCGAACAACATGGTCAGGGTCCAGTCTTCCTCTTCGCCGCCGCCGGCAAAGACGATGTCCTGTTTGCCGGCCTGGATCTGTTCCATGGCGTGCCCGATGCAGTGGGCGCTGGTGGCGCAGGCCGAGGACATGGAATAGTTCACGCCGCGGATCTTGTAGGCCGTGGCCAGACAGGCGGATACGGTGCTGGTCATGATGCGCGGCACCATGTACGGCCCGATGCGCTTCACGCCGCGTTCGCGCATGATGTCCACGGCTTCCACCTGACTGGAGCAGGAGGCGCCGCCAGACCCGGCGATCAGGCCAGTGCGGTCATTGGAGATCAGGCTCTCGTCGAGCTTGGCGGATTCGATCGCCTCCTGCATGGCCAGGTAGCTGTACATTGCGGACTGGCCCATGAAGCGGCGTACCTTGCGGTCGATCACCGACGTGTCGACATCGACCGAGCCGGAGACCTGGCTGCGGAAGCCCTGGTCCCGATAGGTTTCGTTGAAGCGAATGCCGGAGCGGCCTGTCTTCAGGCTGTCATTCACCGCTTCGATACTGTTTCCCAGGCACGACACGATACCCATGCCCGTGATCACAACACGTCTCATTGCAGTCTCCATCCGTGACGTGGTCGAAAATGATGACTACCATTCTAGAGCCTGGCTGGCCGCCTACGGAATGTGACCTTGGTCGAGCGACCGTGTTCCCGGAAAAACTGACTACAGATTCAACTTTGTCTAGACTTGCACCGACTCATTGAAACAGACCCTGGCATGTTCGTTGTCGTCAGATCACTTATTCTCGTCGTTATTATAGGTTTACTGTGCGTCGCCCGTGTTGCGTCCGCAGCTCTTCCACCGGCGCCCGTACTGGATATCTCGCATCTGGGTAACCAGCTCCTTCGTTCTCCGGCGGAATTTCTGGTCACCCCTCAGGCCACCACGCTGGATCAGTTGCCCCTGGACCGGTTCCGGCCGCTCACCGACCGGGACGTCAATCAGGGCATCAGTGACCAGGCTTTCTGGGTGCGCGTGAGACTGCGAAACGATGCCGACCGGGCCCGGCGCTGGGTATTGAGTCACGAGACCTCCTATCTCGACCTGATGACGGTCTACTGGGTCGATAACGGTGGGCCGCTGCATACGCTGTCGCTCACCGACCGCGCGCCCTACCACAGCCGCCCCCTGAACTACCGCACGCTGGCGTTTCAGCACGTCACGCCTCCGGGCGGGTTCACAACGCTTCACCTGCGTCTGGCCTATGAAAAACCGGACAGTGTCAGTCTGAACATCAAACTCGATGAGGCCGACCGGTTTGCGGCGCAATCGCGGCAGTCGTATGCCATTTACGGGATGTATTACGGCGCCATGCTGGTGCTGGTGTTCATTTCACTGATCGGGGCCTGGCTGCTGCGTCAGTGGTTGTTCTTCCAATATGCCGTGTTCCTGGTGGCCAGTACCCTGATGTGGGCGCTGCTCAACGGATTCGCCTTCCAGTTCCTCTGGCCGCAATCGGTGTTCTGGCACAACGAAGGCTTCCACATTCTCTATTTGTTGATGGCGGCCAGTGCCTTCCAGTTTTCCCGCAGCTTCCTGCGGACCCGGCAGCGCTTTCCGGGCATCGACCGGACGATCAGGGGCATCCAGGCGGTCATGGTGCTGGGCATTCTGATGCGATTTGCCGGCCTCTATGAACCGGTGCTGGTACTGTCATTCATCGGCTTGATCTCGTTGATCCTGCTGGCGCCGTTGGGGTTCTGGGCCTTTCGCCAGGGCCAGCACTACGCGCGCTGGTACGCCATTGCCTGGGTGATTTACGGCATCGGTCTGGCCCTGAGCGTGGTCAGTGCCGGCACGCCCTGGCTGCATTGGGGCATGGAGTCGCTGGGGTTTGCCCAGGCCGCCGGCGTGCTGGAAGCCTTGCTGCTGCTGGTGGCCCTGGGCGAACGGCTTATGGGCTGGGACCGCGACCGCCGCCTGGCCCTGCGCATGGCGCACCAGGATCCGCTGACCGGACTCAATAACCGGCGTGGATTGAACATCGCCTATGAGACCTTTCGTGAACGATTCGAGCAGACCAGCCTGCCGGTGTTCCTGGTCCTGATCGACCTGGATCACTTCAAGGTCATCAACGACACCTATGGCCACGAAGCCGGGGATCACGTGCTGGTGGATCTGGCGAACATGCTGACGCGCACCTGCCGGCCGACGTTTGTATCCGGTATGGTGGGGAGGAATTTGTCCTGCTAATGCAGGTGCCCTCGGAAGATGTGGCCCTATCCATCGCCGACCGGATCCGGCTGGACTTCGCGGAACACCCGACGGAGTATGAGGGGAGCGCCATCACCCACACATTGACGGCCGGGATTGCGCCGATCTTCGCGGCCGACATTCAGTTGTCGCCGCAGCAAATGATCCGGGACGCCGACCGGGCCCTGTATGAGGCCAAGCGGGAAGGGCGCAACCGCTGCCGGCTGTATCGGGGCAAGCACCGGTAACCACCGTACAGACACGCCGAAAGGAGTGCCCCATGTCGACGGATTCGATCCTCAACTCTCTGCTGACCCAGGCCGGCCTGCCGTCGGCGAATGAGCGCCCTGGCATGGGCGGCGGCAGTATCAACGACGCGTTTCGTGTCGTGCTTGAGAACGGTGAGACGGTCTTTCTCAAGGTTCATCGGGCGCCTCCGGCCGGCTTCTTCGAGGCCGAAGCGGAGGGCCTGCGAGCCCTGTCGGCCACCGGAGCGATCCGGGTTCCCCGGGTGCTGGCCGTGTCGGATCAGGGGCTCTTGCTGGAGTGGGTGTCCGGCCCGCCCGGGCCGGATTTTGGCCGCAAGCTGGGCGAGCAACTGGCACAGATGCACCGTGTCACAGACAGTGCCTTCGGTTTTCCCTGCGACAATTACTGCGGCCTGACTCCCCAGCCCAATCCGCGCCTCGCGGACGGTTTCGCCTTTTTCGGCGAGGCCCGGCTGTTGTTCCAGGCCCGTCTTGCCCGGGATAAGGGGCTGCTGCCCGCGGCCGATGTGCGCCAGGTGGAAACTATTGCCCACCGCCTGACCGACTGGATTCCGGAGCAGCCGCCCAGCCTGATCCACGGCGATCTCTGGAGCGGCAACATCCACGCCGGTCCGGGCGGCGAACCGGTCCTGATTGACCCGGCGGCCCACTTCGGCTGGGCGGAAGCGGACCTGGCCATGACCACATTGTTCGGTCGACAGTCCGAAGACTTTTACGCCGCTTATGCCGCCAATGCCGATCTGGCGCCGGATTGGGAAGAGCGAGTGCCGCTCTACAATCTCTACCACCTGCTCAATCATCTTAACCTGTTTGGCGGCGGCTACCGGTCGTCCGTACGATCGGTGCTCACGAGATTCTCCGGCTGACCGAGCGGACACAAAAAAGCCAGCATCGTGATGCTGGCTTGGGTCGTGCCATGAGGCCGGTTATTCGACGGCCTTCAGCGGAATGAGGTTTTCGTCCTGCTCTGGCTTGGGCACCGCCGGCATGGCCAGGCCCAGGTTGTTCTGTTCGAACACCCGGTCGGCGCGATAGCTGGAGCGGACCATGGGGCCGGAGGGAACTTCCATAAAGCCTTTCTCAAGGCCGATTTCCCGATAACGGTTGAACTCTTCCGGCGTGACGTAGCGTTCAACCGGCAGGTGGTTCGGCGTGGGGCGCAGGTACTGGCCCAGGGTCAGGATATCGACGCCCACGGCACGCAGGTCATCCATGGTCTGGAGGATTTCCTCGTCGGTCTCGCCCAGGCCCAGCATGATGCTGGTCTTGGTGAGGACGTCCGGGCGGTGCTTCTTGGCGTGTTCCAGTACCTTGAGGGTTTTCTCATAGCCGGCACGCGGGTCGCGCACGTAGTGGGTCAGGCGCTCGACGGTCTCGACGTTCTGGGCGAACACATCCAGGCCGGAATCCACAACCGCTTCGATGGCGGAATGCTCGCCGTCGAAGTCCGGGGTCAGGGCTTCCACGGCCACTTCCGGCGTGCGGGCCTTGATGGCGCTGACGCAGGCGGCGTAGTGGGCGGCGCCGCCGTCGTCCAGGTCGTCCCGGTCGACGGAGGTCAGCACGATGTAGCGCAGGCCCATCAGTTCGACGGATTTGGCGGTGTTTTCGGGCTCTTCCTGGTCCAGCCAGCCTTTCGGGTTGCCGGTATCGACCGCACAGAACTTACAGGCGCGGGTGCAGACCGACCCCATCACCATGATGGTGGCGGTACCGTTGTTCCAGCATTCACCGATGTTGGGGCAGTGGGATTCCTGGCAGACGGTGCTCAGCCGGTGCTCTGCGACATTGCGGCGCACGGCGTCGAAGCGCTCACCGCCAGGCATTCGGGCGCGCAGCCAACTGGGTTTGCGGCTGACCGGTGTGTCCGCGTTGCCGGACCGTTTGATGCCGTCCTTGATGGCCGAGAATCCTTGCTCGCTGCGGTATTTTGAACCACTGGTAATGCGATTGCTGGCGCCATCAGTCATGGGGAATGCTGCTCACTACGGTTGGAAAAGGGGGAATCCATCGCTACGGGCCGGAAACGCCGGGGCGTATTGCATCGAGGTCCGTGCTCGTTAAAGGTTAAAGATTGCACGGGATCCTTACAAGCCATCTACGGCTAATGTCCCATGGGATCGGTAGGTGAATACCGAAAACACAAGACGGCAATGCTGTGCTATCCGGCGTTATTATACCGGCATCACCCAAGGGGACATACCGTCGCGGATGACCCTGCGAAGGCCGAGCATGCCTCGGTCAATGGCGGCCTGGGGGTGTTCTGTCTCGGTGGTTACCATATACGACGGGTAGGGGAATGCCGGCGCATTGGGCACCCGGAACAGCCGGCCCTCGTCCAGCAAGCCGCGGATGGCCCGCTCCCGGAAGTAGCCCGCGCCGCCGGCGGAGAGAATGTAGCTCAGCCCCATGGGGCCCATGCCCACGAAAATGCCGGAGCGTTTCAGGGAGGGAAAGGCCTTATCGTGGTGGGAGGAGAATTCCGGCCCCCAGTCCACGTAGACGTAATGTTCGTTCTCCGCCGTCGAGCCCGACGGATCGGTGGTCACCATGATCAGGCGCTCTTCCTCGAGCATCTCCACCACCAGGCCAGGGTGATACAGCGGCGAGTACACGACGGCGATATCAAGGATCCCACGCTCCACCTTGCCGATCAGGCTGGCCGAGTCTCCGACTTCGGCCCGCACGGCAATCTCCGGGCAGTTCTTGCGCATCCACACCAGCCAGTTCAGCAACAGCGGATTCCACAGGCTCAGCTCGCCGCCGACGGAGAGCACATGCTCGTGCTCGGTGGAGACGTTGACGTCGTGTCGGGCGCGCTCCCACACCTGCAGGATCGACATCGCCGACGGCATGAACCGATCCCCCTGGGGGGTGAGGCTGGCGCCGTGCCGACCGCGCTCGAACAGGGCCTGCCCCAACTGGGTTTCCAGTGAGCGGATACGGGCGGTGACGGTGGTCTGGGAAATGTTCAGCCGGTCGGCGGCTTTCACGAAGCTGCCGGTTTCAGCCACGACCAGGAACGTGCGTGCAAGTTCGGTGTCCATACATCCTGCATTCAATCAGAAATATTGCTCAATAATAGCAATATAAATCAGTTTTTGTGAGTGAAAGTCGATGCAATAATAGCGCGCTAACGATTTCGCACGTTCGGGTGGAGTTATGTAATGGGTAAACACGATGATGTACTTGCTTCATCTGCCACGCACGTCCTGAACCAACCGTCCTCTGCACCGTGCCTTGCCAATGAATTTCCCGAAGCCTACGGCTGGTCCACCAAGGATCCCGGCGAAGGGCGTCTGCGGGCATTGCGTAACAGTCTGGCACGGGTTCTGGGTTGGGGGATTCCGGACCGGCTTTCCCGTCAGCGTCGGCAGTTACTGGAAGACATGGCCGCTCTTTTCGAGCACCGCACCTACGGGGCGGAAGTGAATCTCGAGAAACGCCATAACACCTGGAAAAAGATCTACCTCGTCGAGTACGGCATTGCCCGTCTCTATCGCAAGAACGAGGACGGTCGTGTCAGCATTCACCACTTCTTTGACGAAGGCAGCGCCATCTGGCCGGTATTTGCCCGGACCCGCTCCGAGCGCAACACCCTGTGCCTGACCACCGTCACCCCGTGCACTCTCTGGGAGGCGGATTTCCTGCCGTTCCGTGAGTGCATCAAGCAGGACGGTGAGGGCGCCTGGGCCCAGTTCGCCCTGGCCCTGATGGAAGAGCTGGCCGAGCGCTCCACCATGCGCGAGTTCGAGCGCCAGACGCTCAGTGCCGAAGAGCGCTACCAGATCATGGTGCGCGACTATCCGGAACTGGTCGAGCGGGTGCCGGATTACCAGCTGGCCGCCTGGCTGGGTGTGGCCACCGCCACCTACTCCCGCCTGAAGAACGGACGCAGCCGCCGCGTCTGAGACGTCGCCGACCGGGTCTCCCGGCGCGCCGTACCCTGTTCGGGATCGCAGCCCTTCGCGATCCCGGATGGCTTTACCGGCAATATGTCAGAAAGTGGTCAGCCCCACATGCGAGGCAGGACATCGGTTTTGTCCGCTCGGCGCCGGTGATGGATAACAAATGCAATATGGCCAATGATGGTCAGCAGCAACAGCCAGCCCAGCCAGCTGTGAAGCAGATTGGCCGGTGTGGTCATCCAGCCGATTTCATCCCCTTCAAAACCTGGAAACAGGGGAAGGCCGAAAGGCTCGAATGGCTTGCCGGAGCCATACTGGCGCAGCAGTGCGAGGGAGGGAATGATCAGCAGTAGCAGGTAGATCCCCAGGTGACCGAGTTTCGCCAGCTTGTTGATGCCTGCCGGCCTGTTGGCCAAATTGGACAGCGCCCAAAGGGCCCGGATCACCACCAATACCAGCAGTAGCAGTCCCATCGGCTTATGGGTTCCCCACAGGAACGACTCCAACGGGGTGTCCTTGATCAGGGCGTGGGCTATCGCACTCAGGAACTGCCAGAAAATCAGCAGCGCCATTCCCCAGTGCAAAAAACGGCTGACCTGCCCGTAACGCTCCGTGTTGTCTCTCATCGCTTGTACCCTCTGATCGTGGCCGTTGGCCGCAACGCCCAGCCACTTGCTGCTGGTAGCTCGTTGGCCGGCGGCGACCGGAAAAGTGGTCCTTCTGGCGCCAATGCCGCTTTTGGACAACTGTGTGTCGTATCCGATTAGGCAGCCACAGGGATTCGGATTCAGATTGAATGCAGGCTGGTTTCTCAGGGTAGCCCGGAATGCAGCCTGATTCATCCTTCAGTGGCCGTCAGGCCCCAGCAGCGGGGGAAGAGCATGGCAAAACTTCCGGAAAGTGCAGATGTTGTTATCATCGGGCAGGGTGGCATCGTCGGTGCCTCGGTGGCCCATCACCTGATCGAGCAGGGCTGGACCAACATCGTCGGCCTGGAGAAATCCGCCATCCCGACGGACATCGGGTCCACCTCCCACGCTTCCGATTTCTGTTTCACCACCTCTCACGATAAGCTCAACGTCTACACCACGAAATACAGCCAGGCGTTTTACGCCAAGCGCGGTAATTACCTGAAAAAGGGCGGTATGGAAGTCGCGCACATTGATGACGACGAGCGCATGGCGGAGCTGATCCGCAAGGTGGGCTCGGGTCGCGCCTTTGGCACCAACGTCAGCATGATCACGCCGGCCCAGGCCAAGGAGTTGTTCCCCCTGGTGGACGACACCAAAATTCAGGGCGCCCTGTGGGACCCGGATGCGGGGTTGGTGGTGCCACGCTCGCAGACCGTGGCGGGGGATCTGGTGGACGAGGCGGTGGCCAGCGGCCATCTGCAGGCGTTTGCCAATACGCCGGCGCGGCGCATCGATGTCAAGGACGGCATCGTCCAGGGAGTGGAAACCGACCGGGGGTACATCAAGACCAAGTACGTCGTGCTGACCATCGGGATCTGGGGCCCGTTGATGGCCCGCACCGCCGGGGCACCGCTGCCGTTGATGCCGGTGGAGCATCCCCTGCTGTTCTTCGGACCCTATGAAGCACTCAAGGGTACGGGGCAGGAGCTGGTCTGGCCGCTGTTCCGCGACCAGGGCAACTCCGCCTACGTGCGCGACACCGGCGATCCGTCCACCACTGAAGGCGGGCACATGGAGTGGGGCTACTACGAGCATGAAAACCCACGGCTGGTCTACGCCTGGGACATCGCCGAGCCGGGCGAGGCGCGGCTGTCGCCCTCCATGCGCGACCTGTCACTGGAGCAGGTGATGCACGCTTATGAGAAGGCGATCGAGATGACGCCGATCCTCGGTGAACTGGGCTGGGAAGAGAAGCGCTCCTTTAATGGCTTGCTCTCGGTGACACCTGATGGCGGCTCGATGATTGGCGAAACACCGGAAGTGCGGAATCTCTGGTTCTGCGAGGCCATCTGGGTCAAGGATGGTCCCGGTGCCGGCAAGCTGCTGGCGGACTGGATGACCACCGGCCGCCCGGAAATGGATCCGCACAGCGTGGACATCGCCCGCTTCTATCCGGCCCAGAAAACCTCCCGCTACGTCTACGGCCGCTGCTATGAAGTGGCGAAGAAGATCTATACGCCGGCCGTCCACCCACGCGAACCCTACGAAAGCGGCCGGCAGTTGCGAACGAGTCCGTTCTATCTACGGGAAGTCGCACTGGGTGGCTACTTCATGGAAGCGGCCGGTTGGGAGCGGGCCCACGGTTACCAGTCTAACGAGGCCACATTGCTGGCCAGGTACCGGGACCGGATTCCGGTGCGGGAGAACGAGTGGGACGGCCGGCATTTCTGGGACGTGTCCAACGCCGAGCAGCTGGAGATGAGCGAGAACGTGGGCATGATCAACCTGTCCCATTTCGCCATCTACGACGTCTCCGGCCAGGACGCCGAGGCGCTTATGGAATATTTGTCGGTCGCCAGGGTGGGCGGCACCACGCCGGTCGGCAAGGGCGTTTATACCCACTTCCTGGATGGCCAAGGGGGGATTCATTCCGACCTGACCATTATCCGACTGGCCGAGGATGCGTATCGGGTGATCTGCGGCGGCGATACCGGCCACCGGGATCGGGTCTGGATCCGACGCATGGCGGAAGAGCGGGACCTGACCCGCTACCGGCTGGACGACCGCACCGATTCCCTGGCCACCCTGGGCCTTTGGGGGCCGAAGGCGCGGGAGACGCTGGCCCAATTCCTGGATGATCCGGACGAGCTGTCCAACGACCGTTTCCCGTTCGCCACAGCCAGGGAGATCTGGGTGCAGGGCATTCCGGTCTGGGCGTTCCGTATTTCCTATGTGGGCGAGCAGGGCTGGGAACTCTACGTACCGTTCAGCTACGGCCTGGGATTGTGGGATCTGTTGTTCGAAGCCGGAGTAACGCCGGTCGGTATCGAAACCTATGCCAATACCCGGCGTCTGGAAAACAGCCTGCGCCTGCAGAACGTGGACCTGGAAACCGAATACAACCTTTATGAAGCGGACCTGGCCCGCAAGAAGGTCAAGGAAGCGGACTTCCACGGCAAGGCGGCCTACCTGGAGCAGCGCGAACGACCGGCCCAATCCGCTTATCTGTGTACCCTTACGATGCTGGAGAACCGGGACGCCAAAGGCGTGGCTCGCTATCCGGTGGGGCAATGGCCGATCCTCGATCCGGAAACCGGCGAAGTGCTGGTGGACAGCGAGGGGCGGCGCTCCTACAACACCAGTGCCGCCTTCGGGCCATCGGTCGGCGAGATGATCCTGCTGGGCTACATCCCCCGCGAATACGCTCAGGAAGGCCGGGAGCTTCTGCTGGAATACTTCGGTGAAAGATACCGAATCCGGATTGAGTCGGTGGGTTATCGGGCGCTTTATGATCCGGACAATGAAAGGATGCGGTCCTGAGACGGTCACTCGGGGCGTCGTCATGGGCCGGCTGACCGGGACACGCTGTAAATACGTCCCTGTACGCTCGACTGGGGCCATCCATGGCCCCAGACGGTCCCGCTCACCCGGCCCATGACGCCGTTCGAACCCCAGCGGGATCTATTCAGGATGTCGCAGACGAACAGGTGCGGCGCGAATTCTGTCGCATCTGGACCATGCCCCAAAACAGTGCCGTCATAAACTGGCCCCGGAGTCTACCGGAAAGCCGTTGGTCGATAAGTCATTGCGCCTGATTCGTGTGAGGCTTATTGTCGAGAAAGAGGTCTAGCAAGGACCACAGCGTCCTCAGGGGTAAGGGCATGACTGGCTCGACCAACGGCGATGCAGTTAGCTGCGCAACCCGGCCGTATCGGGTGGGCTTCCTGCTGATCGAGAACTACACCCTTATGGCCCTGGCCAGCGCCATCGAACCCCTGCGCATGGCCAATCAGCTCACCGGTTCCGAACTCTATACCTGGCAATTGCTCTCCATTGACGGCCAACCCGTCCACGCCAGTGATGGCGTTACCCTGGTTCCCGATGCCGCGACCGGCACATCCCGGGATTTCGATCTGGTGCTGGTGGTGGCCGGTATTGATGTCACCCAGAGCTTTTCCAGTCGCGAAGTCTCCTGGCTGCGCAGTCTCGCCCGTAAACAGGTGACTTTGGGTGCCCTGTGTACCGGGGCCTATGTGCTCGCCAGTGCAGGGCTGCTGGACGGTTACGGGTGCAGCGCCCACTGGGAGTGCCTCGCCGCCCTGCAGGAAGGTTTTCCCCGCGTGCACTGCAACAATCGCCTGTTCACCGTCGATCGCGACCGCATGACCTGCACCGGCGGCGAAGTGCCGCTGCACCTGATGCTGAACCTGCTGTGCAGCCGTCACGGGCAGCCCCTGGCCGATGCCATTTCCGATATGTTTGTATGCGATCGGATGCGCGAGGACAGCGAGCAGCAGCCGGTCCCCCTGCGCCACCAACTGGCGGTGGCCCAGCCCAAGCTGGCGGAAGTCGCCCAGCTCATGGAAGCCAATATCGAGGAACCGATCGAACTCAGGGAACTGGCGCAGCTGTCTGGGATTTCACGGCGGCAGCTTGAACGGCTGTTCCTCAAGCACCTGGGCTGTACACCCTCGCGCTACTATCTCAAGTTGCGACTCGACCGGGCGCGGCGGCTGCTCAAGCAAACGTCCTGTTCCATCGTCGAAATCGCGTCCATGTGTGGCTTCGTCTCGGCCACTCATTTCAGTCGCTGCTACCGCAAGTACATGGGAACGCCACCGCGATCGGCGCGGGCCAACGTGCGCCCGATCCACGCCATGGATCAGCCCGCACCGATGCAGGCCTTCGAACTCCGCTCGCCCGCATCGGAAGCGCTCCAGCGCGCCCGGGCCGAACCCACGTTCGGGGTCTTTACCTACACGCCGCTGCCGGACGATCAGAAGTCTGGCAGCGGCACTCTCTGAATACTCTCTACACCAGCCCGTAGACGTCGCCTTCCGCATTCAGCCCCATATCAAGCGCCGCCGGATGCCGTGGCAGGCCCGGCATGGTCATGATGTCACCGCAGACAGCCACCACGAATCCGGCGCCCGCACACAACCGGACTTCCCGAACTGGCAATACATGCCCGCTCGGAGCGCCCCGCAGCTTGGGGTTGGCGGAAAAACTGTACTGGGTCTTGGCGATACAGACCGGTAGGTGGCCGAAGCCAAGCTGTTCGTACTCTTCCAGTTGGCGTGCTGCGTCCGGCGAGAAGTCGACACGGGCCGCGTCGTAGAGCCGCGTAGCAATGGTTTCGATCTTCTCCGTCAATGGCAGTTCATCGGGGTAGAGCAGCTGGATGTCGGGCGTGCCGCTGTCCATCTGATCCAGCACCGCCTGGGCCAGCTCGCTGGCGCCGGCGCTGCCTTCGGCCCAATGCCGGGCCGGGATGGCCTGCACGCCCCAGTCGGAGCAGATGGCCTGGATGGCGGCGACTTCGTCGTCGCTGTCACTGGGGAAGCGGTTGATGGAAACCACCGGCGTCAGCCCGAACTGGCGCAGGTTGCGGATATGTCGCTGCAGGTTATCGGAGCCGGCATAGACTGCCTGCACATCCGGCTTGGCCAGTTTGTTTCGAGCGGTGCCCGCCTGCATCTTGAGCGCCCGAACCGTACAGACCAGCACCGCCGCATCCGGCCGTAGCCCACTCTGGCGACACTTGATGTCGATAAACTTCTCCGCCCCCAGATCGGCGCCGAAGCCGGCTTCCGTGACAACAACATCGTTCAGGCTCAGGGCATAGCGGGTGGCCATGACCGAATTGCAGCCGTGGGCGATGTTGGCAAACGGACCGCCGTGGATGAACACCGGGTTGTGTTCCAGACTCTGCACCAGGTTGGGTTGCAGGGCATCCCGCAGCAGGATGGTCATGGCGCCTTCGGCGCCCAGGTCGCTTACAGTGACCGGCGACAGGTCGCGGCGACGGCCGACGATGATCCGGGCCAACCGCTGGCGCAGGTCGGCCAGGCTATCCGCCATGCAGAGAATGGCCATGATTTCCGAGGCCACGGTGATGTCGAAGCCGGTTTCCCGGGGCAGCCCGTGTGCCGCGCCACCCAGACCGATGATCATGTTGCGCAGGGCGCGGTCGTTCAGGTCCATCACCCGGCGCCAACTGATGTAACGGGGATCCAGCCCGGATTCGCTGCCCCAGTGGAGGTGGTTGTCGATGATTGACGCCAGCAGGTTGTGGGCGGCGGTGATGGCGTGGAAGTCGCCGTTGAAGTGGAGGTTGATGTCCTCCATCGGAATCACCTGCGCCCGCCCGCCACCGGCGGCCCCGCCTTTCATGCCGAAGCACGGGCCCAGCGAAGGTTCGCGCAGGCACACCGAGGACTTCACGCCCAGCCGGTTCAGGCCATCGTTCAGGCCCACGCTCGTTGTGGTCTTGCCTTCGCCCGCCGGCGTCGGTGTCACGGCGGTGACCAATACCAGCTTGCCGTAGGTGGCCGGGTCTGGCAGCCCCAAGTGCTTCAGGTTGAGTTTGGCCTTGTAGTGGCCGAAAGGAATCAGGCTGTCTGCTGGCAGGCCAAACCGCTGTTGCGCCAGTAGCAGGATCGACTGGGGCTGGACCGCGCGGGCGATTTCGATGTCTGGCGTGCCGGGTGGTGGCAGTTCCGGCTCGGCCGGCGCAACGGAGGCGGATTCATGGTATGGAGCGGACATGGGGTGTCCTCCTTGCCGTCAGGCTCTGCCCGGGGAAGCCGCGCAGCCGGGCGTTTCGCTGCGCAGGTCCTCGAGCCACCGGGAAGCCCGCTTCAGGCCACCGAACGGGAACAGGTGAATGCCCTTGAACAGCGTGAGCGGATGCGCCACTCGATACTGCGCCAGGGCTTCCACCAATCCGTCCGGCGTCCACGAGCGCAGCAGTCGGGCGGTCTCCGGGTGGCGCATCAGCGCCCGGGCTGAGACCCCGACACCGCATTGGGCGGCGTAGGCCATCAGCGTGCGCAACTTGGTAGGGCCGGCGATACCGAAATAGACCGGCAGCGGCGCCAGATGGTCGCCGGCCGTCTGCAGCCAGTCGGTAAAGCTGTCGGCCTCGAACGCGAACTGGGTGGTGACCCACATCCGTGTCCGGGTGGTTGCGGCATAGTCCCGCTTGATCTGCAGGGCCTGCATCAGGCTGGGATGGTCCGCCGACGGATGGCCCTCCGGATGGCCGGCCACACCCAGGGCGAAGGGGTAGCGGGTCAGCAGTCCGCTCTCCAGCAAGGCCAGGGTGTCCTTGAAGGGGCCGACGGGATCGCCGTTATCGCCGGCGATCACCATCAGTTTGTCGACGCCCAGCGCACCCAGGCGCTCCAGCCACTCCTGGCCCTGTCCGGCGCTGGCAACCGCCCGGGCCGGAAAGTGGGGGACCGGGTTGAGCCCGACGGCCCGAAGCTGGCCGCAGGCTTCGATCGTGTCGTCGTAGCGGGCCTTGGGCAGGAAGGGAACGTAGACGGCGGTGCCCGGTGCAAGCCAGCGGCTCAGATCGTCCGTGGCCAGGATCTGCCGGGGCGTCAGCTCTATGGACGCCGACCGGGCGAGGACATCCAGTTCCTCTCTGCAAGCCGTGTCGGCGTCGGGATTGGTCATCGTTTCATGGACAAGTTGCATGGCACGCTCACCACCTGTCTTTAGGTCTGTTTAATCCGCGAAGTCGATGCCTTTGGCTTTGGCCCGTTCCCGCGCGTTGGGGTTGACCGACGGCCGGAAAGGCACGTCCACGACTTCCGCGTTGACTTCCAGGTTGCCGTCCGCCCCGACATACTCCGGCGGCAACTTCACCGTCAGGCGGGTGCCGATGTCGCGCAGTTCGTAGGGCACGTAGCCGAGGGCGATGTTGGTTTCCAGCTCCGGGGAGTACCAGGGCGAGGTGACATAGCCCACCGGCTCCTCGCCGGCCGCCTGGCTGATCAGCCAGAAATCGTTGGCGTAGTCTGTCACCGGCGCGCCGTCGAAGCGCAGCCCCACCATGATCTGGCGGAAAGGTGGGTTGCCGGCTTCCATCTGGGCGCGGACCTCTTCGAGTCGCTGCTTGCCGATGTAGTCGGCTTCTTTATTGCGGGGCACCTGATAGGCCAGGTTGCACTGGAACGGCAGGGTCTCCTGGTCCACATCCTGGCCCCAGGACAGGATGCCGGCCGCGATGCGGCGATGGTGAGCCGGCGCGATCACCCGGAGGTTGTGTTTCTCGCCGGTGCGCAGAACCGTGTACCACAGGTCCTCGGCATGCAGGGTGGCGTCGCGCAGGTAGATCTCGTAGCCCTTCTCGCCGGTAAAACCGGTCTGGGAAACGATCACGTCGTGTCCGGCCACCTGACCGGCCATCAGGCCATAGTAGGGCAGCTCGCTGACGGCGTCGCCGAACAGGTCCACCATCAGGGCCTCGGATTTGGGGCCCTGGATCTGCACCGGCGCCACATCGATCTCGGCAATGTTGACGTCGAAACGTTTGCCGGTGTTGACCCCGCGCAGCCAAAGTTCCAGGTCGCTGTCGGACAGGGAGAACCAGAATTCGTCCTCGGCAATCCGCAGCAAAACGGGGTCATTGAGAATGCCGCCTTCCTCGTTACAGAGGATGACGTACTTGCCGCGCATGGGCTTGATCTTCGTGGCGTCGCGGGTGATGACGTAGTTCACGAACGCCTCGGCCTCCGGGCCTTTCACCTGGATTTGCCGTTCCACCGCCACATTCCAGAGGGTGACGTCATGGATCAGGGAGTCGTACTCCACCATGGCGCCGCCTTCTTCCGGATGCACGTAGCCGCGGGGGTGGTACATGCGGTTATACACGGTGGCGCGCCAGCAGCCGGATTCCACCGACAGGTGCCAGTAGGGTGATTTGCGCACCCGCGTGGAAATCAGCATTTCCACCGGCGTGGGGCCGGACTGGCGCAGATTGATGGGAACCCGGCGGTCGGATTGGTCGACACTCTGTGGGTGTCGCGCCGCGCCGGCACGTTGCTGTGGATAATCCAACAGGGCCTGCTCGAACTTGATCGCCATCGCCGCCTCCTCAGGGTTTGTGCGGTTTTCGATGGTTTCAATGTGAGCGTTATTGCGTCGGCCAGCGTGGACAGAGGCGACATGGAAAAGACTGAAAGCGGCACCGGCCGGCTCACGATGGACGCCAGCCGGTGGAGGGCGAGGCGTTATCCGGGGCGGTACATCTGGAAGCGCTGGGCCTCTTCCACCTGGAAATAGTCCGCCGGACCGCCGCCGCGCAGGATTGGCTGGGCCGCGGCCGTGTCGTAAATGCCGTCCTTCAGCAGGTGCTCGGCAATATGGACCCCGACGACTTCACCGAACACCACCCAGGTGTCGGCCAGCTGGCCGTCGGCCCCCGCCAACTGCAGAACCTGACTGACTTTGCACTCCAGCGACACCGGACTTTCGGCGACCCGGGGGACGTTTACCACCCGGGACGGTTCCGGCGTCAGACCCGCCAGTTCAAACTCATCCACCTCCGGCGCGACGGCGGCGCAGGACGCATTCATCGCCTCGGCCAGCGGGCGCGTGGCCAGGTTCCAGCAGAACTCGCCGGTGGCCTGGGCATTCCGCACGGAATCCTTGTAGCCAATGCTGGAGAAGCCGACGATCGGCGGGTGGTAGTTGAACGCATTGAAGAAACTGTAGGGCGCCAGGTTCAGGATGCCGTCGGCGCCGCGTGTGGACACCCAGCCAATCGGGCGCGGCGCCACCAGCGCATTGAACGGATCGTGGGGCAGCCCGTGGCCGCTGGCGGGTTCATAGAAATACATCGAGTCGGTCATAACGCCTTCCTGAACAGTGAATGGGAAGCGGGAATACGCACAGTGCCTGCAGTGTAACGGAAGTCGGCCGACGCCGAGGGTGTCAGTGGCGGCCGCCTTGGCCTGCGTCAAGCCACATCCGGTATCCCACCACGCCAAGTACGACGATCGCCGCCAACCAGATTGCGACAACCGCCATGCCGGCCCGGCGACTGACCGGCCTTCCGTTTTTAAAGGCGTCGCGGGCGCGGGCCCGACAGTCCGACATCACCGCTTTCGGCACCAGCCGGATCGCCAAAGCCATCCCCAGTGGCAACAGGATGATGTCATCCAGATAGCCCAGCACCGGAATGAAGTCCGGGATCAGGTCGATGGGGCTCAGGGCGTAGGCCACTACAATCGCGACGACGGCCTTCGCCAGCCATGGGGTGCGTGGATCCCGGGCTGCCAGATACAACGCAAGGGTGTCGGATTTCAGGCGTGAGGCGCTCTGTTTCAGCTTCTGAATCAAACACATGGTGACACGGTGCTGGTTTTTACACGGGCTGGAGACTGACCGATTGTCGGTTAATGACGTCCAAATTGAAATCGTTGTCGTAGCCCATTGTGTCGAGCAGTCATGTTGTAGAACAACCCCAATAACCTGTGAGGGCAACACCAATGAAAGGGTTAGGAAGAGCGATACTTCTGTTCGCCATGGCGTTCTCAATGGCGGGTTGCGGCAGTGATAACGATACGAAAACCACGTCTGTCACGGTTTTCCATGCCTCATCCGATGCGCCCGCCGTCGACGTGCGACTGGGCAGCAAGGTGGTGATCAGTGATGCGGACTACAAGGCAGCGGGTAAGTTCCGCGTGAGAGGCACCGGTGAGCTGGCTGTCGATGCGATCCTGCCGGATGGCAGTACCACGGAAGTGATCGGCCCGCAGTCGATCAAGGCCGACAGCTCCGGAAAGGTCTACGATGTCTTTGTCATCGGCAAAGTGGCCGACAGTACCCTGGAGTCCCTGGTCGTGACCGATGAACCGGAGGCGACCCCATCGGATTCAGTGCGGGTCCGGATCGCCCACTTGGCCTCGGATGCTCCGGAAGTGGATGTCTATGTGACCGCTCCGGGGGCTGATTTGTCCAGCTTGTCCCCCGTGGCCACCGTCGCCTACAAAGACGTTACCGGCCCGCTGAACGTACCAGCCGGGGATTACCAGGTGAGGGTCACTGCGGCTGGCGGCAGTACTGTGGTTTACGACAGCGGCACCGTCAGCCTCGCCGGTGGTTCGGACCTGTTGGTCGGCGCGGTGAACAACACCAACTACGGTGATTCGCCCATCAGCCTGATTGTCGAGGACGATGGCGACGTTTCCGAACTGGTGGATACGGATGCCGGTGCCGGACTACGGGCCGTGCACAATTCCTATAACGCGCCGAACGTCGACATCTACCTCGGCGCGATCGGCGGCACACCGGCCATTTCCAACCTAGCGTTCCCCGATGCGGCTCCCGGCGCGGACTTCGGCAATTACGCCGGGGTGGTGGCCGAGAGTACGGAGGTTTCAGTCACCGCCACCGGGGATACCAACGCGGTCGTCAGCGACACCTACGACCTGGCCAATGGCAGTGCCTACACCGTGCTGGCGGCCAATGCGCTGGCCCAGATCGAGCTGCTGGCTTTCTCGGATGATGATCGTCGCGCCGTGGCCACCGAAGCCAAGTTGCGGGTTATCCACGGTGCCGGCCAGGCCCCAAACGTGGACGTCTACCTGACGGCGCAGGGAGCGGGTGGCATTGGCAACGCCGATCCGGTGTTGAGCGATGTCGCCTTCGGGGAAAGTTCTGGCTATCTGCCGGTGGCGGCGGGTGACTACGACGTCTATGTGACGGCCGCCGGTACCGGCACCGTCGCGATCGGCCCCGTGTCCGTGACGCTGGAAAACGGGGGCGTCTATACGGCGGTGGCCCGAGAGGCGGCTGATTACGGCTCCAGCGGCGCCTTCACCGTGACGGGTCTGGATGATCTGGCCGCGCCCTGAGGCGGGGGGCCAACGTCGTCAGGCCAATCAAGGCGTCACAAAAAGCCCGGGAGCCGAATGGCCCCGGGCTTTTTCTGTTCAAGGGTGGATGATGCTCAGACCCGGAACTGCGAGACGATCGACTGCAGTTCATTGGCCATCCGCGTCAGATCCTGGCCGGCAGTCGCCGTTTCCTCTGCACCCTGGGCCGTCTGCTCCGACATGGTATTGAGCTGCACGATGTTCTTGTTGATTTCTTCGGTCACGCCTACCTGTTCCTCCGACGCGCTGGCAATCTGGCGCGTCATGTCCTGGATGCGTGCCGTCACTTGGGTGATGGTGGTGAGCTGGGAACCGGCCTCGGACGCGTAGTCCACCGTGCGGCTGACCTGCTGGCGGTTGCTGTCCATGGAGGCGACCGCCTTCTGGGACACCGACTGCAGCTGGTGGATCATGTCGTCGATTTCCTTGGTGGACTCGTGGGTCCGGCTGGCCAGCGCCCGCACCTCATCCGCCACCACGGCGAAGCCGCGCCCCTGATCGCCTGCCCGGGCTGCCTCGATGGCGGCATTCAGGGCCAGCAGGTTGGTCTGTTCGGCGATCGCCTGAATCACTTGCAGCACATTGCCGATGGTGGTGCTGGTTTCCTCCAGCTGGCGAATGGCCTGGGCCGACGTCTCGATGTCGTCCGCCAGTTTCGAGATTTCCTGGATGCTTTTTTCCACCGTGGCCCGGCCGCCGTTGGCGTGATCGCTGGCCTCGTTGACCGACTGGGCGGTGTCACTGATGTTCCGGGCGATGTCCTGGGCGGTGCTGGCCAATTCGTTCATGGCGGTGGCGAGCTGCTCGGTTTCCGAGGACTGCTCGTCGATGGTCCGGCTGGTCTGTTCGGTGATCACCGCCATTTCCTCGGAAGCGGCCGCCAGCTGCGCGGTGATGGCGGAGATCTGGCTGATCATGTCGAGCAGTTTCTGGCGCAGGCCATTCATGGCGTGCAACAGCTCACCGACTTCGTCCTTGCTGTCCACATTGATTTCCTGGGTCAGGTCGCCGGACGCCGTGACGATGGCCCGGCGGATACCTCGCACAATGGCGTTGGCCACCACCCAGCTCACCAGCAGCCCCACAAGGGTACTGACGACAATCAGCGTGGTCAGGGTGCCCAGCGCCGCCTGCTCGTGCCCTTCCGCCACTTGGGCGCTGCGCTGGGTGAAGCTGGCTACGTCCTCGTGCAGCGCTCCCAGTCCATCGTCCAGCTGGCTGGCGGCTCGGTCGATGTCGTCGGTCAGGTTGCCAGCCCGTTCCATGTCGCCCGCTGCAAAAGCCGCGAACGCCTGATCCACATGCTGCTCAAATCGATCATGGGCCGACGCAATATCCTTGAGTTGTTGGCGCACGGTGCCGAGTTCCTGCCGCAACCGGGTGTCTGCGCCTGCACCCGGATCCGCCGCCATGGTCCGGGCCTGGCGAATCTCTTCATCGATTTCCTGGGAAAGGGCATCGAAGCGATCACGTGCCATGGCCAGGGTCTCGTCGCCGCCGTCACCGGAGAGTGCCGCGCGATAGCCCGTCTCATAGGCGATGGTCTGGCGCAGTTGGTGCTCGGTGATGCGGGAGAGTGAGCCGGCCAGGGGGATGTCCTTGTCCGACACCAGGGCCAGTTCCTTGCCGATGCCGGAAATGGCATAGAGGGCGTAGCCGGAACTGGCCAGGAAGATGATCAGGATGGTGACGGCAATCCCGACAATTTTGGTTTTCAGGGAAAACTGGTTCAGAAAAGCATTCACGGACGGTTCTCCAGACAACAGCGCTTGGCCCACCAGGGCCGTTTTTATCGGGTTCGCACAATGCCAGACACTCTGGCGCACGATGGTGCCTTCTTTATCGACACTCTAGTAATGCCCAATAGGTTTGGAAAGCGAATAACTGCAACCTTTTGTCGTTAGTGTTTCAAATGGTTGCTGATGCGACTCAGTGAAGGCGGGATTAATAACCACTCTACTGTCCGGCGCATTGATTTGGATCAATGTGACGCAAAAGTTTGCATATGGGTGGTGGCTGAGCTGACTCATCTCATCGGCAGTCCCATCAACAAGGACTACACTGAATACTTGTGCTGCCAGTGAAGGCGGCGGTGGGTTGCTTTCATCGCCAGATGACGTATCAGGATTGTCGGCAGTCTTCACATTTCTGGAGGCTGAGCCTTATGCAGACCCCATGGTTCCGTATTGTCTTTGTATTCTTTCTCTTATCCTGTTGCAGCGTTGCTCAAGCGGCCGACAGTGATCCGCTGGTATCGTGGAACGATGGCCAGACCAAATCGGCTATCGTTGGTTTCGTCCAGAAAGTGACCGACAAGGGCTCGAAGGATTTCGTGCCGCCGGCCGAGCGTGTGGCCACCTTCGATAACGACGGCACGCTCTGGGCCGAGCAGCCGGTTTACTTCCAGGCTCTGTACGCCCTGGACCGGATTCGCCAGATGGCGCCGGATCATCCCGATTGGAAAACCACCGAACCCTTCAAGAGCGCTATCAATGGTGACGTGAAAGGGCTGATGGCCAATGGTATGGAGGGCGTGATGAAAGTGCTGCTGACGGCCCATGCCGACGTGACCGCAGAAGCCTTCCAGGATTCCGTGACCGATTGGTTCGCCACCGCCAAACACCCCACCAAAAACAGGGCGTTCACCCAGATGGTGTACCAGCCGATGCTGGAATTGCTGGTTTACTTGCGCGCCAATGGCTTCAAGACCTACATCGTCTCCGGCGGTGGTGTCGACTTCATTCGCGTATTTGCCGAAGACACCTACGGTATTCCGCCGGAACAGGTGATGGGCACCACCAGCGATGCCAAGTTTGAGATGCGCGATGGCGTGCCGGAGATCGTCAAGACCGGCAACATCATTCTGGTGGACGACAAGGAAGGCAAACCTGTTGGCATCTATCGCCAGATCGGTCGTCGCCCGATCATGGCCGTCGGCAACTCCGATGGCGATCTGCAGATGCTGCAGTACACCACCATCCCGCGCAGCAAAGAAGATCAGGTGCCGCGCCTGGGCGTGTTGCTGCATCACACCGACGCCGACCGCGAGTGGGCCTACGACCGCCAGTCCCACATCGGCCAACTCGACAAGGCGCTGGACGAGGCGTCCGAACGAGGCTGGGTGGTGATCGATATGAAGAAGGACTGGAGCCGCGTCTTTCCTGAAGGAAGCTGATGTGTGATACCGGGGGCGATGGCCCCCGGTTTTCTACCTTGATGACGACAGGGAAGCGGTGTTTTCACGAGATGCTGGCGTGGGCGTGGTATCCGGATCCGGAAAGACCGTGTCATACGCCCAGGTAAACACGAAGGCATAAACCAGGTAGAACAGGACGAACGACAAATCCATCACCAGCGCCTCGGCCAGCCCCACCTCCAGCCACCAGGCGACAATGGGCAGAAACGCCAGCATCAACCCCGCCTCGAAACTGATCGCATGCACCAGACGCATCCGGAAGCTCTTCCGGGTCGTACCTCTCCAGCGCTTTAGTCCGTGGTCAAACAGCAGGTTGAACGCATAGTTCCAGCCGGTCGCCAGGGAGGCACCGATCAGGCCGAGAACGCCGGTGTCGCTGACCGGCAGGTCGAAGGCCCAGGAGGCCAGTGGAATGACCAGGAACAAGCCAATCACTTCAAAACTGACGGCTTGCCGAATCCGGTCTTTGGGCGTGCGCATGGCAGGGCAGGGCTCCAGACAAAGCGGGTCGTCCCGCATTCGAGTCCCAGACTGGGAGAGGTCGTCCTCAAAAGCGTTGAATGTTGCCTTTTTAGCGATTCGCACGGAAGAGGTGAATGCGTAGTTTTACCGCGATCGCAAACCCAGACCACGCGTACATGGCGTGGCCGGATACTTGCAGAAGCGCCAAATGCAAGCCGATATGTTCATATGCGATATACTGACAGGGTCTTCAATGCATCACGTGTTGTCGGTTTTGACCGATCATCAAACAATAACCGGGCAGCAGTATGGATACCGCTCCGAGTGGCCAGAGAGGATGGCGTGTGGGCGGGAGTGTTGTCTATGCCACTGACATCCGTATTCCAGGGCACCTCGTTGTCCGCACTGGGTGGTGTGCTGCCATTCGTCTTTGCCAATATGGACGTGGCCGTGATTGCGGCGGACGCCGAACAACGGATCGTGATGGTCAATCGTAAGGCCTGTGAGATCTTCGGTTACGACGAAGCCGAGCTGGCCGGGCAGAAGATGCGGATGCTCTACGCCGATCCGGACGATGCCATCGACGTCCAGAATACCGGTTCTCTCGACACGGAGGCCGATCCGGAAGACGAGACTGTGATCGTTCACTATCGGCGAAAAAGCGGTCACGGCTTCGATGGCGAAACCCTGATTGGCCCCATAGACAGCCCGGAACAGGCGCACCTTGTTTTCCTGACCTTCATCCGGGACGTCACCCACCGCCTGGTGACCGAGCAGACCTTGAGTCAGCTGCACGCCATCACCACATCCCGCGAACTGAATTTCGACGAGCGGGTCGACGCCATCCTGCGGCTCGGCACGGAACATTTCGGACTGCCAATTGGTATTTTCAGCCGTATCGAGGGCGACACCTACACCGTCATGCGGGCCATCGATCCGGGCAACGCCCTGCACCCGGGGATGACGTTCCGTTTTGCCGAAACCTACTGCAGCCACGTGTTCAACGTCGGGGATGTCCGCGGTTTCTATCATGCCAGCAAAAGCGATCTGCGCACGCACCCCTGCTACATCAACTTCCAGCTGGAAGCCTATCTGGGCGCGACCATCTTCGTGGACGGCGAGCGCTATGGCACCCTGAACTTTTCCAGCCCTGAACCGACCAGCCCCTTTTCGAACCAGGATATCGAACTGGTTCGCCTGTTTGCCCAGTGGGTGGGGCATGAACTGGCCCGGCGGGAGGATATGCACAAGCTGGAACAGGCCCGGCTGGAACTGGAAGTGCTTGCGCGTACCGACTCCCTGACCGGCCTGTTCAACCGACGTTATATGGAAGAACGCCTGAACGCCGAACTGGATCGCTCCAGACGTTACGGCAACGCCCTGGCCGTCGCGCTACTCGACTTCGACCACTTCAAGGCCATCAACGACAAACACGGCCACGCCGCCGGCGATGCCGCGCTGGAACTGTTTGCCGACACGGTTTGCGAACTCACCCGGACCACCGACATCACGGCTCGTTGGGGCGGAGAGGAGTTCCTGATGCTGCTGCCCGAAACCGACCTCGAAGGCGCCCTGAATTTTCTCGAGCGCCTGGCGGATAACCTGCGTGCGGCCGACTTTACCCCGAAGGATAAGCCTGTCGAGCTGACCATGAGCATCGGACTGGCCATTGCCCGCAGCGACGACGACCGGGACACGCTGGTGAATCGGGTGGATGAGGCGATGTATCGGGCCAAGACCGGGGGCCGGGACCGGATCTGTCTGGCGGTTGGGGATGACGTGGCTGATTGAGGGGCAGGCGTACTCCGGTTGAATCCGCATTTGGCGGTTCAACTCGCGTTCCTTCGGACGTAAAAAAGGCCCCTCGCTTTCGCGAGGGGCCTTTTTTTGAATAATGGTAGCAAGGGGCGGAGTCGAACCGCCGACCCCAGCATTATGAGTGCTGTGCTCTAACCAGCTGAGCTACCTTGCCATCTCGTTGTGAGGCCAGAAGGGCTCTCAACGAGGCGCGTATTCTCGGGATTTTGGCTGAAGCTGTCAACCCTTCCAGAGCCAAAATTTCTCGTCAAAACCCACCCGCTCATATGACTTTTACAGCTACGTATTGTAATACGAAGTTAAATGATAATAATTATCATTAAATAAATTCGAAGCCCACGGATGGATTTATGGGTTCCTATAGAAAAGAGTTGGCATATCAGCGGGGGTGTCGTCTGGGTGTAGATCCGCTCGGACGGGGCGAGTTGGGAGAACAGCGCAGGCGGTTGCTGGCCGCTTACCGTGAGTACGAGCGGCCGCTGATCGATTCGGCCCAGGCGATGATGGGGTGTCGTGCGCGGGCCGAGGATGTGGTCCAGGATGCCTTCCTCAAGCTCTGGGAGCAGGGCGCGGGGCCGGACGTACGCGACGAGGGGCGGTTCCTGTTCCGGGTGGTGCGCAATCTGGCGATTGACCGGTTGCGTCGCCTGTCACTGGAAAAGCGTCACAGCGCCTGCAGCAGTCTGATGACGCAGGAGCCAGCACCACCGTCAGCGTCACCGGAGCAGCGGATGATCGGCAGCGACGCCCTGCAACAGGTGGTGGCAGCGCTGGCGGAGCTGCCGGCACGGATGCAGCGGGTACTGGTGATGAGTCGACTGGAGGGTAAGACTCAGCGGGATGTGGCCCAGCGCCTGGGGGTCTCGCCAACACTGGTGAATTTCATGCTACGGGATACCCTCGCCCACTGCCGCAGTCGGCTGGAAGCCGGCCAGACGGCCTGAATGTCCGGACCAGGAAAATAATCATGCGTTTGATCCGACTGATCTTCAGTCACAACCCCGGCGCGCTCGGGGGCTCGTTATTACTGAGCATTGCCAGCGCCTTGTTAAGCGTGGCGGTGATTGCCTTTATCAACCAGAAAATGCTGGCGGCTGCGGAGAATCTCGACGGCATCCTCTGGCAATTCGGCGGACTGTTGTTGCTCTTGTTGGTGATGGCGTCCGGTGCCCAGGTGGCCCTGACGGCGATCGGTCACCGCTTCGTCTACGCCATGCGACGCTCGCTTGTGAAGCGGGTGCTGGATACCGGTATCGAACGGCTGGAAGCCATCGGAGGGGCGAATATACTGGCGAGCCTCTCCAGCGATATCCGCAACATCACCCTCGCGTTCGTACATTTGCCGGAGTTGATGTATGGCCTGGCGTTGAGCGTTGCGGCGTTCGTCTATTTGGCCTGGCTGTCGCTGCCGCTGTTTGGCATGACCTTGCTCTGGATGGCGTTCACCCTGGGTGTCGGCTGGGTGTTGGTGAAAGGCTTGAACCGCCATCTGCAATTGCTTCGGGAGTCGGAAGATCGTATCTATCAGGATTATCAGGCCGCCATCGAGGGGCGAAAGGAGCTGGCCCTGAATCGTGATCGGGCTCGGCGCTATTATGACGATGAGTTCGACGTCAGCGCTGATGCCTATCGCCGCCACGTCACCCTGGCGGATCGCTACCACAGCATCGCCAGCAACTGGGCGAACATCATGGTACTCGGGACCATCGGTCTGTCGTTCTATCTGGCCAATGGTCTGGGTTGGGCGAACACGGCGGTGGCATCGACCTACGCGTTGACCATCCTGTTTATGCGGACGCCGCTGGTCTCAGCGGTTGCATCGCTGCCATCGATGATGTCAGCTCGGGTGTCGCTGGACAAACTGGACACCCTGGCCCTGGCCGAGTACTCCCCGGGATTCGACCAGCCGATGTTCAATCCCAACGGTGACTGGCAGGAAGTTCAACTGGCCGGCGCGGAATACCGCTATCCGGCGCAGGAGGGCGAGCGGGGCTTTGACGTGGGGCCGGTCAACCTGACCCTGCGGCGCAGTGAGGTGGTGTTCCTGGTGGGCGGCAATGGCAGCGGTAAGTCGACACTGGCACGGTTGCTGTCCGGGCTCTATCGCCCGCAATCCGGCGACGTCCTGCTGGATGGCGTCGCTGTCGACGGTGACGGTTGGTCCGCCTACCGCCGGCTGTTTGCCTCGGTGTTTACCGATTTCTATCTCTTTGATCAGTTGATTGCCGATCAAGGTCTCGATGCGGACTCGGACCAGGTCACCCACTGGCTTGATCAGCTTCACATGCGGGAAAAGGCGCAGATTGCGGATGGGCGCATCGCCGACACGCGCCTGTCACAGGGGCAGCGTAAGCGTCTGGCGCTGTTGCTGGCACTGCTGGAAGAGCGGGATATCCTGCTGCTGGATGAGTGGGCCGCCGATCAGGATCCATTGTTCCGGCGCCTGTTTTACCGAGAGTTGATTCCCATGCTGAAGGCACGCGGCAAGACGATCTTTGCCATTACCCACGACGACCACTATTTCGATCAGGCCGACCGGCTTTTGAAGATGGACAACGGTCAACTGATCGAACTGACCGGCGAACAGCGCCGGCAGGTGAGCGATGACGCGGTTCGGGCGGTCAGTTCGGCAGGTTAATGGACCTGGTTTCTGAAGGTGTCATCCGGCACCTTCAGTGCTCCTTGCTATAGGTCGCGAAGGGTTTCAGGGCCCTGTGTTCTGTATGGACCGGCTGTTCCGGTCAGCCTGGTCTCATTGTCCTTTCCCGCAACAGACTCCTTTTCAATATTCCTTTAAACACCGCTTCTCCCTGAACGTCTGTAAATGAGAATTATTTGCTTTTTGGTCTGGTGCCATCCGACCCCGGGCGGGAAAGCAAGGGATTCGACCTCAGTTCACGACTACGGGAGAAAGGTGATGAGTCACATCCATGACTATTTAGGCGTCGGGTTCGGCCCGTCCAATCTGGCCCTGGCGATAGCTACCCGGGAATTTGCGCAGGGCGCGCGCTCGCCCGACGCGTGCTTCCTGGAGCGCAAGCCGGCGTTCAACTGGCACGAAGGCATGCTGATTGACGGTTCAACCATGCAGATCTCGTTTCTCAAGGATCTGGCTACCCTGCGTAACCCGCGCAGTCGCTTTACCTTCATCAATTACCTGAAGGAACAGGGCCGTCTGGAGGATTTCATCAACATCCAGACCTTTTTCCCGACCCGCGAGGAATATAATGATTATCTGGGCTGGGCGGCGTCCCAGTTCGATGACCAGGTCCATTACGGTCAGCATGTACAGGCCGTCGAGCCTCTTCTGGAAGACGGCAAGTTGACCGGGGTCGAAGTGCTGTCCCGGGATGCGGATGGTGAGATCCGCCGACGACGCGCCCGTAACCTGGTGCTGGGCATGGGCGGTGCACCGCAGGTACCGGCGGCATTCGAAGGCGTGAAAGACCCGCGGGTACTGCATTCCTCCCAGTACCGTGGGCGGATCGAAACCCTGCTGGCGGACTCCGGTCGGCGTGCCCGGGTGGCCGTGGTGGGTGGTGGTCAGAGTGCGGCTGAAATCTTCGAGGACCTGACCACCCGTTTCCCCCAGGTGGACGCGTCCCTGATCCTGCGGGGCACAGCGCTGAAGCCCTCCGACGACAGTCCCTTCGTCAACGAAATCTTCAACCCGTCCTTTATCGACCAGATCTTCCGGCAGAGTGAAGAACGCCGCCGGGAGCTGCTGACCGAATTCCGCAACACCAACTACGCCGTCGTCGATCTTGAGCTGATCGAGCGCATCTACCAGTTGTTCTACCTGCAGAAGCTGCGTGGCGAGGAGCGTCACCAGATGCTGGCCCGCCGCGAAGTCACGAACGTGGATGCGGGTGAGGGCGGTCTGCACCTGACCCTGCGCGATCTGGCGGACAACCGCGAATCCGTCCACGACGTCGACGCCGTGGTCCTGGCGACCGGCTACCGTCGCGACCAGCACCATGAGCTGCTGGCCGGACTGGGCGATCATGTCGAGAGCTTCACGCCGGACCGCCACTACCGCCTCAAGCTCAAGGACAGTGAATCGCGCATTTACCTGCAGGGCTGCTGTGAAGTCAGCCATGGCTTGAGCGATACCCTGCTGTCGGTACTGGCGGTGCGCTCGCAGGAAATCCTCGAATCGATCTTCCTGGGGCGCACGGCAGCGGCCACGGCACGGGCTGATCAAGAGGCCAGCCTGACCTCCGTCCTCTGAGCCGACGATTCCGAACCCTGATGGCGCCGTTCCGGCGCCTGAGCATGCATTGACCCCTGCTGGCAGGTGAGACCATGAGCAAAGACCCGCAATCCTTCCCCAATTTTGCAGACGTCCTGGCGCATTATGCGGATGATCGGCCGGATGCGCCGGTGATCCGGCATATCCAGCAGGACGACGGGCCGCCCAGAGTCACGACTTACGACACGCTGTACCGGCAGTCGAGTGCGCTGGCGGCGTATCTGCAATCCCATCTGGGTTTGGTGGCCGGTGAGCGTTGTCTGCTGATGCTGCCCAGTGGGGCGGATTTCGCAGCGGCCTTCTTCGGCTGCTTCCAGGCGGGCGCCATTGCCGTGCCGGCATTCCCACCGGAAAACAACCGCCAGGCCTACCTGGACCGGCTGGTGGGCATCATGCGGGATGCCAAGCCCAAGGCGGTGCTCGGGCTGTCGGCGGACCTGGAACGCTACCGGGGGCAGTTGCAACCGGTGCTGGCAGAGGGTGGCCAACTGGTCGCGGTGGATCAGGTCCCATTGGACTACAGCGAGGCGTTGCAGTCGCACCGTATCCATCACGACGATCTGGCTTTCCTGCAGTACACCTCCGGCTCCACCTCGGCGCCGAAGGGGGTGATGGTCTCCCACGCCAACCTGATGGCCAACGAGCGGGCCATGGCCAACGGCTTCGGCGCCAGCGACAGCGACGTCTGGGTCAACTGGCTGCCGTTGTTCCACGATATGGGGCTGATGGCGGGCCTGTTGTTGCCGATCCTTCACGGACACAGCGTGAACCTGATGACGCCGCAGTTCTTCCTGGGCCGGCCGGCGCGCTGGCTGGAGGCGGTCAGTCGCTACCAGGGAACCTTCTCCGGCGGGCCCGATTTTGCCTACCGGCTGTGTGCCGAACGGCTGCGGGACGAGGACATTGCCCGCCTTGACCTGTCCCACTGGCGAATGGCGTTTACCGGCTCCGAGCCGATCCGGCCGCAGACCCTGGCGCTGTTCGCTGAGCGCTTTGCCGCTGCCGGGTTCCGGGATGCATCCCTGGCGCCCAGCTACGGTCTGGCTGAGGCGACCCTGTTTGTCAGCTCCCATGCGTTTAATGGCGAGATCCGGGAATTCAGTTTTGACGCCGGGCAAATGACGGCTGGCCCGGCCCAGGCTGCGGCGCGGCAAAGCAAGCTGATCGGCTGCGGCTGGGCGGATGCGGATCACGCGATCCGGCTGGTCGATACCCAGGACGGTTCTGTTGTCGGCGAGGGCGAAGTCGGGGAAATCTGGGTGGCCGGGCCGAGTGTGGCGCAAGGCTACTGGCAGAACGCTGAAGCTACGGCGGCGACGTTTGTGGAAGCCGACGGTCAGCGCTGGGTGCGCACCGGTGACCTGGGTATTGCCAAAGGCAATGACCTGTTTATTGCCGGTCGACAAAAGGATGTGATCATCCTTAACGGCCAGAATCTCTATCCCCAGGATATCGAAGCGACCCTGGAGCGGGAGCTGGAATTGCTGCGGCAGGGGCGGATTGCCGCGTTTGCCACCCGGGATGCAGACGGCGCCGAAGGTGTCGGTTTGGCCCTGGAGATCGGTCGCAGCGTCCGCAGGATGGTCAAGCCGGAGATTATCTGTGCGACCATCGTCGAAACCCTGACCGATCAGCTCCAGGTTGCGCCGCAACTGATCCTGCTGCTGGAGCCGGGCACTCTCCCGCGCACCACCAGCGGCAAGTTGCAGCGTTCGGCCTGCCGGACGGGTTGGGAGCGCGGTCAGTTGGCGATCTATGCAGCCTGGCAGCAGGGGCGTCTGCTGGACGCCGACCGCTCCGGTACGGATCCGGCGACCGGGTTGCTGCCGGAGGTGGTTGCTGCATGGAAGGAGGTGCTGAAGCAGCATAGTCTGGCGCCGGAGGATCATTTCTTTGCCCTGGGTGGCGATTCCGTTGGCCTGATGCAGGTGGTGTCCCGGCTTAACCAGACGCTGGGTATTGATCTCGATCCGGGGGCGCTGTTCGAGCGTCCCCGACTGGCGGATTTCTCCGCCTGGGTGGCGGAGCAGCGCCACGGGGGCCGCAACGAAGCGCTGGTTCGCAGACCGGCGGATGCAACCCCGGTGCAATCCCATGCCCAACAGCGGCTGTGGTTTCTCGACCGGCTGGAAGGCGGCTCGACGGCCTATCACCTGGCTGGCGAATGGCAGTTGCGCGGCCGACTGGACGAGCAGGCACTGCAACAGAGCCTGGATGCCCTGGCCGCTCGCCATGAGAGCCTGCGCACCGTCTTCGGTGAGGATGCCGACCAGCAAGCGATCCAGTCGGTTCTGGACCCGCAGCCGGTTTCCCTCCAGCGCCATGACTTGTCCGGTAGCGATGCCCCGGACGACGAACTGACCGGGCTGAACCGGAGCTGGGTCGGCCGGTCCATGGATCTGGAAACCGGACCGTTGTGGCAAGCGCACCTCGTCAAACTGTCCGAAACGGATCACCGCCTGGTGCTGGTGATTCATCACATCATTGCGGACGGCTGGTCCGCCCAGGTTCTGGTCAGGGAATTTGCGGCGTTCTACACCGCGTTTGTGGACGGTCGCGAGCCGGACCTGCCGGGACTGCCTGTCCAATACATCGACTACGCCCACTGGCAACGTGATCGCCTGGACGGCGGGGAAGGCGAACGCCAGTTGGCCTGGTGGAAAAAACAACTGGGTGATGAGCAGCCTGTCCTGACCCTGCCCGCCGACCGGCCACGGCCGGACGCGCAGAGTCACCGGGGGGCACGGGTCAGCTTCCGCTTCCCGCAATCCCTCAGCCGTCGTCTGCACGAACGGGCCCGTGCCGAAGGCGTGTCCCTGTTCATGCTGATGCTGGCGCTCTACAAGACCCAGCTCTACCGCTACACCGGCCAACGGGACCTGCGGGTCGGCGTGCCGGTGGCCGGTCGGGGGCGGCCGGAAACCGAAGGGCTGGTGGGGCTGTTCGTCAACACGCTGGTGATGCGCAGCCAGCCCCGGGCGGACCTGAGTTTCCGGGACTTCCTGGCCAACGTCCGCACCATGACCCAAGGTGCCCAGGCCCACGCGGACCTGCCGTTCGATCAGCTGGTGGAAGCGCTGCAGCCGGAACGCAACCTGCGCCACAACCCCCTGTGCCAGGTGAAGTTCACCCAGCAGTTGCCGTTACCCGACCATCTGGAACTGCCGGGCCTGACCCTGGCCATGCGTCAGCGGGATGACGACGCTGCCCACTTCGATCTGGGGTTGGACATCACCGATCACGCCGACGGAATCGAAGGTGTCCTCACCTACGCCTGTGACCTGTTCGACGCGCCGCGTATCGACCGATTTGCCGAGGAGTTGGTGAGCCTGGCCGAGCAGGTAACGGCCGATCCCGACCGCTCCCTGGGCGCGTTCGATCTGCTGGCTCCGCCATCGGTTCTGGAAGGTGAGGAGGTGGTCTTCCCCCATACGGATCTGGTGGCGCTCTGGCAGTCGCACATCGGAGACAGTGCGCCACGCCAGGCGCTGCAGTTCGAGGACGACGCCTACAGCTATGAATGGCTGGAAGCCGTGTCCAACCGGCTGGCACGAACGCTACGACAGCGGGGCGTGACCGCGGATGTGCCGGTCGGGCTCTGCCTGGATCGGTCGCCGCAATTTGCCGTAGCGGTTGTCGCCGTACTCAAGGCCGGCGGCGCCTTCGTTCCGCTCGACCCGAAATGGCCGGCAGAGCGGCAGGCCTTTGTGCTGCGGGATTGCGGTGCGCCCGTGCTGCTGGCGGAAGCGCCCGTGCCCGGCTTCGAGGGTGTCCGTATAGGATTCGAGGCTGACGCCGACTGGCGCCTGACGGCGTCAGAGCCGGTGCGCGTTGCCATCGACCCTGACCAGGCGGCCTACCTGATCTATACCTCCGGAACCAGTGGTACGCCCAAAGGCGTGGTGGTCAGTCACGGCGCCATCGCCAACTACGTGCAGGGTGTGATGCGCACCCTGGCCTTGCCGGAAACGGCCAGCATGGCGATGGTGTCCACCGTGGCGGCGGACCTGGGGCATACCACCCTGTTCGGGGCGCTCTGCACCGGGCGCACGTTGCATCTGCTGAGCGCGGACCGTGTGATGGACGCCGAAGCGTTCGCCGGATACATGGCACGCCATCGGGTGGATGTGCTCAAGATTGTGCCGACGCATCTTGCCGGCTTGCTGCAGGCGGAGGACCCGGCGCGGGTATTACCACGCACCGCGCTGGTCCTGGGCGGCGAAGCGCTATCGGCCTCGCTGGTGGATCAGGTGCGGGCCCTGAACTCCGATTGCCGCGTGTTCAACCACTACGGCCCGTCCGAATCCACCGTCGGTGTCCTGGTTACGGAAACCACGGGCGAGACGACAGACACTGTGCCGTTAGGGCAACCGCTGCCGAATATCCGGGCGCAAATAATGAACGACGAGCGCCTGCTGCTGCCGCAGGGTGCCCGTGGGGAACTGGTGCTGGGTGGCGCCGGACTGGCGCGGGGCTATCTCGGGTTGCCGGAACAGACCGCCCAGGTCTTTATGGCCGATCCGGATCACGCGGGCCAGCGTCTCTACGCCACCGGCGATCAGGCCCAACGATTGGAGGACGGCCGGCTGGCGTTCCTGGGCCGCCAGGACGACCAGGTGAAGGTGCGGGGCTACCGCGTCTCCCTGGGTGAGGTGGCCCAGCGGGTGCGGGCCTTTGCCGGGGTGTCCGACGCCCATGTGCAGTTGGATGACAACGGCCAGCTTGTCGCCTATCCGTTGGCAGACGCACTGGACGTGGACGCGCTGCGGGCAACGCTGGAACAGCAGTTGCCGGACTATATGGTGCCCGCCCACATCCTGCCGTTGTCGTCGTTCCCGTTGACGGAGAACGGCAAGCTGGATCGACGGGCGCTGCCGGAACCGGAACGGCAGGGCGAGGACTTCGCCGCGCCGCTGGAGGGTGTGGAAACGATCCTGGCGGACCTGTGGACGTCGCTGCTGCCGGTGGACCGGGTTGGGCGTCACGACAACTTCTTCAGCCTGGGCGGGGATTCCATCATCAGCCTGCAGGTCATTGCCCGTGCCCGGAAGCAGGGCGTTCGCCTGACACCCAAGCAACTGTTCGAGAAGCAGACCATTGCCGAATTGGCGCAGGTGGCCGAGGTCCAAACCAAGGCGTCCCCTGCGCAGTCGGTGAAAGCGGTGGCGCTCAACGAGGCCTATCCGTTGACGCCTATCCAGCAGCACTTTTTCCGTCAACCGGTAGCGAACCGGCATCACTGGAACCAGGCGGTACGCCTGCGCGCCCAGGAGCCGCTGGATACCGATGCACTGCGCGAAGCGCTGGCCGCTGTGGTTCGGGTCCATCCCGCACTGAGCCTGCGATTTGATCCGGAAAAGGCGACCCAGGCGATCACCGACCGGGTGCCGCAGGATGTGCTCCAGGTCGTGGAAGTCGCGGACGAGGCCGCCATGCTTGCCACATTCAATGAGGCGCACCGCAATCTGCACCTGACCGACGGCCCGTTATTGCGCGCCGTGCTGGCCAACCTGCCGAACGGTCAGCAGATCCTGATGCTGACGGCCCATCACCTTGTGGTGGATGGTGTGTCCTGGCGCGTGCTGCTGGATGACCTGGAAATGGCCTATGGCCAGCACCAGCAGGGCCAGTCGGTCGATCTCGCCGCTGAAACCACCGGGCTCCACGACTGGGCCGCCTATCTGGACCAGACGCTGGCGGACGGACGTCTCGACGGCGAACTCCAATACTGGCAGACCTTCACCGTTGATGAGGCGGCCATGCCCTGTGCCCGACCGGACGGATCGGCCCGCGTGGCCAACGCCGGCCATCTGGATATCATGCTGGATGCGTCACAGACCCGGGCACTGCTGAACGACGTGCCCGGCGCTTTCCGGACCCGTATCAACGATGCCCTGCTGGCGGCGCTGGCGACCGCGCTGGAGCAGTGGACCGGCCGGGCCCGCCATGTGGTCATGCTGGAAGGCCATGGTCGCCGCGGGCCGGAGGATGCGCCGGACGTCAGTCGGACGGTCGGCTGGCTCACGTCGCTCTATCCGGTTGCCCTGGAAAGCGGGGCGGATGCCCTGGCCACCCTGAAACAAACCAAGGAAACGCTGCGTGCCGTGCCGGGCGACGGCCTGGGTTATGGCGTGCTGAAGGAACTCCAGGGCGCGGACCTGCCGTCACTGACGGGCACGGGACTGACTTTCAACTACCTGGGGCAGCTTGAATCCCCCGCGGAATCCGGGCTGGCCCTGGACGATGGCCCCGTTGGTGACCTGCGCGACAGCGAGGGCCCCATGGCGAACGCGTTGGTGGTGGATGGTCTGGTCCGCGACGGCCAGTTGCGCCTCCACTGGACCTACAGCGAATCCCGTTTCGACCGGCCCCAGGTCGACGCCCTGGCCGAGGCCTACCGGCAGGCGCTGACGTCGCTGATTGAGCGGTGCCGGGAGCATGCGGGCGGTCTGACGCCTTCCGATGTGCCGCTGGCCCGGCTGGACCAGGCGCAACTGGATACGCTCGATAACCCCGCCAACATCGAAGACATCCTGCCGCTGGCGCCGATGCAGGAAGGCATCCTGCTGCACAGCCTGCTGGAGCAGGGCAGCGGCATCTACCTGATGCAGGATCAGTATGACGTCCATAGCGCCGTGGATTTCGAGGCCTTCAAGGCGGCGTGGCAGGCTGTCGTCCGCCGGCATCCGATGCTGCGTACCGGTTTCCACGGTCTCGATGGCGGCACACCGCACCAGATCGTCTACCGGGACGTCCCGTCCCCGGCCCAGTGGATCGACCTCAGTCATCTCGATCGCGAGCAGGCCGAGGCCGAACTGGAGGCCTTGCTGGACCAGGAGCGCCGCGATGGGTTCGATTTCACCCGACCGCCGCTGCTGCGCCTGCGACTGGTGCGTTTCGGCGAGGAGGATTACCGGATTGTCCAGAGTCACCACCATGCGCTTATCGATGCCTGGTGCCGTGGCCTGATGCTGGCGGAATTCTTCGATCACTATCGCAGCCTGCTGGCCGGACGCGAACTGATCGTGACCCCGGCACGCCCCTACCGGGACTTTATTGCCTGGCTGCAACAGCAGGATGAGGCGCAGGCACGGCAATTCTGGCGTGACACCCTCGGCGGCTTCAACGAGGTCACGCCCCTGCCATACCAGCACAGTGCACAGGGGAAATCGGTTATCGAGGACGTCGCCGTGTCCCTGACCGCCGAGGAAACGTCGCAGCTGGCGGATCAGGCCCGCCGGCACAAACTGACGGTCAACACCTTTATGCAGGCGGCCTGGGCAATGGCGCTGATGCGCCACGGCGGTCAGGACGATGTGCTGTTCGGCGTCACCGTCGCCGGTCGGCCTACCGAACTGGACGGTATCGAGGAAACCCTCGGTCTGTTCATCAACACACTGCCCCTGCGTATCCGCATGGAAGCCGGTACCCGCACCGGCCTGGATGTCCTGCAGTCGCTGCAATCCGCCAATGCCGCGATGCGCCAGCACGAACACCTGTCCCTGGCGGAGGTTCAGCACCTGGCAGACACGCCTCGGGGCGAGGCGCTGTTCGATAGCCTGTTCGTGTTCGAAAACGTGCCCATGGGACCGGAAGTGCAGCAGGCCGCCGAAGCATACGGTATCCGCCCGCGGGCCAACCGGACCCATACCAATTACCCGCTTACCGTGGTGATCCTGCCGGGTGAGACCTACCAGTTGCAGTTCAGCTACGACACCCGTTTCTTCCGGACCGCCGATATGCAGCCCCTGCTGAACCAGTACCGGCATATCCTGCGCCAGCTGATGACGGCGCCGGAACAGCCGTTGACCGGTGTGCAGCTACTGACCGGAGACGAGCGTCGCGACCTGTTGGCGCAGGGACAGGGCAACCGGGAACCCGAGTGGACGGGCCTGAGCTGGCTGGAGCGGTTCGAGGCGTGGGCGCTGGCCGATCCCGGGCGGATCGTGGCCCGCTGCGACGGCGGGGAGCTCAGCTATGGTGCCCTCAACCAGCAGGCCAACCGGGTCGGGCATGGCCTGATCGAAGCCGGTGTCGAGCCGGACCAGGTGGTGGCCCTGTATTCCCCCCGCAACCTGGAACTGCTGACCCTGATCGTCGGTGCCTTCAAGGCCGGCGGCGCCTACCTGGCCCTTGACGAACGCCATCCGCCGGCGCGTAGCGGGCGTATGCTGCACAGCAGTCAGGCGCCGGTACTGGTGACGCCGGAAGCCTGTCGGGAACAGGTGGATGCCATCCTGGCGGAAACCGAAGCGCGGCCCCGGGTGATCACACTGGAATCCCTGTTGCGGACGGGCAATGACGCCAATTCGCGCCGCTATCCGGCGATGAATCAACTGGCGTATGTCATCTACACCTCCGGTTCTACCGGCGAGCCGAAGGGTGTCATGGTCGATCAGCAGGGCATGCTCAACAACCAGCTTTCCAAGGTGCCTTATCTGGAACTGGGTGAAGGCGATGTGATCGCCCAGACCGCCGCCACCGGGTTCGACATTTCCGTGTGGCAGTTCCTCACCGCGCCCTTGTTTGGCGGTCGTCTGGAAATCATTCCGGACGAGATCACGCACGATCCCCAGCGTCTGGTGGAGGCCGTTGCTGACAGTGGCGTCACCGTTCTGGAAAGTGTGCCTGCCGTGATCGAGGGCATCCTGGCGGTGCCCGATCAGCGTCTCGGGTTACGTTGGCTGCTGCCCACCGGCGAAGCATTGGCGCGTGAGCTGGCCCAGCGCTGGTTCGAGCGCTATCCCCGTATCCCACTGGTCAATGCCTACGGTCCGGCGGAGTGTGCCGATGACGTGGCGTTGCATACGCTGATCAGCGTTGGCGAAACCCGTGGCGGTATCCCCATCGGCAAACCGACCGACAACAACCGCCTTTATGTGCTCGATAACCAATTGGAGCTGGCACCACGTGGCGTGATGGGTGAGTTGTACGTTGGCGGGACCGGCGTGGGGCGGGGCTATGCCGGCAAGCCCGGCTTGACCGCCGAGCGTTTTGTTCCCGATCCCTTCGGCGGACCCGGGGACCGGCTCTACCGCACGGGTGATCTCGCGCGCTGGAACGACGAAGGCGTGCTGGAGTACGCCGGCCGCGTGGACTTCCAGGTCAAGATCCGCGGCCAGCGTATCGAGCTGGGCGAGATCGAATCCTGCCTGCTGGCCTGCGGCGGCGTCCGGCAGGCTGTCGTGGCGGCCAAGGAAACGCCCCATGGCAACCAACTGGTGGCGTACCTCGTGGCGGACGATGGTCTTCACCTGGAGACGGAAAGCCTGCGGGATCGTCTGGCTGCCGAGCTGCCGGCAGTGATGGTGCCTACGCACCTGATCGTCCTTGACCGTCTGCCGCTGAATGCCAATGGCAAGCTGGACCGCAAGGCCCTGCCGGAACCGACCCTGGACGAACGTCCCTTCGAAGCGCCCACGGGTGACATTGAAATCGGCATTGCCGAACTGTGGAAGGACCTGTTGCAGGTGGACCGCGTCGGTCGGCACGACCATTTCTTTGAACTGGGTGGCCACTCGCTGCTCGCCACCCGCCTGCTGTCCCGCATCCGCGACACCCTGGGTGTCACCGTTCCGCTGGCCGAAGCCTTCGAGGCCACTACCGTAGCGGCGATGGCGGATGTGGTGACGCGCCTGCAAGGCCAAACCCTGGACCAGGACCGCCTGGACAACCTCGATGCATTGATGAGTGAACTGGAGGAGATCGAATAATGCAGGACAACGCGATGGCCCTGTCACGCCGCTTCCTGGAACTGAGCGCCGACAAGCGCCGGGTCTTCCTCCAAAAGCTGCAGGCGCAGGGGCTGACCCTGTCGGCCCTGCCGATCCCGCAGGGCATGGCCGGTGACGTCAGTCCGGCCTCGTTTGCCCAGCAGCGGTTGTGGTTCATCGACCAGTTGGAGCCCGGCAACAGCGCCTATCACCTGCCGGGCGCGATCCGGCTGCGGGGACCGCTGGACCGGGCCGCCCTGCGGACCGCCTTCGATACTCTGGCGCAGCGTCACCAGAGTCTGCGCACCACCTTCCGGGCGGACGACGATGGCGAACCGCAGCAGGTGGTCGGTCCGCTCGCGCCGGTTGAAATCCTGCAACTGTCTGCTGACAGCGAGGCCATGTTCCAGAGGCGTGCCCGCGAGGTGGCGCAGCAGCCTTTCGATTTGGCCAAGGGACCGCTCTGGCGGGTCGTACTGGTCCGGATGTCGGAAGACGATCATCGTCTGGTGCTGTGCCTGCATCACATCATCGCCGACGGCTGGTCGATCCAGGTCATGCTGATGGAGTTCGTCCAGTGCTACCGCGCGGCCCTGACTGGGGAAGTCTCCGATCTGCCGCCGCTACCGCTGCAATACGCGGATGTGGCGCTGTGGCAGCGTCGGGCCCTGGAGGCGGGTACCGGTGAAGTCGATCTCGACTACTGGACCCGTCAGTTGGGTGACGAACCGCCGGTCCTGGAACTGCCCACGGACCGTCCGCGCCCGGCCCGACAATCGTTCCGGGGCGGGCGCCATCATTTCACGCTGGATGACGGGCTGGCCGAGGATCTGAACGCCCTGGCCCGCGCCCGGGGCACGACCCTCTTTACCGTGATGCTCGCTGCCTACAAGGTGTTGCTTCACCGGCTGAGCAGCCAGACCGACCTGAGTGTCGGCGTGCCGATTGCCGGGCGCGAACGGTCGGAGCTGGAAGGGCTGATTGGCTTCTTCGTCAATACCCAGGTTCTGCGCAGTGAGCTGGATGGCAGCGAGTCGTTCACCACCTTCCTGGACCGTGAGCGCGAGGTGGCCCAGCAAGCCCAGGCGCATCAGGCCCTGCCTTTCGAACACTTGGTAGATTACCTGCAACCGGAACGCAGCCTGAGCCACAACCCGCTGTTCCAAGTGCTCTACAACCACCAGCAGCGGGACGCCGAAACCTTCGAACTGATGCCCGGCCTGCATGCCGAGCTGATGCCGCAGGACGCGGGTGCTGCCCAGTTCGATCTGGCCTTGCATACCTGGGCTTTCCCGGATGGCCGAGTCGGCGGCAACTGGAACTACGCGTCGGACCTGTTTGATGAAGGCACCGTGGCCAGCATCCACCACCGGTTTGAGTGTCTGCTCCGGCAAATTGCGGAGGCGCCGGACGAAGCGATCGGTGATTACGATCTGCTGACCGACAGCGACCGCGGGCGCTTGGCCGACTGGAATGCCACCGAGGTGGATTACGGCCAGCCGGAGCCGGTGCATCGCCGGTTCGAACGTCAGGCCGCGGCCCATCCGGAGCGCGAGGCACTGGTCTTCGGCGACCGGTGTTTGAGC